>NC_011979.1:2115000-2427083 GCF_000022265.1 Geotalea daltonii FRC-32
GTCGAAAGGGAAAGAGCCCAGACCGTCAGCTAAGGTCCCAAAATCTATGCTAAGTGGAAAACGATGTGGAAATGCCCAGACAACCAGGAGGTTGGCTTAGAAGCAGCCACCCTTTAAAGAAAGCGTAATAGCTCACTGGTCGAGTGGGTCTGCGCGGAAAATGTAACGGGGCTAAGCATAGTACCGAAGCTACGGATTCGTACCTTAAGGTATGAGTGGTAGGGGAGCATTGTGTAAGCCTGCGAAGGTCGATCGTGAGAACGGCTGGAGGTATCACAAGAGATTATGCTGACATGAGTAGCGAAAAACAAGGTGAGAAACCTTGTCACCGAAAACCCAAGGTTTCCTAAGTAAAGGTAATCTGCTTAGGGTTAGTCGGTCCCTAAGGCGAGGCCGAAAGGCGTAGTTGATGGGAAACAGGTTAATATTCCTGTACCACCTGTGAATGCGATGGGGGGACGGAGAAGGGTAGGCGATCCGGGTGCTGGATGTCCCGGTTTAAGCGTGTAGGCGGGAGAGAGAGGCAAATCCCTTTCTCCATTAACGCCGAGGCGTGATGACGAGAGCGTATGCTCATAAAGTCGTTGATCCCATGCTTCCAAGAAAAGCCTCTAAGCTTCAGTTCACAGGTGACCGTACCGTAAACCGACTCAGGTGGGTGAGGAGAAAATCCTAAGGTGCTTGAGAGAACACTGGTTAAGGAACTCGGCAAAATGATACCGTAACTTCGGGAGAAGGTATGCCCTCATCAGGTGTAGCGATACGCACGTGAAGCCGAAGAGGGTCGCAGAGAAATGGCGGTAGCGACTGTTTACTAAAAACACAGGACTCTGCTAAGACGTAAGTCGATGTATAGGGTCTGACGCCTGCCCGGTGCTGGAAGGTTAAGGGGATTTGTCAGCCGCAAGGCGAAGCTTTGAACCGAAGCCCCAGTAAACGGCGGCCGTAACTATAACGGTCCTAAGGTAGCGAAATTCCTTGTCGGGTAAGTTCCGACCTGCACGAATGGCGTAACGATTTCCGCGCTGTCTCAACCAGTGGCTCAGCGAAATTGAATTCTCGGTGAAGATGCCGAGTACCCGCAGAAAGACGGAAAGACCCCGTGCACCTTTACTACAGTTTGACAGTGACATTCGGAATAGCTTGTGTAGGATAGGTGGGAGACTTTGAAGCTGGCACGCCAGTGTCGGTGGAGTCAACCTTGAAATACCACCCTGGTTGTTTTGGGTGTCTAACCCAGGCCCGTCATCCGGGTCGGGGACACTGTCTGATGGGTAGTTTGACTGGGGCGGTCGCCTCCCAAAGAGTAACGGAGGCGCGCGATGGTTCCCTCAGGCTGATTGGAAACCAGCCGTAGAGTGTAAAGGCATAAGGGAGCTTGACTGCGAGACCAACAAGTCGAGCAGGTACGAAAGTAGGTCTTAGTGATCCGGCGGTTCTGTATGGAAGGGCCGTCGCTCAACGGATAAAAGGTACGCCGGGGATAACAGGCTGATCTCCCCCAAGAGTTCACATCGACGGGGAGGTTTGGCACCTCGATGTCGGCTCATCGCATCCTGGGGCTGAAGTAGGTCCCAAGGGTTTGGCTGTTCGCCAATTAAAGCGGTACGCGAGCTGGGTTTAAAACGTCGTGAGACAGTTTGGTCCCTATCTTCTGTGGGCGCAGGATACTTGAGAAGAGCTGTCCTTAGTACGAGAGGACCGGGATGGACGTACCTCTAGTGTTCCAGTTGTCACGCCAGTGGCATTCGCTGGGTAGCTATGTACGGAAAGGATAACCGCTGAAAGCATCTAAGCGGGAAGCCTCCTTCAAGATTAGGTATCCCTGGGTGTAACAACCCCTAAAGGCCCGTTGTAGACCACAACGTTGATAGGCTGGGTGTGTAAGCAGAGCAATCTGTTTAGCTGACCAGTACTAATCGGCCGTGAGGCTTGACCATAAAAATTAACTTCAAAAGGGGGGTGGCAACCCCACCCCCTAATATTAATCAATCTCTACTACTACAAATCAAATATATGCGATTGCCGAGATAAATAAACGGCAGTGAATAGTGATTAGTGAGCAGTGATGGGCAAACGTTTTTGCCAATCACCAATCACCAACCACCAATCACCGCCACAAGAGTTTCTCGGTGGCTATGCCGAGAGGGTCACACCCGTTCCCATCCCGAACACGGAAGTTAAGCCTCTCAGGGCCGATGGTACTGCACGGGTAGCTGTGTGGGAGAGTAGGTCGCCGCCGGGATTTAATTTGAAAAGCCTCAACTGTTCATTCAGTTGGGGCTTTTTTAGTTCTGGATTTTTTCTACCCATACCTTGCTTTCTTTCCTCGCCCTCACCTGTCTCCACTCCCTCTTATCCCGTTATCGCAATAACTTCCTCATATGTCCACAAGACCCATATTCGTTTGTCTTCTGTGCTGCTGCTAGCACCTGAATTCATATATCGGCTAAATCAAAGGGATATCAGGTGCACAGCACATGAGATACAGGGATCGTAAGCTCGTACCAACATCTCTAGCTTAAATTTCATTTCCTGCTCTCCTGCCCCTTCCGTGGCTCTTGCTAAAAAGAGAAGGTCCTGCTCGATGGCAGCTTGGTTTATGGCTGTGGGGGTTATGATGTCTGCGCCAACGCAATATCCCCTACTATTGAAACTGTAACTGTGGATGAGTACCCCTCTGGGTGCTTCAGTAATGGCTGTTCCTTCGCCCTTGGGTGATAGTATGCCGTCAGTCGCTGAATGCCCGTGCCCAGTTTGCAGAAGAGAATCAATTATTTCCATGGCAGACTCTACGGCAAAAACTAACTCGATTGCTTGGGCAAGGTTATTTTGCCACATGTCTCCATTAACAAGCTTTTTCTTTGCCTGGTCAAAGGCTTTTCCTGCCGCTTCTGTTAACCGTATGTTCATGTTCAGTCGGGAAAGGGCACCTACGGCAATATTTGTATCATCAAAATGGCTGAACTTGCCATTGGAATGATCATTTACGCTCTCTTTCAATGCAGATCTATAATCGGAACCTTTAACCGCTATTCCGGTGCTTGTGGTCAGCATGTCTCCGAAAAGTGGTGGCGCATTTTCATCTTTCACTGCCAGATAGACGGGAGGTGGCAGAGGTGGTCCCGGCGTTGCGAATGATGAAAAGAGTTCGACGGTGCGGATAGTATCGGAAAGTATTGATTTAAGGCTTTGCTGTAGACGGAGGAGGTCATTGCTGGCAATATGCTGCCCCATACCGCCGATCTTCACATTGATCGGATGAATCAGGCGGCCGCCAATAGTCTCCTGAATATCATTACCCACCGCTTTTATCCGCAGACCGAGCTTTAACAGGTCAGGTGCCAGTTTTGCCAGGTCTGCAAAACCCGCAGCATTGAAATGATCCGGCAGAGCAAGGCAGAATAAATGAAGAGCATGACTCTGGATGTGCCCTCCCAGGACAATAAGCTGGCGGTAAAGATAGGTTTCACTCGATACAATGATGCCGAAAGCTTTTTCCACGGCCATCAGAGCTGTGACACGGTGGATCGTTGAACAAAGAGAACAGATGCGACAGATGATATCAGGAATTTCCCGGAAATGCTTTCCCCGCAGGAGCACCTCGAATAGCCGCGGTGGTTCTACCAGGGCCAGTTCAACACGGTCCACATGGCTGCCATCCATAAAGACACGGACTACGCCGTGTCCTTCCACTCTGGTCAGCGGTTTTATTTCAATAATATTACTCATTGTTCCACTCCGGATAAAAGCGGCGCATCCTGCTCATGATCTCCTCTTTGCTGAAATCTTTTTCCAGAAGCAGAGCTAGTTCTGCGGCGACGTTCGCCTCGACGACCGGCCCTCTGCATCCTTCACAGGCAATGGAAACAGCGGGACAGCGGGCATTGCATCCAGACTGAATCAGCGGGCCCAGGCACAGTTCGTCTTTTTCCATGAGGAGACAGAGATTTTCACTGTTGCGGCACTCGGTGCAGACCGGGTAGTCTGGGAAAACCGGCAGGGTGCCGTGAAGGAGCGATGCAAGAGTAGCCAGTACCTCGGTTTTTTCCGGAGGGCAGCCGACAATTGTAAAATCCACTGTGACGAAGCGATGCAGTGGGCCAGGAGCAAAGGTCAAGAGGGAGTGCGCTGAATCTCCATAGACGGCCGCAGCAAGCTCCTTGCGGGACTGATCATTCTTCATGGCCGCGATCCCTCCCCACCTGGCGCAGGTACCAACGCCAATAAGCAAGCGGCTCCGATTTCTCAGGCTCAACAGGATCTCCAGGTCTTCTGGTGTAGAGACTGCCCCTTCGACAAATGCAGCATCAAGGGGTGAGCACTCATCTCCCCCGGACATGCCCAGGGAAAAATGGACGATACTAAATTTCTCGGCAACCTGGGGCAGCTCATCCTCGCAATTAAGCAAGGTAAGCTGGCAGCCTGAACAAGCCGTAAGACCGGCAAAGGCAATAGTCGGCCTCATATGGCCCCCTCGATGTCCTTGATCTCACTGTAGCGAAAGACGGGGCCGTCGATGCAGCAGAGCGATTGTCCGACTGCACAGTGCGCACAACGCCCGAGACCGCACTTCATTCTTCTCTCCAGGCTGAGCAGGATGCACTCGTCTCTAAAGCCCAACGACTCAAGCTCGCCGATAAGGCATCTATAAAGGGCTGGGGGACCACAGACGGCGGCATAACTCTTCTCTGCCATAATAGAGGTACCCCTCAGCAGATCCGGTAGTAGCCCGATGTTGCAGAGCAGCTTGCCGGCCTCATCTTCAGTGGCAAAATCAACTGTTAGCATGAGCTTCACATTTTTCTGGCAGGAAACTTCCTGCAGGTCTTCACGCAAAAGGAGGGCGGAGGGCTCCTTGGCGCCGTACATGAAGGTGATTGCGCCGAAGCTTTCCCGTCGTTCGACCAGATAGCGGAGCAGCGAGTGCAACGGCACTATGCCGAGACCGCCAGCCAGCAGGTACAGGTTATGTCCCTTCATTTCATGCACAGGAAAACCGTTGCCGAAGGGCCCGCGTACATAGACGAGGTCCCCCTCTTGCAGTGAATGGAGCTTAGATGTCACGTGGCCTGCTTGCCTGATGCAGAGCTCAAGGAGCCCATCTGATCCGGGACCATTAACAGGTGAGAACGGGGCTTCTCCAACCCCGGCTGCCGATACCTGCAAGAATTGGCCGGGGATGAAACTGAATCCACGGCAGGTTTCATTGTTGACAAATTGAAGCCGAAACAATTTGATGTCCGATGTCAAGGACTTCAAGCCGATGATCTTTGCTGGCGCAGGTATGTGAATCATAGGGTTTTCGGTCATTGATGCTCCACTAGTTCCTTTGCTCACAGAACAGCTCCAGAAGATCGATTCTGACCGGACACACCTCCCGGCACCGGCCGCAACCGACACAGGAGATGACGCCTCGGAGCGGGCCGAATCCATAATACTTGTGCAAAAAACGATAGCGGAACCGCTCCTGTCTTGTTTTTCTGAAATTTATTCCTCCGGTGACCTCACCATGGGCTTTGAAAAGACAGTTGTCCCACTCCTGGATACGTGTTGCCGTCTGTCCATCAAGGGCTCCATACTCTCGCACGTCCAGGCAGTAACAGGTCGGGCAGCAAAGGGAACAGGCGCCGCAGGAAAGACAACGTCTGGCGAAGTCATCCCAGAGGGGACTGTCATCAAAAGTCTCGTGCCTTTGCACTGCGCGGTCTATGTGTGCGGCCGTTTCTGCCGCTACTGCCGTTTTTCTCACTAGCCCGGTGATTTCTGTCAGATTGGTAAGTTCCGCAATAATCTCTGCCCCCAATTGGCTCCCTTGGAGGACAATAAAGCCACCTTCCCCTTTGGCCAGGAATAGGTCGTATGGCACCGATGATGACTCAATTCCCAGTTCGCCGCAGAAGCAAAATTCATCGGGCTTGCAGGAAATACCGACTAGCACAAGACGATTACGTCTGCTTTGATAGATCGGGTCAGGACGGTCTTCCAGAAAAACGCGGTCAAGGTAGGCGATGGAGGCCAAATCGCAGGCATGGAGACCGAAAAGTACAGTTCTTTCATTAGGTGGGGTTGCCTGAGTATAGCCGCTACCAGATTCAAACTGCAGTATTGTTGTTTTTGGAGGGAGAAGGTATTTTTTAGGGGGGAGGAGAGTGCGATGGTAATCCAGGTTCAGGTCGAAAATAGAAGAAACAGGATTGAAAGATAATACCCCTTGG
Source organism: Geotalea daltonii FRC-32 (assembly GCF_000022265.1). Lineage (NCBI taxonomy): Bacteria > Pseudomonadati > Thermodesulfobacteriota > Desulfuromonadia > Geobacterales > Geobacteraceae > Geotalea > Geotalea daltonii. The sequence goes on from NC_011979.1 coordinate 2,121,219, forward strand.
CGGTTGATGGTTGGACCATGAAGGGTACCAATCTGCATCAGGTCGGATAAAAAATCTTCCAGTGACTCACTTGCCAGAAATTTATCTGCCACACGACCTCCGCGTTACCTTTGCAATTCTAACGCTAATTCGGTGGCAGACAACTTTTTTATGGGATGGGAAAACTATCGGCGAGCTTCGTCGTACAGTGAGTCGGCCTGTTTTTCATCTACCTTTATGCCTTGCTTGTCCAGAAGCTGCCCGGTTGTCAGCCAAAGTCTGGTGATGGAGTTGTTGTAATCCACCAGTGCACGAATCTGGTTATTTTGAGCTGTTACCAAATCATTTTCAACGTCGAGCACATCCTTGGTCGTGGCGAGTCCTGCCTGGTTCTTCTTGATGAAGGCGTTTAGTCGTTCTTCAGCGAAAGCTCGGCCCCGGTCGGTAACTTCCAGCTGTTTGAAGCTAGCCCTGAGCCCCCTTATGGCCGTCCGTACCTCGTTGGCAATATTGGTTTCGATTGCTTTCAGCTGGGTTCGCGTCTGCTCCAGTGCCAGCTTGTTTTGAATATATTCATTCTCCGCCGCGCGGTTGCCGAGGGGATAGGACAACTGCAGACCAAGCCCCCATACCGGATAATCGGCGGAGCCGATATTACTGATGCCGTTGGAATAGCTTCTATCGAGGCTCGTCAGGGAGACACTGGTTCTAAAGGTCAGATCTGGGAGGGTGCGATTCCTCAGGGCTCGTGTCTGCAGTTCCCTGCTTTTCAGGTTGGCCCGCTGGGTCTGTAATTCCGGGCGTGTGGCAAAGGCCAAGGTCAGTGCCTCGTCTTCCTCTACGGTAAGCTCCTGTTTTGTGGGAGTGTCGGTGGGTATGATTTCCTGGTTCCCTTGCAACTGCAACAGCACGCGAATAAGGTCCATCTCATCATTCAGGGCCCGTTGTGCATCGATGATATCTTTTTCCCTGGTGGCAACTCCAAACTCCGCGTTGAGTATCTCCATGGCCGGCAGTACCCCTGCTTTAACCCTTCCCTGGGTATCTGACAGGATCCTCTGGGCCAGAGTAAGGGATACCTTTTTTACTTCCAGGTCTTGCCTCAGGCTGTAAAGCTTGAAGTACTCGTTCAGTACCTGGGAAACGGTGTTATTGAGCCTCGTCCTGAACGTTTCCAGTGAGCCTTCCTTGGCAAATCTGGCGACATTGATGGCCAGCTCTGTGTTCTCTCTGCCGAAGTTCTTCAAAAGCGGCTGGTTCAGTGAAAGGACAAGGTCCGATTGGTAGTAGTTGGTGAGAGTCCTGGTGGCATCAAAATTGTTGTTGTACCAGATGTTATTGAAGCCAATTGCCACTGTGCCCCCTGTGGGGATAAGCTGACTGACTCCGGCATTGAATTCAAAGGACTGCTGCTTGGTGATATCGGTCCCTGTAATGACTATGTTTGATGGTGTGGTGGTGGAGTTGTTGTAATTGACCAGGGCATTTAACAGGGTATCGTAAATGCCTGCGTTTCTCCGTATGTCGGCCTCGGCAATGGCAGGATTATAGAGCTCGATCTTAACGTCCAGGTTGTTTTCAGCCGCCCGTTTTATGGCGTCTTTCATGGAAAGACTCAATGCTCCTTCTTCGGCTGAAGCCATACCGGCAGCAGCACCCAGATAAAAGGAGAAAAGAATGGTGAGTGATATTTTAATCTGGGGTCTCATGATGATTCCTTTTTGTTCTGTACCGAGATGCAGCAATGCAATTAGTTGCCACGTCAAGCCCGATGACAAAAGGTCATTTTTATCGATTATTCAGGCAACTGTAAAGGGGATTTTTATGAAATGAAGCTAAAGTTTTAATCTATAAAAACCGAGTCTTCTAGTAGGGCTGGAATCGGTTGGAATTTCGCCAAAGGATAAAAATGGATCGACAGGGTAATGCCAGAGTAATAACTGCCAAGATATCTGGAAGCTACCTTATTGTTGGGTGCCTGTGGATATTATTTTCGGATATGATTGTGACAGCTATCGTCAGAGATGCCTCCATGATCGCGCGTCTATCCATTTTCAAGGGTCTTGCCTTTGTTGTCGTCACTTCCATAATCCTTCACTGGATGGTCAGCCACTATATTGACGAAATCAGCCGCTCACGGGACTTTTATCTGAAAATATTTGAAGACTTTCCCGCTCTCATCTGGCGGGCCGGTACTGATGCAAAATGCAATTACTTCAATAAGACTTGGCTCAAGTTCTCCGGTCGGACCATGGAGCAGGAGTTGGGGGATGGCTGGACAGAGGGTGTGCACCCCGAGGATTTTGATCGCTGCCTTAACATCTATCAGGATTCTTTCAAGAACCGCATGCCATTCGTAATGGAGTACCGGTTACGACGTGCAGACGGAGAATATCGCTGGATAATCGATCATGGCATGCCGTTTTATGATCTTCGTGGCCAATTTTCCGGCTACATCGGTTCCTGCTATGACATCAGTGAAAGGAAGGCGGTTGAAAGGAGGCTGGAACATTTATCTGCCCATGATTCCTTAACGGGCGTAAATAACCGCAGTTTTTTCGAGGCAGAAGTGGCAAGAATTTCGGCAGCCGATGTCTTCCCTGTGAGCATCATTTCCTTTGATCTGGATAGCCTGAAAGTCGTCAATGATACCTGTGGTCACGCGGCGGGAGATGAACTAATCAGGGCCACCGCCCAGGTACTGAGAAAGGTGATACGTTCCGGGGACACCTTGGCCCGCGTTGGTGGCGATGAATTTGTTCTGATTATTCCTGGGGCAGGGCGGGCCGTAGCTGAAGAAACGGTCGATCGCATCAAGGCAGCCTTTGCTTGCCACAACCTTGAGAGACACAGTCATAAAATCAATATCTCACTTGGTGCGGCAACGGCAGAGAGTGCGGAATCATTACAGGAAGCGCTCATTGAAGCTGACCGGAACATGTATCGTGAGAAGTTCGCCCATAAAAATGAGCAGTTAGAAGGGTTTTTATAAAAAGCTGTAGGACGCCAGATGCTTATCTTCTCCCAGATTGAACCTTGGGGAGACTGCGAATCGGTGAAATAGAGATGCTGGTCAAGCGAAATGCTGATGCGTCGGGTTATTGAATGTAGGCATCTTTGAAATGGCCAATTGTGACGTATTGTGTCGTATTTCTGTGGTTAACTGTAGAAAACCATGGAGGTGCCGCATGATATATATCACCAATGATAGTTTAGGCCAGGCGGTGTATCTTGACCTGCACGAAAGGGCGCCGCGCAAAAGGACGGGTGGAGTGGAGCACATCTTCGACGGTCTTGTCGGTAATGGCGTGACGGAAGTTCCGGTAAGGGTAAGAAGCTGGCAGGATTGCCTGGAAATAGCCTTTGGCGGCAGCCGTCTCTTTCAGCTGGTTGAGGAAAAGACAGTCCGCAGGATTATGGGGGACGTGGTGCGGGAACTGGTAGTTCCCTAACGATTCTTGGGGAATAGATGGATAAGGTGGAGGAGCAAGCTCAGCTGAATATTTTCCTGAAGAGCCCCTTTTTATCGGTTTCACGTTTTTCGGCGATCATATTCAAGCCCTTGCGGGCATTGCTTTCCTTAGGATTAATTTTCAGTGCCTTCTGAAATTCTCCCTCGGCGAGCCCTTCACGTCCCTCATCCATGAGCATCCAGCCCCTTAAGGCATAAGCCTCTGCGTTTTTCTCGATTTGCAGCGACTTGGCGAGGAGCATCTTTGCTTTTTCCAGTGACGCCTTTGAGCTGCGGTTGGCCGGATTCCTGTAAATGGCAAGGGCAAGCAAGGCGCAGTGGCTTGCATTGTCCGGTTCAAGGGTGTAGGCATCCTGAAGCGCCTTTTCCGCATTCTCGAACTCCCCCATTTCCATAAAGACGCTTCCCGACTGAAACTGGATCCTTGCCTGGAGCCTGTCATCCTGCTTTCCGTCAAGGCCCAGGGTGGTATCGGCATTGAGCATCTCGTCGTAGCGTTCCTTGGCCACTACACTGGAGAGTGTGTTGTAGGCATTGGCATAATGGGAGAGAATATCCTGGGCGATATTCATGGTCGTGCCGGAAAGTTCCATGAACTTTTCCGGTGAATACTGGCGGGTCTTGGCAAAATAGGCTTCTTTCAAGGCATTGAAGCTGAATGTGTTCTGGCTGAGCCCGAAGATTTCGTAGTAGTTCTTATTCTGGATGCCGGCATACTCTCGCTGGACAGTCTGTTCGAAATTTATATCTTCCGAGGAAAGCGGCGCCGCCATGCCATCGGTGCCCACTACTAGTTCCAGTGTTTCCGATACCTCTTCCACCAGATCGTCGAAACCGACAGCTGGTTCATCGGCGGTTTTGACCTCCTCCATTGGGCGATTGAACAGGTTCCTCTGCACAAAATCGGGTTCTTCATCTGCCGACGGAACATCTCGGAAACCCAACATGCCCATGGCAAAGAGAAAATAAAAAAATGCGGCCGCTTCGCCGGGCGTTTCGGCCGCGGCAACCAATTCCTTCAGGGGGCGCCGTGCGGCCAGCTGCTGCAGGAAGTCGATTTCTTCCCGGCGAAGCGTGAGCAGGTTGGTGAGGCGAAAAAAGAGCGAAGTTCTGAATGGGTACTTTCCGCCATTGACCCTGATAAACTGTTCCCCTTCGAAGGGGATGCTGTTTTCCCTGGCTGCCTGGCATAGGAGACGGGGCATCGACAGGGGGGCCAGGGGAAACTCCGTATTCGGTGACGGTTCCTCTCGGAAGCTGAAACCTGTCGTCTCCCGCAGGGCGGAAATAATTGCCGCGGTAAGAAAAAGCCGTGATTCCTCGACCAGATCATCATAGGTGAGAAGGCCCGTGTGGGTAAAGAAAAGCCGTCCCTCGCCGGAACTGAGGAACAGGTTCAGGTCGTCGACGGTTATTTTCCCGGTGGAGGTCAGAAAGGAAGCAAAACCGCGTTCCCCCTTGGATATGAATGAAATTGGCTCCCCATGGAGAAATATTACGCGGACCCCTTGGGGTAGAGAGAGCGTGCCGCTTTTTCCGGTTTCATGGATGCCAAGAATCTTGCTGAAAAGATTCCGCGCCTCTCCAATCTCTTGAACATCTGTCAATGATGAATGCACCGCGTTCAAGAATGCCTGCCTGGAGAAGGGCTTTTCCAGGTAGTGACGAACTCCCAGTTTTTGCGCCCCCAAAGCATATTTCTCTCCCCTGTATACACCGGTCATGATAATGACGGGTAATGATGCCAGTTCAGGTGATTTGCGCAGCCTCTGCAGCACTTCAACGCCGCTCAGTTCCGGCAGTTTCAGGTCGAGGAGCAGGAGATCCACCGGGCTTGAAGCGAGTACACGCATGGCTTCAGTCCCGGTCCCGGCAATGATCGTTTCCATACCTTGTGCCGCAAGAAAGGTCTGCAGCATCTGCGCCAGTGCGGCGTTATCTTCTGCCAGTAATACTCGGGTAGTCATTTGCGTATCCCGCCGTTTTCCCGGATGTTGGGGGAGCGGATTTGGATGAGGATTTAAGGTATCGGTTCACCGCCTGGTTGTGCTCTTCAAGAGTGGTCGAAAAATGATGATTGCCGTTTTTTTTCGCTACGAAATAGAGATAATCTGCAGGTGCCGGATTGAGGACCGCCTCTATAGCGGCGCTGCTGGGATTGCCGATGGGCCCCGGCGGCAATCCCTTGATCATGTAAGTGTTGTACGATGATTTGCGCATGATATCCTGCTTTGAGACGTTGCCGGCAAATGCCCTTACTCCGTAAACTGCAGTGGGATCGCTTTGAAGGCGCATCCCCATTTTAAGACGATTATGAAAAACAGCGGCAATCAGGGGGCGTTCTGACGGATCTATAGCCTCTTTTTCTATCATGGAGGCCATGGTGAGGACCTTGACCTGATCGAAGGGATGCCCATTTGCCCTGTCGGCGAACCTGGTGGAGTATACTTCATGGAACTTCTCCACCATTTGCTCTATCAGGTCCTTTTCCGACATGCCCGGCACAATATTGTAGGAACCTGGATAGAGGTAGCCTTCAACGCTCAAGCCCGGAATGTTCAGGTCGTGAAGCATTTTTTTGTCACGGCACTGTTTGAGAAAGGATTTTTTGCTGAAGAAGCCTTTTGCCTCCAGCATTTCAGCGATTTGGAAAGTGGAGTAGCCTTCGGGTACGGCAAACAGGCACCGGTAGACATCCCCTGTAGCCAGCTTGCCCAGTATCTCTCCGGGGGACATGCCGTCGTTGAATTGATACGTGCCAGCCTTTAACCTGGCATCAAGGCCGCGAAGCCTGGCATAAAGTGTGAAAAGGCGTGTGCTGGAGACCAGTTTTCTTCTATGGAGTTCTGCAGCTATTTTGCCGGGAGTCATTCCCGGGGAGATAGTAATCATTTCAATAGTTTTGCCGCTGCCTGCGGGATTGCCGGCAAAAAATCCCAGCCGCAGCATCGGTAGCAGCAGCAATAGCAGGAGAACCGCTGGAATGCGGTACTTTTTCTTCTTTTTTAAAAAGTTAAATTTCATGTCCCAGTGTCTTGCATTTTTGTGGCTACTGCCCATAAAAGGCCAATATTCAGCCATTTGTAGGTTATATTAGCCTTTATGTCAAGGCCAAAAGCCTATATTTTACTATGGCATCCCTGGCGATACGAGCCTGCTCGTCACCCCGGATATGCCGACGGCTGCTTTATTGACTTAGCTGTTTACATGGTGTAACCTGCTCTGCTAATTAGTTTTACCGGGAGAGGACCGTTTTTCTTGTTTATCTCAGGTTGCAAGCCCTGTTTTGATGGCGAAATTGGCGAAATTTTCATAAATAGCAGGTTTTGCAGCGGGAAAAGAAGAGTTTAACCGTACTCGGACACTGGCGGATCTTTGAAAAGGCTTGATCCTGAAAATGTGCATAATGCGCTGACCATTGATGTGGAAGACTGGTATCACGTCAGCAATTACGAGGCGAAGCCGGTTTTACCTCCAGGGTCCAGGCGGGTGCGGCAGAATGTCGAGCGTATCCTGGCAATTCTGGCCGAGTACCATATCAAGGCCACCTTCTTCATGCTCGGCTCCGTCGCCGAAGAGGAGCCGACTCTGGCTGGCGATATAGTCAGAGACGGACACGAAATTGCGTCCCATGGATATTCACATACACTGGTGCCTCGGTTGGGGCCGAACAGTTTCAGGGATGAAATTAGACGAACGGCGGAAGTAATAGGCAGGCAAACCGGCTGCAAGCCTGTCGGTTTCAGGGCGCCCCAATGGTCCATTGGTCCAGGGACCCCTTGGGCAGTGGATATCCTCCAAGAGGAGGGTTACCTGTATGATTCCAGTTACAATCCGCTTCCATTTGTGGGTGACCGAAAGGGGCCTCGCACTCCTTTTGCTATTGCGACCACGGGAGGCAGTATTGTCGAGGTGCCGCCCATGGTGACACCTTCTCCCATCGGCAACCTCCCGACCGGTGGTGGATGGGGATTCCGATTTTTCCCCTTGGGTTTGATCGCCCATACTGCCAGGAAACTTAACAATGGGGGAGTGCCTGCGGTTTTTTATCTCCATCCTCGGGAAATGGACCCATCCGGTCCGCGCTTGAGCCTTCCGCCCCTGAAATCCTTTGCCGCATATGGAACCAGGAGCGACGCCGAGGGCCGGCTCAGGCATCTTCTGCAATCACTCAAGTTCTGTACCATGAGGCAGTTGGTGGAAAAGTGGGAAGCTGTATAATTATTCCGGCCTATAATGCCGAAAAGACAATTGTTGCCGTGGTTACGGAAGCACTGTCTTCAGGTTTACCGCTGCTGGTAGTCGATGATGGCTCCATGGACGCGACTGCCACCTGCATCAAGGGTTTGCCGCTCAATCTCATCAGCCATCGCCGTAATATGGGTAAAGGCGCCGCCCTGAGAACCGGGTTCAACTGGGCGCTGATGCATGGATTCGAGGGAATTGTGACAATCGATGCGGACGGTCAGCATGACATTTCCGCCATCGGTTGCCTGATTGAACATGCCAAGGGGAACAATCTTGATATCCTTATAGCATCGCGATTTTCCCAGTTTAACCAAATGGCGGGGTTGCGCAGTTTTTGGAACCGGTTTGGCGTGTGGTGCATGAAGAAGCGGACCGGTTTTGAAATAAGCGACAGCCAGTCCGGCTTTCGCTACTATTCCGGTCATCTGCTGCGCAGCATCAATCTTGTCTCAGAAGGCTATGACCTGGAGATGGAAATACTGATGAAGGCCTGGCGTGGCGGGTTTACTATTGGTTCCATCCCGATAGCGGCGCGCGTGGCAGATGGGCGCGCTACAAGCCATTACAGACCGGTACGCGATACCTGGAATATCTGTATGACCTTTTTGCGATACATGCGTGCTTGAAAACGGACTTAAGGTTGGGAAAACCCTTATAATCTTTAAATAGCTTCATGAAGTGGGTGAACATGCTCCAGAGTTTGAAAAACTACTCGACAGAAAAAATAGTTTCTTTGCTCCTTTCGCTGGCGACCAATTCGTCCAATGAAAACCTGGCCAGGATGACTTACCTGATGGAACTGATCCCGAAAAAGGATTATTACAGGGATCGCATCAGATGGATGCGCCAGCTGCTTCGTGACAACCATCCAAGTATGGAGTTTCCCCGCCGCATCCTTCGTGATTTGCATCCCAATCAGCGGGATAAATGGATCACCAATCTTGCTGTCAACCATCTGCTCTCCGGAACCAATAAGCGGAAAGCCTGGGCCGACCGGGAAGGCTACTATCCCCCTTCGACAGTTGTGATCAGCCCGACCATGAAATGCAATCTTTCCTGCTACGGCTGCTATGCCGGTGACTATCAAAAGTCCCTGGAGCTTTCCCTGGAAGAGATCGACTCGGTGCTCACCCAGATGAAGGAAATGGGGGTGTATTTCGCCGTTATTTCCGGGGGAGAACCTTTCTTCAAGGATGATATATTCGAGATATTCAGGAAGCATTCGGATATGGCGTTCCTCGTCTTCACCCACGGCGGGTTGATAGACGAGGCTATGGTGGAGCGACTCATAGAGGTCGGCAATGTCATGCCCGCCTTTTCCCTTGAAGGCTATGAGACCGAGACCGATGAACGACGCGGCCCTGGCCACTTCAGGAAGGTGATGCACGCCATGGATCTGCTGAAAAATGCAGGGCTTTCATTCTGCGGCTCCTTTACCCACACCAGCAGGAATACGGATATTATTACCGATGGCAGTTATATTGACATGCTGGTTGAGAAGGGCTGTTTTGCCCTCTGGCTTTTTTCTTATGTTCCGGTGGGGCGTAACCCGGATATGGCCTTGATGCCTGCCCCGGAACAGCGAGACCTGATGCGGCGAAGGACAGCCGATTTCCGCGGTTCAAAGCCCATGCTGATCATCGATTTCTGGAATGACGGGCCCATCATCAGCGGTTGCATTGCCGGTGGCCGTAAATATTTCCATGTCAATGCCAATGGCGACATCGAACCCTGCGTCTTCTGCCATTTTGCCGTGGACAACATCCGCCGCACTTCAATAAACGAGGCACTGAAATCGCCACTCTTCCGTAAGATCAGAGAAAAGCAGGGCAGCCACGAAAACCTGCTGAGACCTTGCATGCTGATCGATCATCCTTATGTGGGGCGTGAAATGTTTGCCATGGAAGGCACCTACTCCACTCACGAGGGGGCAGGTGAAATTTTCACCGACCTGGCGGGGGACATGGACAAGTATGCTACTGATTATGCCAGGATTGCCGACCCGACCTGGAAAATGGAATTTACTGCTGAAGCAGGAGAGACAAAGCGGGCCGGTTCTGTAAAAGCATGAATGTCCTTTTGGTAAACCCGCCATCAACAGGAGTCTTTACCACCTTCGGGGTCAGTCTGCCGCCCATGGGGCTGCTCTACATTGCAGCGAGCCTTGAACAGGCCGGTCACAAGGTACAGGTTATCGATCTGCAGTGTGAACCGTCGGATCTCGATCCCTTTCATATCAAAGCAGCAGATGTTGTCGGGATCACTTCCGACACGACTCGCATCGAAAAAGCCATGGAGATTGCACGGCAGGCGGCAGCCATAGGCCGTCCGGTAGTTATGGGTGGCCCCCATCCGCAGTTCATGGCAGAAGAGATCCTTCGTACCGGTCATGTGCATTGCATAGTGAAGGGAGAAGGTGATCTGACCTTTCCCCGGTTGCTTCAAAACTTGGAACGCCGTGAAGACCTGGCCGAGGTTGAGGGCATAATCTTCCGTGACGGGAAGAAGCTGGTGGAGACGGCCAACGGTCCAGTTCCCGACCCGGAACTGCTTTCTTTGCCCGCCCGTCATCTCCTGGATCTGGGCAAGTACAGTGCGTCCCTGAACGGTATTCCCCTTACGCCAGTAGTGACCAGCCGAGGCTGCCCCGGGGCATGTTCTTTCTGTTCCTCTTCCTCTTTCTTCGGGCGCCGCTGGCGTAGCCGCAGTCCGGAATCGGTGCTGGCAGAGCTCGACGAGGTGTATAACCGCTACGGCTTCCGTGCCGTTGCCTTTGTCGACGACAACTTCAGTCTTTCCCCGGAGCGTGTCATTGCCATTGCCGATGGAATCCGCGCTCGCTCCTATGATCTGCAATGGTGGAACTTCTCCCGCGTCGATAACATCGTCGGCAACCCGCAGATGGTGCAAGCCATGGCACAGGCCGGGTCCAAAACGGTCTTTCTCGGCATCGAGAGTGCCGATGACGAATCATTGAAAACACTGGGGAAAGAGAATCAGGGGGAGGCAACCGCAAAGGCGGTAAAGCTTTTGCAGGAAAATGGCATCGAGGTTTTTGGCAGCTATATTCTCGGCCATCTCAATGAGACTGCCAAGGATGTGGAGCGGACCATCCAGATGGCGGTTGACCTGAACACCAATATTGCCCAGTTTTCCATCCTGACCCCATATCCCGGCACCCCCCTTTACAGGGAATTAAAGGAGCGGATATTTCTCAAGCGTTGGAAATTCTATGATGCTCTCCACCTTGTCTTCCGCCATCCGCGCATCAATCGACATCTGCTTCAGTTCTTGCTGATCAAGGCTTATCTACGGTTCTACCGGCGATCGAAGAAGGCAAAGGACGATTTCAGGGACTATGGCAAAACCCAGGATTTCAGCCTGAAGAGGATGTTGACCTGTGCATATGATCTTTTTTTCTAACAGGCGGATGAACAGCTTTGCTTGAAGAAGGCTTCCCTTGGCGCTATACAGTAGTTTGAACCTGTTTTTCATAAGACTCTTTACCGTGCTCGTCCCCAGATTCATGCACCCTCCCTTTGCCATCTTCTGGGGCGGGCTTTTTTACCTGCTTCTGGCGGAAAAAAGACGGGGGATCAGGTCCAACATCAGGATCATCACCGGCAGTCGGAACGTGGAGCTGCTTGTGCTGGCCACCTATTACAAGTTCGCCCGCAACTGGTGCGATGTGATGCTGATGATGAGGTGGCGTGGCTCTAAACTGCAGTCGCTGATCGGCAGGAGGTCGGACGGCGGTCCTCTCGACGCAGCGCTTGCTGCAGGGAATGGCGCCATTCTCATTTCCCCGCACCTGGGTAACTGGGAGCTGGGGGGGCTGGGGCTTGCGGACATGGGGTACACCCTGAATGTCCTCACCTTCAGGGAGCCGGATGAGAAGGTAAACGAGTTGAGGGAGCAGGTCCGGCTTGAACGGGGTATTCGCTTTATCTATGTGGACCGGAACGATACGTCGCCGCTGGCGGTGATCGAGGCGGTCAACGCCCTTCGCCGTAACGAGATACTTGCTTTGCTTGGAGAGCGCGATGGCTCCTCCCATACCATGACCCTCGATTTTTTCGGCAGGCAGGCTTCCATTCCCGTTGGCGCCGCTTATCTGGCCATGGCCAGCGGAGCGCCGGTCATCCCCGTTTTCGTGCCTCTGGAGGGGAATCACTACGCCACTATCATGGAAGCACCCATTTACTTCAGGGGAGGGCATGCCGACCATGCCGGGTCCATCGGGGAAGGGACAGAGCGCATCCTGAGGGTTTTTGAGAAATACATCAGAATGTACCCGGACCAGTGGTACAATTTCTTCGACTACTGGGGCAGGGAAAATATCAACAAGGAAAAGGGTTTATAGATGTCAGAAGAATTGATCGACCAAGTGAAACAACTGATTATAGACAGCCTCCGCATCGAGGGGATGGGGATCAGCGACATCGAGACGGACGCTCCCCTGTTTGGCGAAGGGTTGGGGCTCGACTCCATCGACGCTCTGCAACTGGTGGTAGGGATGGAAAAGGCATTCGGCGTTGTCGTCCCTGATGCAGAGACCGGCAACAAGGTTTTCCGCTCCGTCAGGACCATGGCAGAATTCATCGCGGAACACCGTAAATGAAACTGCTTCTCATCTCTCCAGGCTGGCCCAAGGGGAGATTGTGGGGCGAGCTGGGGTTCAAATTCCCATCCCTTTCCCTCGCAGCCATTGCCGCAGCTACCCCGCCACACTGGGAGGTGGCCCTGTGCGACGAGAACGTGGAGCCCCTTGATGTTGCCGGCCATGCGGATCTGGTGGCCATCACCGCCATGACTCCCCAGGCGCCCCGCGCCTATGAGATTGCCGACCAGTTCCGTGCCAGGGGCATAAGGGTTGTGATGGGGGGCTTCCACGCCAGCAATCTTCCCGATGAGGCGCTTCTCCATGTTGATGCGGTAGTCGTGGGCGAGGGTGATCTGGTCTGGCCCCGGCTGGTATCTGATTTTGAAAGGGGAACCCTGCAGCCCGTTTATCGCCCCGACGCCATGCTGGACATGGCGGATCTGCCGGTTGCCAGGCGGGAGATCTTTGCCGGCAAAGGCTATCTACTCACAAACACACTCCAGACCACCCGCGGTTGCCCCTTTGACTGCGAGTTTTGTTCAGTTACCGCCTTTTACGGCAGAAAATACCGGGAGCGGCCGGTGGAGCAGGTACTTACCGAACTTGAAGTGCTGCGCAAGCAGAATTCCTTCGCCTTTTTCGTCGATGACAATCTGGTGGCCAACCGCCGCTATGCCCTGTCCCTGTTCTCAGCCATGAAAGGAATGGGATTCAAATGGCTTTCCCATGCCCCCATCGACTTTGCCGGTGATCCCGAACTAATGCGAGCGGCCGGCGAATCCGGCTGCATCGGCATGTTCGTCGGCTTCGAATCGCTAAACCAGGAATCGCTGGTGGCGATGGGCAAGGTGACCAACCAGGCCACATCATATCTTGAGCAGGCCAAGGTCTTTCGCGACCACGGCATCGGTATTCTCGGCTCATTCGTCCTGGGTTCCGACGGTGATACTCCCGCCATCTTCGAACCCATACTTCGTTTCTGCGAAGAAGCCCGTATCGAGGCTGCCATCTTCCCCATCCTAACTCCCTATCCAGGAACCAAGGTTCGTGAAAGGCTGGAAAAAGAGGGGCGCATAACTTCCAATGACTGGCGCGATTACGATATGGGGCATGTGAATTTCATTCCGCGGGGCATGAGCGCAGCCGAGCTGCAGGCTGGCCATGACTGGCTCAACCGGTCGTTTTATTCCTTTTCTTCCATGTACCGGCGGATTTTCAAGCTGCACCGATCGGTGCAGGTCTTTGCACCGATGAATTTCGGTTTCCGGAGCGCCATCCGGCGCACGGCCAAGGTTATGGGGTAGGCTGATGGATTGTTTCATGTTCCCTGGACAACCACTGGCCCGAGGCGCCGCTCTGCCCCCGGATGAGGGCTTTACCACAATTGCGGAACTGGTGAGGCAAAAGGCCGGCTTCGACTTGCTCACTTCCAGCTGGCTTCGAGAGGCGAGCACCGAAAATGTCGGCCTCCAGCTCTATGGCGTAGGGATGAGTCTGTATATGAACCGTAAAATGCGGTCTGCAGGGATTCAACCTGCTGTGGTCGCTGAACACAGCATGGGAATTTATCCGGCACTGGCTGCGTGCTCTTCACTTCCCGAGGCAGAGGTAATTGAACTTACCTGGCGTGTTGGCGCATGCCTGGCAGAAATGGGCAAAAACCGGGGCTTTGCCCTTGGCTGCATCATCGGCTTGACCTGCGAGCCGGTGTTGGCCATTGCCGGTAACAGTGGCACTCATCTGGCAAATCATAACACTTCCCGTCACTTTCTTCTCTGTGGCACGAAAGAAAATATTGAAACAGCCGTTGCCGAGGCCCTTGCCCAAGGAGCCTTTTCGGCAAAAGTCTTTGATTGCGACGCGCCCCTTCACACTCCTCTCATTTCTGAGTTGGAAACACCGTTGCGGCAGATATTGGCCGATTACAGCTATGCTGAGCCCTGCGGAGTTCTCATTGATCACCTGGAGCAGAACCGATTAAAGGCAAAAGACCTGCCCGATTTCATGTTCAGACAGCTCTGTATGCCGGTTTACTGGGAAAGAACCTACCGTGCCTTGGTTAGTATGGGGGCAAAGAGATTTCATGAGGTAGGGGCAGGCGAGGCGCTGAAAAAGTACAACCGCTGGATAGCCAGTGAAACTGACCAGAAATGAGAGTGCGGTGAATTTCCACGAGACCTTGATCAAAGTGCGCTTCAATGAGGTGGATGCTTACCGGGTTGCCTGGCATGGCCATTATGTGGCATGGATGGAAATAGGACGCAATGACCTTGCTGAACGCTTCGATGTGGGTGTGGAGCAAATCTCCGATGCAGGGTTCATGGCGCCGGTGGTGGATCTCAGCATCAAATACAAAAGACCCGCCCGCTTCGGCGAGGAGCTGCGCGTGCGCACGAGAGTGAAGCGCACCGAGACGAGCACTCTCGAATTTACCTGTGATATTGTCGGCGAAGATGGACAGCTGACCGCCTCGGGAAGGACCGTGCACGTCCTGACTGACATGAATGGGGTCTTGCAGTATACCTTGCCGCCGGTTATTGCCGAGAGGCTTGAAAAGATGATGGCGTTTCTGGGGGTGTGATGGATATCCTGCTGATCTCAGCCAACAGGGAAAGGACCCCGTATCCGGTTTTCCCTCTCGGTCTTTCCTATCTTGCCGGCCCGCTGGCCGAACGGGGACACCGCTTGAAGGTCCTTGACCTCTGCTTTGCCGATGATCCTGAATCTGCTGTAAGTACAGCTCTCGACGAGTTCACTCCCGATGCAGTGGTTCTTTCCATCAGAAACATCGACAACGTCACCTTTCCCGGGAGCCGTTCCTATCTGCCCGGGGTGAAAAAGATCGTCGACATCTGCCGCGGCAGGGTGCCGGTTATCGCCGGCGGTTCGGGCTTTTCCATCATGCCGGCGGAGATTCTCGCCTACCTGGATGCGGATTACGGCGTGGTCGGCGAGGGAGAGGAAATCTTGCCGGAACTGCTGACATGCATCTCCGATGGCTTGATTCCCGAGTCCCTGCCGGGGGTGCTGGTCAGGGAAAAAACCGGTTTCTTGCCCGCCAGACTCATCCAGAGCATAAGACCTGCCGAGCGCGGCCTTTTCCCGCTGGAACGGTACTACCGCGAAGGGGGGATGGCCAACCTCCAGACCAAGCGGGGCTGCCCCTTTTCCTGCATCTACTGCACCTATCCCCTGTTGGAGGGGAGGGCGATCAGGGTGCGGCCGATCGGCGACATCATCACCGAGATCAGATCTCTGGTGGAGGGCTTCGGCATCGGTTACATCTACTTTGTCGACGATATCTTCAACTACCCCCCCGAATTTGCCGAGGAACTGTGCCAGGCCATGATCTCCGAGAAACTTCAGATCAACTGGACCGCCTTCATCAACCCGGCCTTCATAACACCATCCCTGCTGCAGACAATGATTGCCGCCGGTTGCGACGCCGTGGAATTCGGCAGTGAATCGGGTTCAGCCTCGATGCTGCGCAATCTCGGTAAATCGTTTACCGTCGATGATCTGCGCAACTCCTCGCGCCTGTGCCGGGAAGCAGGGGCGGATTTTGCCCACTATATTCTCTTCGGCGGACCCGGTGAGAGCGAAGCAACCATCGACGAGACTTTTGCCCTGATGGACGAGCTTGAACCGACTGCCGTCATTGCCATGACCGGCATCCGTATCTTCCCCGGCACGCCATTGCACGCTTCCGCCCTGGCCGACGGCACCCTTGCTGCGGAAACATCCCTGCTGGAACCCGTTTTCTATATTTCGCCTCCCATCCGGGAGACCCTCTGCCAGATGGTCACGGAGCGGGCACTGGCCAGAAAGAACTGGGTGGCGCCGGGGCTGGAAATCAACATGAGCGATGCCATGCTGGAGGCCCTGCGCCATTTTCCGGTGCGGGGACCGCTGTGGAAGCTGATGAAAAGACTCGGCCGGAGCAGGATCAGGCCCATGTCGGCAACCGTCGTTGAATCTGCCGTCTGAATGGAGCTTTTATGGAATTCAAAGACAATATAGTCGTCATCACCGGCGGCACCAGGGGTATCGGCAAGGCGATCTCCCTCCATTTCGCCCGGTTGGGAGCACAGGTCACGGCAGCTTACCTGACGAATGAAACAGCAGCGGCTGCCCTCAAGGAAGAGTCCGCCGGTCTTGCCGGTGCCATCACTACGGTGAAAACCGATGTTGCCACTGCCGACGGCGCCATGTCACTTGTGGAGTCAGCGGCGGCAGCCACCGGTTCCATTGATATCCTCGTCAACAACGCCGGCATCATCCGCGACTGCTATCTTCCCATGATGTCGGAAAATGACTGGGACGCCGTTGTCCGCGGCAATCTTTATCCCCTTTTCCATTGCTGCAAGTGGGGGGTGAGAAAGATGATCGCCAACCGGCGCGGCGCCATCATCAATCTTTCCTCCGTTTCCGCCTTAAGCGGCACGGCCGGTCAGACCAACTATGCGGCCAGCAAGGGAGCCGCCATAAGTTTTACCCGTTCCCTGGCCAGGGAGGTGGGGCCGATGGGCATCAGGGCCAATGTTGTGGCTCCGGGGCTGATCGAAACGGAAATGACCGCTGCCATGAAGCCCGATATGGTTGACAGAATCGTCAAGTCCTCTTCCCTCGGGCGTATCGGCAGGGCGGAAGAGGTCGCCGGGGCGGTTGCCTTTCTTGCTTCGGAACAGGCTTCCTATATAACCGGCCAGTGCCTGGTGGTGGACGGGGGAATAGTCTGAAAAGGGCTTTCCTGCGCCAAAGAAAAGCTTTATTTATTGTTCCTTTTCCGGTTAAAATGGCATTTCATTAGCGAACAAGTTAGCCAGATGCCACGAAGAGAACAATGGAAAGAAAAAGAATAGCAATAACCGGATTGGGCGTTTTCGCTGCCGCCGGCAAAGATATAACTTCCTTCACCGATGCCCTTCTTAACGGCCGATGTGCCATGGGTCCCATCGACCTTTTCGATGTAAGCCGCTTTTCCTCAAGGATCGGTGCCCAGGTTCCAGGCTTCAATCCCCTCGACTATTTCAGCGCGCGAAATGCGGCAAAGCTTTCCCGTGCCGACCAGTTCGGCGTCATTGCCGCCGGTGAAGCTTTGGCTGACAGCGGCGCTTTGCAACATTACTCACCATACGATGTGGGCATATCCATGGGCGCAGGCTCTGCCGGCATGCTTCATGCCGAGCAATGGCTGAACGAGACCATCGCCGGCAGCAATCCGGACCCATCTCTTCTGCGAGGCATACTCCCCGACCGCACCTCCACGGCCATTGCCGAAACATATGGAATCGGCGGCTATCAGGGAAGCATCACCACTGCATGTTCTTCATCTGCGAACGCCATTGGCTGGGGTGCCGACCTCATCGCCTCCGGCAGATTGAAGGCAGCCGTGTGTGGCGGTTCGGATTGTCTCTGCATATTGACCTTTGCCGGCTTCAATTCCTTGAGAGTTATCGATCCGGAACCCTGCGCCCCTTTCAGCCTGGGGCGGCGCGGCATATCCCTGGGAGAGGGGGCTGCTTTCCTTGTTTTAGAAGAGGAAAACGCTGCAAAAGAGCGCGGCGCAAAGATCCATGGTTATGTGCTTGGTTATGCAGTGGCGGGAGAGGCCCATCACATGACCGCTCCCGCACCGGACGGTGTCGATGCCTCCGAACTCATGGCTGCCGCTTTGAAACAAGCCGGTGTTTCAACCGCGGATATCGGCTGGGTAAATGCCCATGGCACCGCTACGCCTCTCAATGACGTGGTGGAGACCAAGGCCATGAAACTGGTATTCGGCGAGCGGGCCAAGGATGTGCCGCTGGTTTCCACCAAGGCCCTCACCGGCCACTGTCTCGGCGCTGCCGGGGCCATTGAAGCTCTGGCCACCGTGATCGGCCTGAGAGACGGCTTTATCCCCCAGACGCTCAATTTCAGGGGGGCAGACCCTGAGTGTGACCTTGACTATTGCCACCAGGGGTTAAAGGCGAGCAATGCCACGCTGGCGCTCTCCAACTCCTTTGCCTTCGGTGGAAACATAACAAGTCTGGTGCTCGGTAAATGAAGAATATTGCCAAAGACATAGTAATTACCGGCATGGCGGCCATTTCTGCCGCTGGTGTCGGACTTGATCCCCTGGTTACTGCATTGGGAGAAGGCAAAAGTCTGCTCAAGCCGATCCCGGCAGATATCGCCGGTTCGGAGGGCTACCTGTGGGGTAAAGCTGACGCCTTCAAGGGGGGCGATTTCATGCCGCCCCTCAAGGCGCGGAAATTTGACCGTTGCAGTCTTTTTGCCGTTGTTGGCGCCGGAATGGCGCTCAAGGATGCCGGCATCGACCGTGGCACCATAGATGCCGGCAGAATAGGCATTGTCCTCGGCTGCGGATTCGGCGGCATTGCCAATTCGGAGGAATTCCTGCGCGGCTACTTCTGCTCCGGTGCAGAAGGTCTTTCACCGATGCTTTTTCCCAACACCGTTCCCAATGCCCCGGCCAGCAATGCCTCCATCGAAAACGGCCTCAAAGGCCCCAATGTAACCTTCGTTCAGCGTTTCTGCTCGGCCGAATCGGCTTTCATGATGGCCTGCCGCTTTTTGCAGGAAGGGCGTGCCGAGATCATTCTCACCGGCGGCGTCGATGAGCTGACCACTGCCATGGTCAGGGGATTCAAGGCAGCTGGACAGTTGAGACGCCATGGGGCCGGTTTCGGCGAAGGGGCCGGTATTCTGGTGCTGGAAAGGGGCGACCACGCCCGGGGGCGTAATGCCGTGATCAAGGGGCATGTGGGAGAAGTGCGGACCATTGGCCGTTTGATCCCGGGCCTTGAGGCCGAAGGGGCGGACCGGCTGCTTTCCGGAGTAAAAGATATCAAGCTGGCAGGGCTTTCCGGAACAGCAGTTGCCGAGAAGACTCTGATGGAGCGGTTGCCCGCTGTGGAACGCCTTGAAACCGGTAACATCATCGGGCGGGCACTTGGTATGGGGGGGCTTGCCATGGCCGCCCTTGTCCTCTCCCTTCCACAGGAGGCTGCCGGCCTGCATGTGGCGGCCTCGCCGGAAGGACCTTACTACGCCATTGAATTAAGTGGAGGATCGCCTGTTTAATTCAGACCCCTCCCAGTATCTTCCCCACTGCCCCCCGTTTCTCTTCGTGGATAAAGTTATCAGCCGTGAGCCCGGTGTCAGTGCAACCGCAGAGATTGTCGTTACAGCTGGCAGTGGTCCTTTCCCTCCGATTCTGCTGATCGAGTCCATGGCTCAGGTGGGTGGTATTGCCGCCGGGCAGGTGGCCGGAGCCGGGGGAGTCCTTGCCGCCGTCAGCCAAGGGCTAATCCCTGCCGCAGTGGGCCCAGGGAAATATCTGGTTTCTGCGCGTATCGTCAAATCTTTTGGCACACTGCACATGGTGGAAGGGGAAGTGCTGGGGGAGGGAATATCCATTGCCAGCGCAATCCTGACCCTTGCAGTGGGCAGTCCGGGATGACACCATTCTCCATAACCTGTTCCGAGAGAAAACAATGAAAAAGATCCTGCTTGTATTGCTGTTTATTTCTTTCTGTCTGGGGCAATCTGCCCATGCTGCCCCCAATAAGGCCTTGGAAGCACTGGAGACGCTGCGGCGTGGTTTTTCCGGCATGAACGATTTTACTGCCGATATTGTCCAGGAAAAGCAGATGGCCATGATGAAGCGGAAGATGGTCTCAAAAGGGATTGTTCGCTTCAGGAAGCCGGGCACCTTCTTCATGGAGCTTTTGCCTCCCTATGCCAGCCGCCTTCTCCTGCGGGACAATGTTTTGACCATGCGCCTGCCCGAGCAGGGGGTAACCGACCGGATCGTGCTGCCGCCGGATGAGAGCCTTGATAAATGGTTCGCCTACCTGGCAAAACCTATGACCAAGCTTCCGGAAGGGATGGAGGTGCGGGCCGACCGCCAAGGGAGCACCTGGAATGTCCAGTTGTCTCCCAAGGGCAAGGGTGGAGTCAAGGACCTGGCCATCAGCTTCGATGCCGACGGCAAGATCAAGCGCCTGGCAATCGATGAGCGAAACGGAGACCGAACAGTCATCAAGTTTGCCAACATGCGGCGCAATGCCGGCCTGACAGAAAAGGACTTTCTCCTGGATTAGATCCAGTCATTATCCCCATGCCCAATGCCATCCGCACCATAACCCGTTCGTTTCAGCAGCTCGTCCATCGTCATCTTGCATGGATCCATCGCATGACCACCACCTATCCGCGGCGAGTGGTGATCATGGCTTTACTGCTCCTGCTATCCTCCATTGCTTCCATTGCCACCACCAGATTTGAAGCCGATATCTTCAAGCTCTTCCCGTCCCAGGCAGGTCCGCTCAAGCTGTTCCTCGATTCACTGGAGTGGACCGGCGGCGCCAAGGATGTCTATTTTCTGTTGGAGGGGGAACCATCCCTTCTGCCGGTCGAAGCTGAGAGACTGGCGGCCAGGCTGAAGACGCTGCAGGTGGATGGGACAACTGCCTTTCGCAATGTCAAATATCGTGTCTACGATACCTCCGAGGCAGCATCCTTCGCCCGGTTCATCGCCTATGCCGTAACCCATCCCCAACTGTATCTGGATCCTGCCGAAGCAGGCAATTATGGGGTGAAATTTGACCAGCCCGCAATAAACAAGGCTCTGGACAGGGCCGGAACAGAGCTTGCCAGCCAGGTGGGGATGGGAATGCGGGACATAATTGCCGCAGATCCGCTCTACCTGCGCGAGTTGATTCTGCCGCGCCTGAAAAAGGCCAGCCAGGCCTTGGCCCTTGATACCACTTCGCCGTATTTTCTTTCCCGCGACGGGCAGGTGCTGATCATGATCGCCGAGCCGGCCCAGCCGGTGCAGAATATCGCCTTTGCCAGAAAACTGGTGGCAGGCATTGAAGAGGTCCGCAGCGGTATGAAGGTGAATGTTTCCTGTGCCGGTGCCCACCTCTCAGCGGTAATGGACGAGCGGGTAATGAAAGAAAATATCATCGCCTGCATTGTTTCGTCCCTGATTGTGGTGCTGGGGCTGTTCTACCTGACCTACCGCCGGGTGCTTCCCACTCTGCTCATTCCGCTGATTCTTTTTTACGGCGTCGCCCTTGCCCTGGGGACTGCCGGCCTTTTTCTCTCCTCCATCAGCATCATCTCCTTTGCCTTTACCGCCTTGATCATCGGCCTCGGTACCGATTACTCAATCCACCTTTATGACCGCTATTACAGCGAGCGGAGCCTTGGCCGCGATACCGGTGAAGCAATGGGACTTGCCATCGTCGAAACCGGCCATGGCATATTCACCGCTGCTGCTACCACCGCGCTGCCTTTTCTGGCGCTCACCATTTCCGATGTGCGCGCCCTTTCCGAGCTTGGCCTGCTTGTGGGCCTGGGAGTGATCTTCTCTCTCTATGCGACCTTTTTCTTTCTGCCGCCGTTTATCATTGCTGCTGAACGGCGCTTTCCTGCCGTGTCATACCGTCCGCTGCCCAGATTTGGGCTGGGGTGGATCTGGAAAAAGTGCCTGACCCGTTCCGGTTGGATTGTCGGCCTCTCTGCCCTGTTTTTTTGCGTTCTTCTGGTTGCTGCATGTTTCATCAGCTTTGAAGGTGATTTGAAAAATCTCCAGCCACGCCATTCGGAGGCCTTCCTTGCCCAGGAAAAAATGGAAAAACATCTGAGCTTGAGCCCCAAGCAGATGCTGGTGGCGCTGGACGGGCATCTGCCGGCGGAATTGATGGAGCGGGGGGGACGGGTTGAGACGCTGTTGTCAGAGTATCAGCGGCGCGGCAATATTGTTTCCTGGTCTTCCCTCGGGCAGGTATTGAATAATCGGGGGGTACAGGCTGAGGTGCTGAATTCCCTGCAACAATCTTTAGCAGGCAAGCGGCCTTCAGAGGCGGTACGGGGGGCATTGCAGGAAAAGGGCTTTGCTCCTGAGGCATTCGGGCCGTTTCTGGACAGTCTTGCCGGTCTCGGCCACGCAGCGCCTGTGGATGAGAGTGAAGCCCTCGACCATCTCGGACGTTCACCCCTGCGGGGTGTGGTGGAACGCCATCTGATCAAAGACAAAGGCAATTACCATCTGCTTCTCTACATTAATTACCGGGGAGCGGAGTTCCACCAACAAACGTTCCTTAAACAGCTGGCGGCCATTGACCCCTCTGCCCGCGCTACCAGCGTCGATCTGGTCAGCGAGCAGCTTGGCGGCGCCGTGAAGAAGAGCTTTTTCTGGGGATTCCTGCTGGGTGGCGCGCTGGTGTTGTTTCTGCTTCTATCCCATTTCTCATCACTGGGGGAGATCTGGCACTCACTCTTTCCGGTGGTGGGAGGGGTAATAGCAATGCTGGGGCTGATGGTTCTGACCGGTATGCGCCTCAATTTCATGAACGCCATGGTCCTGGTTACCATTGTCGGTATGGGGAGCGACTATGGCATGCATGTCCTGCACCGGGTGACGGCGCTGGATATGCATGAAGCCGGCGAGCAGTTCGTCCAGTCCGGGCGAGCGGTGCTTCTGTCGGCGCTTACCACCATTGCCGGTTTCGGCTCTCTGGCCTTTACCGATTACGGGGCCATGTCCTCCATCGGCTGGGCAACCAACTACGGCATTGCCGCCACCGCCATCTTCGCCCTGGTGACGCTGCCGGCGATGATCTGCCGCCACAGACGCTCCTGAATCAGACTGATCAGCGGAATAATGTAATCCCCAGAAGAATTTTGCTGGAATTGAGCGGCTCGTTGGGGGAGGCGGTGCCGGCATTGGAAATGTGGTGGTAGCGGTATTCCAGGCTGACCGCCTTGTCCTTGGCAATGAAGTACTGGACGCCGGTTCCCCCCTGGTAGGAGAAATCCAGGCGGCTTCCCATGGTCGGCAGTCCCAGATCCACAAAAAGCACTCCGCCACCGGCAAAGACATAGGGTGCAAAATCCTCCAGGGAAGTAAATTTCCAACTCCCCAGCAGGTAGCCGCCAGTCATGGACCGCACCCTTGGGTCCACGGTCAGGTGCAGCGGCAGTTCCATCAACAGCTCATGACGTCCCCGATACCAGCCGCGACCTGTCTCATCGGAGAGGAACCAGCCGAAACGGGCGATGGTGTCGTAGGTCTGCACCTGGGTCCTGGTGTCGCCGAAACCGCGGTGGGTGATGCCGTAGCCCGAAAGCAGCGTATATTCGCCGGTGGCATTTCTGACGGTGACCTCTTCAGCGTAAGCAGCTGCGTTGCTGCAAAGGATTATTGTCAGGGCGACAGCTAAAATCTTCCCATAAACTGTTTCACTTCTCCCCATCTGCACCCTTACCATTTCTGCTTCATCTCGAACCTGAGGATCTCCGGCAGATTGCGCAGGAACATCTTGATACTGTGGGGCGACTTCCAGAGCATTTTCGTGTAACCCCAGTGGATCCGGCTGCGGCGGTAAAAACGCCTGATGAATTCGTTATAGAGGTTTTCCAGCTGCTCCAGGGTCATGCCATGGGGGATGAAGACGAAGTTCATGCAGTTCATGTCCGGCCAGTCCTCCCTGAATTCCCCCTGCTGGCAGATGTTTTCGTAGATGGGAGCCCCCGGAAACGGGGTGAACTTGGTAACGTTGATTTCGTCCAATGGCAGCGTCAGGGCATAGTCGATGGTGCGCCTGATGGCGGCTTCGTCTTCCCCCGGCAGACCGACCATGAACAGCCCCTTGACCCTCATACCGCCGGTTTTCACCATCTTCAGCTTTTGATGCACGGCGTCCAGTGCCATGTATTTGCGGTGCTTCTTCAGGACCTCCGGGTCTCCGGACTCGATGCCGAAATTTACCTGCCAGCAGCCCGATTTCTTCAACAATCCCACCAGTTCTTCATCCACATGCTCAAGACGGGCGATGCAGTTGTAGGTGACCGGTAGCCGGTTGTCCACCAGCAGGCGGCACAGTTCCTCCACCCTGCTGCGGTCGAAGGTGAAGAGATCGTCGTAAAAGAAGACGTGGCGGATGCCGAAGTCCCGGTGCAGGTATTTCAGGTGCTCGAAGATGTAGCCGGGGGAATTGAAGCGGAAGCCCCGGCTGAAGACCGAACGGTCGCAGTAGCTGCAGTGGTAGGGGCAGCCGCGGCTGGAGATGATGCTGGTATTGGGAGCAGCAGGATAACTGAAGAGGGGCAGGTTGTATCTGCCGGGAAATTGGTCCAGCCGGTGATAAGCCGGGAAGGGGAGTGAATCCAGATCAGCGATATGCTGGCGAATGCCGCTTAAGACCCCCTTGCCGTCGCGGCGATGGCCGATGCCGGGAATATGTTCCACGCCGCTGAAGTTGGCAGCCAATAGCTCGTAAAAGGTTACCTCTCCTTCGCCGATGATCAGATAGTCGATGGCGGGGAAGGTGTCGAGTAGTGAAACGCCGACCGAGCAGGCGTGGGCACCGCCAAAAATGACCTTGATCTCCGGTGCCTGTTCCTTGATACTATGGGCTATCCCATAACCTTCGAGGAAGGATGAGGTGGTACAGGAAAAGCCGACCACATCGGGCTTGCTGCCGATTATGTGGGCAACAAGCTCCGGCGTGGGCATGGGCCTGGCATAGCAATCCATCAGCTCCACTTCCATTCCCTTCGCCTCCAGATAGGCAGCGATGCTCATCATTCCCAAAGGGGGCATCAAGTTGAAGATGGAGCTGATATCTTTCAGATTCCCCAGCCAGTTTCTGCCGTGGGGGTGGACAAATAGTGCTTTCAACGGTGCTCCTTGTGATATTGCAGTCTGTCGAACCAGAAAGCTATGCTAAATTGTTTGCGACAATAAATCAAACTGAAACCTCATCGCTGCTCTTGCCCATTTTGTGGCGACATTAGCTGACTTGACTCCACCCATCCGGGGTGATATAGCTTTAATGGTAGCTATATCATTTGACTGCGAATGCCCGGATGAGCAACCCCCCTGAATAAAAATATCTGGAGATGTTTGTGATAAGAATAATAGCAATATCAGCCGCTTTAATGCTTTTGTCTGCCAATTTCGTCAACGCCGGTGAAGGTTTCAAGGAGGGTGGCAAACAGGTCGGACAAGGCTTCAAACAAATGGGGAAATCAACCGGTAAGGTTGCCAAAAAGTCGGGAAAGTCGGTTGGAAAGGCTTTCAAGGAATCGGGCAAGGCCACGGGCAAAGCTTTCAAACGTATGGGCAAGGATATAGGCAAGGCTTTCAAGGGGGAATAATTCCCAATGCTTGTCACGTTTCCTTAACGAAATTAGACTCTGTCCGAGGTGTAAATGAGCGTCAATAACAAAAACGGTGTGTATTTTCCGTTCGGTATTCAGATACAGAAAAAAATGTGGGAACTGCTGGACCTGGAGAAGGTTGCGGAGGAAGTCCGGTCCAGGAAGCAGCCCGATATCATATTTATCCGCCAGTTGGCGAACCGCCTGAACAAGCAGCCAGAACGACGGGAACAGCCGGTACCTGCAGGGCTGCTTAATCTCTATGCCATGTTGGAAAAGATATATCGGTATGTGTTCGAGCTCTATGCACGGGAACAGTTTCCGGCCGTGCTTGATGAGGTGCTCCGCGATTCAGGCTATCCAGCTGATTCTCCGCAAATGCGATCAGTGCTGACCCGGTTTGCCGAGCATTTTCCCGGGGCCTCCATTTTGGAGAAAAAGGAAGATGCAGCCCGCTTTGTTGCTGCCGACGAAAATGGGGAGCGCAGGGGGCTTCTGCTGAAAGAGCTCCTGCTTTTACGACTCAGCGGCGAGAACAGGGCGCTGGACCAATTTAGTGCTTTATTTCACGCACCGGACCTGAAAGCCTCCGATGAGCATCAGGGACTGGAAACTGCTGCGGATGAAGGGCTTGCCGACGCCCCGCCCATGGAACCTTTCGGTGTTCCCTTGCCTCACCTGCTACGGGCTCCCATGCTCGCATCCCCTTTTTCCCTTCCCGGCCAGATCGATTATATCCGCGCCAACTGGCGCTCGATCTTGCCTCCCGACCTGCTGGCCGAGCTTCTCACCGCCATGGACATCGTTAAGGAGGAAGAGCGGGAATTCTGGGGCGGCCCCGGCAGGCCCCAGGTGTTGGAATTCCTCAAGGGCAAACGGCTTGGCAAGGAGGGGTATGATTATCCCGAATATGACCGGTTTTCTCCCGATGCCGAATGGATGGCCAATGTGGTCATGCTGGCGAAGATGGTCTATGTCTGGCTCGATCAGTTGTCGAAGCAGTACAAAAGACCCGTCCATCGCCTTGATCAGGTGCCGGACGAGGAGCTGGACATGCTTTCCCGGTGGGGGTTTACCGGCCTTTGGCTGATCGGTCTCTGGGAGCGCTCACCGGCTTCCCAGCGCATCAAGCAGATTTCGGGGAATCCGGATGCCTTTTCTTCGGCCTACTCACTCTACGATTATGTCATCGCCAATGATCTGGGTGGGGACGAGGCCCTGGCAAACCTGAAGGAGCGTTGCCGGCAGCGGGGCATACGCCTGGCCAGCGACATGGTGCCCAACCACACCGGCATCTATTCCCGCTGGACGGTGGAACATCCCGACTGGTTCGTCCAATTGGATTATCCGCCGTATCCTGCCTATTCCTTCAATGGCCCGGACCTCTCCTTTTCATCGGAGGTCAGTCTGAACATTGAGGACGGCTACTGGACCAAAACCGATGCAGCGGTCGTCTTCAAGCATTATGACCATCGCGATGGCAGGACCCGCTACATCTACCATGGCAACGACGGCACCTCCACCCCCTGGAACGACACGGCCCAGCTCAATTATTTGTTGCCCCAGGTGCGCGAGGCTGTCATCCAGACCATTCTCCATGTGGCCCGCCAGTTTCCCATCATTCGCTTCGATGCGGCCATGACCCTGGCCAAAAAGCATTACCAGCGCCTCTGGTATCCCCAGCCGGGTCACGGAAGCGGTGTCCCTTCCCGTTCCGAACACGGCATGAGCCGTGAGGAATTCGATGCCGCCTTCCCCGTGGAGTTCTGGCGCGAAGTGGTGGACAGGGTGGCGGCGGAAGCTCCGGGAACGCTGCTGCTGGCCGAGGCATTCTGGCTCATGGAAGGCTATTTCGTCCGTACTCTGGGCATGCACCGGGTCTACAACAGCGCCTTCATGAACATGCTGAAGATGGAGGAAAACGCCAAGTACCGCCAGACCATCAAGAATGTCCTCGAATACGACCACCGCATTCTGCCCCGCTTCGTCAATTTCATGAACAACCCCGATGAAAAGACGGCGGTGGAGCAATTCGGCAAGGAAGGTAAATACTACGGCGCCTGCGTTCTCCTTGTCACCATGCCTGGTCTGCCCATGATCGGCCATGGTCAGATCGAGGGCTTTCGCGAGAAATACGGCATGGAATATCGGCACGCCCACTGGGATGAACAGGTTGACGAGCACATGGTCAGGATGCACGAGGAGAAGATTTTTCCGCTCATGGGCAAGCGCTGGCTCTTCAGCGGCTCCGAAAACTTTGTCCTCTATGACTTCTTTGCCGGCGGCCAGGTGAACGAGGATGTTTTTGCCTACTCAAACCTCAAGGGATGCGAGCGGGGAATCATCCTCTATCATAACAAGTTTGCCGAAACCGCCGGATGGATCAGGACATCGACGGCGATCGGCGTCAAGGGGGCCAACGGCGAGACGGTGCTCGTGCAGAAGAGTCTTGGCGATGCATTATGTTTCAATGGCGATGGCCGTTGCTATTATATCTTCAGTGATTACGCTTCGGGATTGGAATATATCCGTTCCGGGCGGGAGCTCAGCGACAGCGGGCTCTTTGTGGAACTGAAAGCCTTTGAATACCACGCTTTTCTCGATTTTCGCGAGATCTGGGATGATGAATACGGCACCTGGGGCCAGCTTTGCCATTCATTGAACGGCAGCCCGGCCCCGAGTATGGACGAGGAAGTAAAGCAGGTCCGATATAAGGGATTGAACAACCGGTTGCGCGAACTTCTTGCCTTGCAGGCCGTTGACCAGGAAGAAACAGAGAAACCAGTGGCCGAGCAATTCAGAAACCGCCTGACTGCATTTCTGGTCGCCTTGGCAGAACATACAGGTGACGTTGGTAAATGGGAACGCCTTGTTGCCGCCCTTGCCCGGCAACATGCACTTTTCAGCAGGCTGACTACCCATAAAACCGGGGATGTACCCATCGACGAGCCGCTGCTCCAATTCGGAGAGGTAATGGGAACAAGGATCGGCAGGCTTATCTGTTATTCCTATATCTGCCTCCATGCCGCCGGCAGACTGGTGGATGAAAAGGCATATCCCCATGCTTCCGCCGAATTTTTCTCCAGGTTTGGTCTTTACCGGCCTCTTGAAGAGTCTTTCCACGCCATTTCCGAAGAAGTATGGCAGCGTTTCCCTGGAATGGACCCTGCTACGGCTGGCAGCCTGATACGGGTCATGACCGAACATCAGCTGTTGCTTTCTACAGCAGTGGAGAAAGACCGTGAAAGAGACTTTACCGTCCTCCTGGAAGAGACGCAGGCCCGGGCGTTCCTCCTTGTCAACCGGAGCAACGATCACGAATGGTTCAACAGGGAACGTTTCGAGATGCTGTTGACCTGGCTGGGTGTCGCTGCCCTTTTTGATACGGAAAAGGAATTTGACGCCGACGAATTAATGGCCATGGCAAAGGCACTACAGAAGGAAATCACGGAAATAACAGGCAAAGCTCAGGAAGCAGGCTTTGAGGTAAAAGAGTTTTTAGCCCTGGTTAAACCTGCGGAAGTGGAGGAATGACAAACTTGCAGCCAAGATTCCCAATGCTTAAGTACCTTACGATCCTGTTGATGTTGTTTTCTACGGCATGTGCCACCATTTCCAGACCAACAGCCGTTCCGGCGCCCGGAAAAGAGATCGAAACCGTTCAATCTCCCGTCTCCGTCACCGTCAAGACCGCCCAGCGCAGTGTCGGCGGCAGGGGCTATCTGGTCTTCAGGCATCCCGACCAGTTCCATATGGCAATACTGTCTCCCTTCGGTTTTACCATCATGGAGATGTACAGTGACGGAGAGCGGTTGACCTGCATCATACCCTCCAGGGATGTGGCATATCAGGGGCTTTTATCCGAATTGCCGGAACAGGGAGGACTAAAGAACTGGGGCCTGATCAAATGGGTGGTGGAGCGGCCGCCTGTTGCCGGGCCGTCCCTGGGAGCCACGGAAATTGTCATGGCCGATGGCCGCCGGGAGCAGATCTTTTTTGACAGCAAGGGGCTCGTCCAGCGCAAGGTGACCGAGGATGGTGACGAAGCCGTGTATCAGA
The DNA here is from genome assembly GCF_000022265.1 of Geotalea daltonii FRC-32. Classification (NCBI taxonomy): domain Bacteria; kingdom Pseudomonadati; phylum Thermodesulfobacteriota; class Desulfuromonadia; order Geobacterales; family Geobacteraceae; genus Geotalea; species Geotalea daltonii. The sequence goes on from NC_011979.1 coordinate 2,150,759, forward strand.
GTTACCGTGATGTGAACGGCGTCGCTTTTCCCGAATCGATAGAAATGATTAACCGGAACGGAGACCGGGTGAAAATCGCCTTCGACGATCCGGAGGTAAACGAGCCAGTTGAAGAAGCTGCATTGAAGCCGAGGCTCGAAAACTTTACCCTCCTTCCACTGAGTGAATTCAGGGGGCTTTAGCCGTTGAAGGAGAAACATTACTCAAAAAAGCCTCCATCGGTACCGGTGGAGGCTTTTTTATCAGTAACTATTTCATCTTTCGTGTTTTCAGCCCGCACAAAGGGCAGCGCTTCTCAGGGACTTCCTTTTTGCAGTTGTCGCACCAGTATGTCGGTCTCTGGCTGCACACCTCGCACTGCAGGTCCTGCATTCCACCAGGACAGGTGCATTGCCTGTCATTCATGTCGTCTCTCCATGGACAAGATAAAGAAGTCTCTGAGAGCGGACCCTTGCAAAATCAGCTATACCTTCCATCTTTCCAGAAAGAAAATCTCCTCCAGCGGCTTTCGCGGCGGCCCCGGTTTCCATTCGTCCTGGGGATAGCCCATGGGAAACAGTCCGACGATGCGGACCTCCGGCGGGATGTCCAGGAGTTCCCCCAGCCCTTCCTCATCGAAAACCCCGACAAAGACACTGCCAAGTCCGAGACTGTGGGCCGCGAGCATCATGTTTTCTGCAGCTATGCCCACATCAGCCATGTAATAGTGCTGCCCGTGAAGGTCCCCCGACTGGACCGGGTCGGCACAGGCGACAATCACCACCGGCGCATCGGCGAGAGCTTGTTTGGCCGGGTTTGTCTTGTAGCCTTTGGGGGCGAAGAAGGCCTCCACATAGGAAAGGTCGCTGATCTTCTCCCGTGTGGCAGCATCCTTTACGATGATAAATCTCCAGCACTGCATGTTTGCCCATGAAGGAGCAGCCTGGGCGGCTTCCATCATTGCCTGGAGCTTTTCCGGCTCCACCGGTCGGTCAGAAAACTTGCGCACGCTTCTTCTTGTCCTGATTGCTTCCATTGTATCCATTCATGCCTCCTTCGTCGCTGACTGCAAAACTACAGAATTCTACCATAGAAACCATCAATGGGAAGGGTTCTTCATCGGGACTCTAAAATCTAAAGCGTGGCTCCACAGTGCCTGTTGTGAAAATCAGCAACCGGACCTCTTGGATGGGGGCCACAAGATGTTATACTGAAATGAGTGATATTTAATACTTCCCTTTTCCATTATCCTGCACCTTCGGGAGACATGCCATGAGAATAGCACAGGTATCGCCTTTATACGAACGGGTGCCCCCCCTTTACTATGGTGGAACGGAGCGGATAGTCGCCTATCTTACGGATGCGCTGCTGGCTATGGGGCATGATGTTACCCTCTTTGCCAGCGGCGATTCCATCACTGCCGCCCGGCTGGTCCCCTGCTCGAAGAATTCCCTGCGCCTGGATAAGAACTGCGTCGATCCCATTCCCCACCACCTGCTGATGCTGGAACAGGTGATGCGCCGGGCAGAGGAATTCGATATCATTCATTTCCACACCGATTATTTCCACTTTCCCTTTTCCCGGCGCTACGGCTATCCCGGCGTGACTACGCTGCACGGGCGGCTGGACATTCCCGACCTGGTGCCTCTTTATCGCGAGTATTCGGAGATCCCGGTCGTTTCAATCTCCGACGCCCAACGTCGCCCTCTACCCTGGATAAACTGGACCGGCACCGTTCATCACGGTCTGCCACCGGATTTGCTCCCTTATACGGAACAGACGAAAAACTATCTGGCTTTCCTTGGCCGTATTTCTCCGGAAAAAGGGCTTGATGTGGCCATTGCCATTGCCGAGCAGAGCGGCATCAAGCTCAAGGTTGCCGCCAAGGTCGACAAGGAAAATCTGGATTATTACGAAAGCGTCATCAGGCCTCTGATGAATAGCCCATGGGTGGAATACGTGGGGGAGATCGGCGAGGAGGAAAAGAAGGCCTTTCTCGGCGAAGCGCTGGCACTTGTCTTTCCCATCGACTGGGAGGAGCCGTTCGGCCTGGTGATGATAGAGTCCATGGCCTGCGGTACGCCGGTCATAGCTTTTGGCCGCGGTTCGGTTCCGGAGGTGGTGAAAGACGGTGTTTCCGGTTATGTGGTCAAGGGTATCGGGGAAGCAGTGGCGGCTGTGGCAGATATCGGCTCCATAAGCCGCCGGGGTTGCAGGAGATACTTCGAGGAGCATTTTGTTGCGAGGCGCATGGCTGCCGATTACCTGAACATCTATGAGGATATAATTGAAGGCATAGCGGCAAGCAAGACAAAGCCGCTGAAGAATGTCGTCCTGCCACGGCATGGGATGATGGGGGTCGGTCAGAACGGCTGATATCGCGGGAGGAGCCATGCAGGAAGTAATCCAGATCGAGGATCAGTATTATATTCTTGCCACATCGGACCGGGGGGCAGACCGTACCAGGGTCTTGAAGGAGGGGGAAACCTTCGCCATTTTCGATTGCCATGGCGATATCCAGCCGCTCGGCCTGGGAGAGCAGGGCATCTTTCACGAAGGAACCCGCTTCCTTTCCAAGCTGGAGCTGCGTTTTGCCGGTATCCGCCCGCTTCTGCTCGGTTCCACCATCAACAAGCAGAACGAATTCCTCTCGGTGGACCTGATGAACCCTGATTTCATGGCTGATGACTTGCAGATCCGCCGTGATTCCATCCACATCTACCGGACCAAATTCATCTGGAAGGGCAAATGCTTCGAGCAGTTGCGCATGACCAATTTTTCTTTGGAGCCGCTGAGCATACCTTTCACCATCCAGTTTGCCGCCGACTTTGCCGATATATTCGAGGTGCGCGGCAACAAGCGGAAGAAACGGGGCAGGTTGATGCCGGTAGTCCCGGAAGCCTCGGCCGTCAATCTCTCCTACCAGGGGCTGGATGGCCAGGCCCGGACCACGCGGCTGGATTTCTCCCCCACGCCGCTCAAGGTGGGAAAGGATGAGGTCCATTACCGGGTTTCCCTTGAGCCGAAGGAATCGGTGTGCATCCAGATTACCGTCAGTTGCGAATGCAGGGAGTGTGAGCGCTTTTCCGGAACATTCGAGGAGGCTTTCCAGGAGGCTGCTGTCAATATCGCTGACCTCAAGGCAGGGTATTGCGAGATCACCACCGACAATGAGCATTTCAATCTGCTGCTGTCCAGATCCCAGTCTGACCTGCTCATGATGACTTCCAAAACACCACATGGTATCTACCCCTATGCCGGTGTCCCGTGGTTCAGCACCACCTTCGGCAGGGACGGCATAATCACCGCCCTTGAGGTGCTCTGGGTCAATCCCGGCATTGCCCGCGGCGTCCTCTCCTTTCTTGCCAAAACACAGGCAACTGCAATAGATGCGGAAAAAGACGCCGAGCCAGGTAAAATAATCCACGAGACCAGGCTGGGGGAGATGGCGGCACTGGGAGAAATACCCTTCGGCTTCTATTACGGCAGTGTCGACTCGACCCCGCTGTTTATCGTTCTGGCAGGCGCCTATTACCGGCGCACCGGGGATCGGGAGTTCATCGCCGGTATCTGGGAGAATATCCTGGCGGCATTGAAATGGATCGACACCTATGGTGACGCCGACGGCGACGGCTTTGTGGAGTATGCCCGACATTCCCATCACGGTCTGCTCCAGCAGGGATGGAAAGATTCAAATGATTCGGTGTTCCATGCCGACGGCACCCTGGCAGAGGCGCCGATCGCTCTGTGCGAAGTCCAGGGCTACGTCTACGACGCCAAAAACAGCGCCGCCATCCTGGCGCTGGTGATGGGGGAAGAGAGTATGGCGGCGCGCCTGAGGAAGGAGGCGGAGGCGTTGCAGCAGAAATTCAATGAGGTATTCTGGTGCGACGACATATCCTTTTACGCCCTGGCCCTGGATGGACAGAAACGGCCGTGCCGGGTTCGTTCCTCCAATGTGGGACATTGCCTCTTTTCCGGTATAGCAGACTTCAGCCGGGCAGGAATAATTGCCGATCAGCTGCTTTCGGAGCCCTTCTATTCAGGATGGGGAGTGCGAACCATCGCCAATACGGAAAAGCGATACAATCCCATGTCCTATCATAACGGCTCCATCTGGCCCCACGACAATGCCCTTGTTGCCTGCGGCATTGCCCGCTACGGCTTCACCAGCCATGCCATCCTCATTCTGGAAGGGATCTTCAATGCCTCTCTGGCCATGGACCTGCATCGTCTGCCGGAGCTCTACTGCGGCTTCAAGAGGAGGGAGGATTTGAGCCCCATCCTCTATCCGATGGCATGTGCTCCCCAGGCCTGGGCCGCTGCCTCCGTATATCTTCTGCTGCAGAGCTGCATGGGGCTGGAGATCGATGCGGGGAACCGCAGGCTCCGCTTTACCTATCCAGTCCTGCCGCCATTCCTTAACGAAGTGGAGATCAAAAAACTATCGGTGGGCGATTCCAGGGTGGATATCATGCTCAGACGCTATCAGAATGATGTTTCGGTCAACGTGCTGCGCAAGGAGGGGCCGGTGGAAGTGATCATTACCAAATAAAAGAAATTGAAAATCCATACAGCATTTGGGGAAAAGCCGTCTGCCGCGACTTCGTCCGTTCGTTCTGTCGCCGCAGCTGCGGACCTTGCACCGTCTCTCGCTCTGACGGCTGTATATCAAGGGTTTTCGGCAAAGGTGCTTCTTTCAGCTTCGGGCGGGTGTCCGCTCGCCGCTGCGGCTCGGTCACTCACTCCCGAAGCCACGGCAGCCGTCCACAGATATGGCGGAAGAAACCATAAAAAAGCCCTGCGCAGGTGCACAGGGCTTTGGTGATTCGCCGGGTCGAGCAGGCCTTTAGAAGCGGAAGCCGATGCCACCCTGCATGGTGAAGTAAGGGTCGGAGATGAGATGCTCCTTCATTTGTGCCTGAACAAAGAAGTTCTTGTTCAGCATGTATTCGACGCCGGCTCCCGGAGTTACACCGACATTGGTTTCATCGTCACTGACTTTACCAAAGGGTGTGCCGACTTCAATAGAATCGAAGCTGAGCTCCAGACTGGCCTGGCCGAAGACGCGCAGGTTTTTAACCTGCTTGATCGGATAGTAATAGCGGCAACCGACGGAAACGGGGACGCGGCTGAAATCAACATCTTCGTCAAAGCCAAATCCATGGAAATCGCCTGACCAGGATTCGTAGCCGATATCGCCGCGGATCTGCAGGGTGTCGTTGCGGGTTGCGGAAAGCTGGAGGAATTCGTAGCCGCCGCCGAAATTGAGTCCCCAGCCCAGATCACTTTCATCGTAAGGGGCGGTGGCAAAGCCGATGCCGAAGTCCAGTTCCGTGTCTCCCTTTGCTGCAAGGGCAGCAGAAGACATGCCCAATAACAGGGTGAAGCATGCTGCAATCAATACCACTTTCTTCATTTTTTCTTCCTCCTAAAATTTTAATGGCCCAATTCTCTAACAGAGTCTCGTCAGCTGTTAAGGAAGGGCCTGCATCAAGCGTATAGCACAAGCATTAATGAATGTAAACCAGAGAAAAGTTTGCAGGGGCTCATGAGCAGGCAGGGGCAGAGGTGAAATCGGCAGCAACTGTTGTACTAAATAAGTGTGGAAACAGGGTGCTGTTTCATAGTATAAAATGCTTCCTTGTCGCATGACTTTACCTGATTGGTGGACCCATGAAACTTCTCGACTCCGTACTGGCAGCGAACAAAAAGTTCGTGCAGCCCAATGCATTTCCCCCATTGCCCAAGTCGCCGAAAAAGCAGCTGGCAATCTTCACCTGCATGGATACCAGGCTGGTCCATTTTCTGGAACCGGCCATGGGCATCAAGCGCGGCGAGGCCAAAGTCATCAAGAATGCCGGCAACACTATCATAGATCCCTTTGGTGGCGTCATCCGCAGTCTGGTGGTTGCCGTTTTCCTCCTGGGGGTTGAGGAGATCTTCGTTATCGGCCACAAGGACTGCGGCATGTCCACCATCGATGCTCCCCACCTGAAGCAGAAGATGATCGAGCGCGGCATTGACGAGAGTGTCATCGATTCACTGGTCCCCGACCTTGGGCAGTGGATGGGTGCCTTTGCCTGCCCGGAGGAAAACGTGGAACGGGTAGTATCCATAATTCGCGACAGTCCCCTTATCCCCAGGGATATACCGGTCCACGGCCTTATTTTCTGCCCCAACGACGGCCATCTGGATGTGGTTGTCAACGGCTACTGAACTGCCCTGCTGACCACACGGAAACCCAATGTTCACAAAACTTTTTCTTCTTTTTCTCCTTGTCCCGGTAATTGAAATTTACCTGCTTCTCAAGGTCGGCTCCCTCATGGGCGCCATGCCGACGGTAGCGGTTCTTTTGGCCATAAGCCTTGCGGGTGCCTGGCTGGTGCGTCATCAGGGATTCATCGTCCTGCAACGGATTCAAACGGAACTCGCCCAGGGACGCCTGCCAGCATCGGAACTCATGGATGGCGCCCTGATCCTGATTGGTGGGGTGCTGCTCCTGACTCCCGGTTTCTTTACCGACTTCCTCGGCATATTTTTTATCTTCCCTCCCACCAGGATTCTTATCAAACGCCTGCTTGGCCAATGGCTGCAGCGCCGGCTAAGCAGGGGCAATTTCATTATCCGCACCCGTTTCTGACCTGTCCGATGCATACTTCCTTTGACTGCATTTCTTCGTAACGCCCCTTTCACCAATCAGAGACGAACCTCTTTTCTATTCAAACAGTACCTTCAAGTCCTCAAGTTTTCCACTAATTCTTCCGATATGGTTTAAGAATCCGTGAAAGCGAATCGCGATTCAAATAAACTAATCGGCCCTGTAAATGGAGGAAAAGTCATGTCATTGAGAAACCTGAGTATCGGCACCCGTATAAGTCTGGGATTCGGGCTTGTGTTGCTGCTTCTGCTTGCAGTGGGCGTCGTCGGCTACTGGGGAACGGGCAAGATCGCCAAAACCAGTGAAGCGATGATCGGCACCGAATCCAAAATAGGGGAGTACTTTGCCCGGGCCAGGGCCAACATCCTTTTCCTTCGCTTGTATGAGAAGGAGGTATTCGTACATGCGGGTGATGCAAAGGAGCAGGATGAATACGTAAAGAAGTGGAATGAGAAAAAGGAACGGCTGGATTTATGGTTTTCAGAGCTGGAAAAGATGCCCCTGTCCCCCCAGGAACGTGGAACTCTACAGGCGATTCAAGCCGAGATGGTCAAATATGGTGATGGTTTCAAGACGGTTCTGGCGGCTATTGGCAGCGGCACGGTAAAAACGACCGAAGAGGCCGACCGGGCCATCGCCCAATTCGAGAATGCGGCCGACAAGATGGAAAAGCAGACTTCGGAGGCGAGCAAGGCGGCCTTTGACAAGATCCACGCCAAGGAGAAAGAAATCCATCAGCTGGACCTGTACATAGGCCGGGTCATCCTGGTTCTGCCAATCCTGGCCATTGTATTGGCCATCGTGGTCACCGTACTGATCAGGCAGAGCATCGTCAAACCTATCCGCGAGATGAATGTCATGCTGGACGATATCGCTTGTGGTGAAGGTGATCTTACCAAACGCCTGATAGTCTCCTCCAACGATGAGATCGGGGCAGTGGGGAAATCCTTCAATATCTTCATGGAAAAACTCCACGACATCATTAACCAGGTGGCGCAAAGTTCCATGCAGGTGGCTTCTGCAGCCAATCAGCTTTATTCCACTTCCGAACAGATGGCGACTGGTGCGGAAGAGGTTGCTGCCCAGAGCGGCACGGTGGCCACAGCCAGCGAGGAAATGGCTGCAACTTCCGGTGAGATTGCCCAAAACTGTACCTATGCAGCTGCCGGGGCAAAGCAGACCAGTGATTCGGCCTCTACCGGGGCGGCTGTGGTCGAAACCACGGTTAAGGTCATGGCAAGGATCGCCGAGCGGGTGAAATCGTCATCCCGGACAGTGGAAAGCCTGGGAGACAGAGGTGAGCAGATCGGCGCCATCATCGGCACCATAGAGGACATTGCCGACCAGACCAACCTGCTTGCCTTGAATGCCGCCATCGAGGCTGCCAGGGCCGGTGAACAGGGACGCGGCTTTGCAGTGGTGGCCGATGAGGTTCGGGCACTTGCCGAACGTACCACCAAGGCGACCAGGGAAATCGGCACCATGATAAAGGCGATCCAGACTGAGACAAAAGACGCCGTCAGTGCCATGGAGGAAGGGGTCCGGGAAGTGGAAAGCGGCACGGCAGAGGCTGCCAAATCGGGAGAAGCCATCCAGGATATCCTGAACCAGATCGGCGCAGTCACCATGCAGGTGAACCAGATCGCCACCGCTGCCGAGGAACAGACCGCCACCACCTGTGAGATAAACAACAACATGCAGCAGATAACCGAGGTGGTTCAAGGGACGGCCAAGGGCGCCCAGGAATCGGCAGCCGCAGCCAGCAAAGTTGCCAGCCTCGCCGAGGGGCTGCATCAGCTGGTCGGGCAATTCAAGCTATAGGTTTCGGTGTTAAATAAATTAGCTTATGGAGGAATAAGTGAGCCTTTGGTCTGATCTCAAGGTAAAAACCAAGATACTGTCACTGGTCCTGATGGCACTCCTGATCCTGCTGCTTGTTGGTGGCATGGGGCTGGGCAACATGAAGTCCCTTGCCGGGAACGAAGGTGACATGGCTCTGGCTGTCAAGCATGTGGATATGCTGGGGGATATGAAAAACGATTTTCTGGCTGTGCGCCTCAATCTGGTGTATATGCTGGCTTTGAACGACAAGGCCAAAATAGCCGAGAAGGCCGATGATATTGCCAAGCGTAGCCAGAAGATAAAGGCTGACATATCCCAGTTTGCCAAGAGCGGCATAGAGCCCGAAGAGCAAAAGCTGATTGATTCCTTCAAAGAAGGATTCGAGGCCTACCTGGTTCAGGGGAATAAGCTGGCGGAAATGGCGAGAAACGGAGCCGATGATCCCACACTGAAATCAGCCGCAACCGCCTATGCCACTGCCGCCGTGGCGCCCCTTTATGAAAAACCGGCCACGGCGCTGGATGCACTGGTGGACATGAATGTGAAAGGCGCTGCGGCCACCTATGACAAAGATATAGCTGCTTATGACAGATCCTTTATCTTTCTGGTGGCGATAATCGCTATTGCCATCCTGGGACTGCTCGGCATCGGTCTTTTTATCGCTTCCTCCATAAGTAAGCCCCTGCAGGAGGTATTCGACACTTTGGCAGGCGTCGCGGCAGGCGATCTGACGGTCCGCACCCATATCAATTCCAGGGATGAGATGGGCATGCTGGCCGGAGAAGTGAATGAGATGGCCGTCAAACTCATGGACGCCATGAATCAGGTGGCCCAGACCAGCGTACAGGTTGCTTCCGCAGCCGAACAGCTCCATTGTACTTCCGAGCAGATGGCGACCGGTGCGGAGGAAGTAGCCGCCCAGGCCGCTACGGTGGCTACAGCCAGCGAGGAGATGGCGGCAACGTCAATGGAGATTGCCCAAAGTTGTCACCATGCTGCAGACGGAGGGCAGCAGGCTGACGAGAGGGCCTTGACCGGTGTGGAAGTGGTCAAGGAGACCGTGGCCGTAATGGGGCGCATAGCCGAGCGGGTAAAAACTTCGGCAGGAACTGTGTCCTGTCTCGGTTCAAGGAGCGACCAGATTGGCGAGATAGTCGGCACCATCGAGGATATTGCCGATCAGACCAACCTGCTGGCGCTCAATGCCGCCATCGAGGCGGCCAGGGCTGGGGAGCAGGGGCGTGGTTTTGCCGTGGTGGCCGACGAGGTCAGGGCGCTTGCCGAGCGCACCACCCGTGCCACCAGGGAAATAGGCGAGATGATCAAGGCTATTCAGCAGGAAACCAGGGATGCCGTCGGCGCCATGGAAGAGGGGGTAAAAGAGGTGGAAGCCGGGACCCGCGACGCGGCCAGATCCGGTGAAGCGCTACAGGAAATTCTGCAGCAGATCAACAACGTGACCATGCAGGTAAACCAGATTGCCACCGCTGCAGAGGAGCAGACGGCAACCACCAGTGAGATCAGCAACAATATTTATCAGATAACCGAGGTTGTCCATGGAACAGCCAAGGGGGCACTGGAATCGGTGGCTGCGGCACGGCAGTTGTCGGTGGTGGCGGAAAACCTGCAAAGTCTGGTGGGGCAGTTCCGCCTGGTTTGACAGCAATTTTACATGGAACTTTTGCACAAACGGGGGTATCATCGCCCCCGTTTTTTTGTATGACGCTCCTTGCAGGTTGTTGCACCGGGCTCTATTGGAGGGTATGCTGTCAGAAACCGCAGTCGGAGGAAAAATTGAAATATCCATCCGCAGTCAACCTGCCTTTTAACGGCGAAATCATAAAGGATCGCTTTACGCTTGCCCGTCCCGGAGAGGGGCGGGGAGACGGACCCGGGTACTGGATCATCATTCAGGGCAATGCAATGGTCGTAAAAGAGGAACAGGGAGCGATTTCCCTGCACGAAGGGACCCTACCCTCGTGGCTTGAGGCGAAGAGCGAACCACTCTGCTTCGGCTACTGGCAGAACAGCCCCATCTATGGAGTTGTCGTCGGGAAAAATCAAATTCTCCCTGCACCATATGTTGCCGAACCGTTCAATGCGGCGGAAGATGATCGCCTGGACGACTCTTTTCTGACCCTGGGGGGCCTTGCCCTGCAGACTCTCCATTGGGAACGGAACAGTGCCGTCTGTTCCCGCTGCGGCGGTAGTCTGCAAAGAATTGAGAACACCTGGGGCAAGCGCTGTCAGTCCTGTGCCTATGAACATTTTCCCCACATCAGTCCCTGTGTCATAGTGCTGGTGAAGCGTGGCGATCAATTTCTCCTGGGGCGGAAAAGCGTCTGGCCCGAGGGACGCTACAGCCTCATTGCCGGTTTCCTCGATTTCGGCGAATCCCTGGAGGAGTGCGTCCATCGTGAAGTGATGGAGGAGGCAGGTGTCGAGGTGGAGAACCTGCACTATGTGGGGAGCCAGAACTGGCCCTTTCCCAGCCAGCTCATGGCCGGCTTCGTCGCCGATTATGCCGGTGGCGAGATAAATATCGACGGCGAAGAGCTGGAAGATGTGCGCTGGTTCAGCAGGGATGCCATGCCCCCCTCATTGCCGGCAAAGAGAAGTATTGCCCGGTGGATCATCGACAGTTACACATGAAAAGGAGGACAGAATGCAGATACTGGCCGTCATTTACCGTCTTGCCGTTGCCCTGTGGTTGGGTGGAGTCGGCATCTTCACATTTATCGTCACCCCTATCGTCTTCAAGTCCTTCGGCAGGGATATGGCCGGCCGCATCGTCGGGGAAATTTTTCCGGCTTACTTCCGCTGGGGGCTTGTTTGCGGTGCAGTGGCGCTGGCCTCTCTGCTGGTGCTGCGGGGACGGAATTTCGTCCCGTCGCTGGCGATCATTGTAGTGATGCTGATCATGACTTCCTTCTCTGCATTTCATATAGAGCCGCGTCTGGCATCGCTCAAGAAGGAGATCCCCTCCTTCGAGACAACAGCGAAAGATCACCCGTTACGCCGGGAATTCACAAGACTTCATGCCGTTTCTGCCGTAAGCAATCTCTCGGTTTTCGGAGGGGGAGTGCTTCTTGTCATACTTCTGTAACAGGGGTGGTTATTCCTGCTGAAGGAGTCAATGAATGGAAATTCCCCATTATCCGGCTACGGCGGCCTTGGCCCTGGCCCACAAACCTCTCCTGGACGAGGTTTTCATCAGGCTGCAGCCGAAGGTATCGGAACTTACCTTTGCCAACCTTTACCTGTTTCGTGCTGCCCATGGTTATCGGTTGACAATGGTGGGGGATGCGCTGGTGGTGCTCGGGAAGGGGTATGATGGTGGCAATTACTTCCTGCCGCCTGTGGCTGGGGCTGCGGGAGAGGCATTAAACCGGCTCTTTGCCGAGGGCCTGCACCTCTATGGGGCCGATGAAGCCTTTGCCAGGCAACATCTGCAGCGGGACGACCTGGAGGTGACGGAAGACCGGGACAACTTCGACTACCTTTATCTGCGCTCGGACCTGGCCGAGCTGCCGGGCAACCGCTACCACAAGAAAAAGAACCGCATCAATTACTTCGCCGGCAGGCATCCATTTACCGTGGAGCCCTATGGGAATCAGCACCGGCAAGGGGCTTCGGCGCTCCTCGACGAATGGCAACGTGTCCATTCACAGACCGGGAGTGGATCATTCCTGCTTGAAGTGGATGCCGCCCGAGAGGCATTATTCATGACTGAGAAGCTTGGATTAAAAGGACTGGTGGTATTGGTCGAAGGAGAGGTCAAGGCTTTTGTCCTGGGGGAAAAACTCAACGATCAGACCTCTGTCTGTCATTTCCAGAAGGCCGATCCTTTTTTGGATGGGCTCTATCAGCTGACGGATCGCGAATTCAACCGTCTCCTCTTCACCGAATGCACCTATGTCAACCGTGAACAGGACCTGGGGGAGGCGAACTTGCGCGAATCGAAGCTTTCCTATCATCCGCTGGAACTGGTGAAGAAATATCGGGCCGGCAGGAGGGATGGTCGCCCGTGAACTTTCTTGCCCACCTGGCACTTTCCGGCAACAGGGCAGAGATCATGGTCGGCAACCTGATGGGGGATTTCGTCAAGGGACGTCTGGATGGGCGCTTTCCTGCCGGGATACAATTCGGGCTGGAACTGCACCGCAGGATCGATCGCTTTGCCGAGGACAGCGAGCACTTTATCAGGAGCCGGCACAGGATAGACGGCCGTTTCGGCCTGTTCAGGGGCGCGTTGGTCGACCTCTTCTACGATCATTTCCTGGCGAGGAACTGGCGCCTCTACCACAAGGAACCTCTGCTGCAGTTTATCGATACAAGCCACAGGACTGTTTGCCGGTTCAGCCAAGTTCTTCCCGAAAGACTGGAACAGCGGCTACCTGAGCTGTTCGGCAGCTGGCTTCCCTCTTACCGGGAGGTGGATGGCATAGATGTGGTGCTGAAGAGGATGTCGGCGCGGTTTAAGCGGCAAAATCCAATGGCGGAGGGGGCCGGTGAGCTGCAAAGGAATTATCTGACGCTGGCAGAGGATTTTCTCCTCTTTTACCCTGAGCTGCAAACCCATGTGGAGAATCTGCTCGGCAGTTTTCAGGATAATGAATAAAGTCTGTAGATTACCTGCTAGTGTCCCGTGCGGTTAGTTCACCGCAAGAATGAATTATCCGATCGGGACACTAGGGTTTCCTTCTCCCTGCCGGGCGAGCAGCCGTTTTGCTGCCGTGCCCGCTCCTTTGATCTTTCCTCCCGGAGTCGGCACTGCGGGGAGTGGCTGTGAATTTTGCACTCCCTATCTGTTTTGAACCTTCAGCCGATTTCTTTCCCGGCCCGGCCTTTGCTTCGCCACGTGTCTTCGAGCCGGTGCCGGCCCTGGGTGCCGTGCTTCCTTTCGAACCCAGCCCCGGCTTTTTCGGCCCGCCGAACTTTCCCGACCTGCCTGATTTCGACATGCCCGGTTTTTGCGGCCGGGCAATACTCACCGTGATCACCCGGTCAACCAGCAAAGCCCCGTCCAGTGTCTCCGCCACTTCCTTAAGATCTATGCCCGATGCCATGCGTACATAGCCGCAGTGTTTGAATTCGTTGGTCTCGGGATCGACGATCAGGTGCACCGAGGTGACCGTGCCCATTACCGAAAACAGCTTGCGCAGGTCCTCTTCCGAAGCATTGTCCGAGATATGTCCTACGTAAAGTTCCTTTGACATGTTCATTCCTTTTTAAATAATGTTGCAGCCTATGCTGCACTTTCTTTGCTGGTGCCGACGGCTCTTTCCGCACATTAGCACAGCCTCTTGCGCGTAATATACCTTGTTCCGACCAAACCACAAGCAATCTTTTTTGTTACACCGCCTACCCAAACTCACGAAAGGCGCAACACAAAAATAAAAAGTCCTTGCAGGCCGCAGGGACTTTTTATTATTCACAACTCTCTATCTCAAAGGATATCGATGTGGCTTGCCCTGACAACCAGGGATTCCTGCCTGAAAAGGAGTTCCAACCGTTCTCTGAATTCTTTCCACCAGCTGCGGTCCAATTCCTTTGCCATGACCTCGTAAATGACAATTTCATCCCTTACCGTGCTGGTTTTCCCCTCTTTCCATAAGCCTTCGGCGGGTGATCTGACATAGGTGGTTATTCCGCCGAAATGTTCGGCGAGCTCGTCCCTCACCTGGAGATAAATGGTTTGGGGGAAGGGGTGCCCGTCGTTGTCGAAAAGTGGGAGCAGCAGTTGGATCAGATGCATGTGATCACCTTTCTCTCTTTCTCCCGTTCCCTGGTAGGCCGTGAAGATTTGAACTTCTTGTAAATTCCGCCCCGGTTGTTCCACCTTTTTGCCTGAATGGGAATATTTTTCCAGTGGTACATAGTTCCAGCTACGTTAAATAGAGGTTTGCGTGACATGGTGAAACATTATCACCAGTCTTCAAATCTTCAAGGCCTGATAGTGAAGTTTGGTTGAGACGTTGTTTTATCATTTTTTATCTCTGGTGTATAAAAAAGAACGACCTCGGTTGGCGACCTTTCTTGGCGACAAAATCTTAAGTACGCCTAGTAATATTAGCAGCTTAAGAGGGTGGGGTGGATTGTATGTTGGACCCGATGATGCCCCCCTTTCTGCATCCGGTTCTTGTTTGGTGAGATGTGCTCTAAAAATATCTAAAGTTCTAAAACAATGTTTTCGATAAGAGAGGGTAGATCGGTAGTCGCACCTGCCGGAATTCAGGAATGCACACAGCAGCAAAGGGGGCTTAGATGGGGGTATTATCTAGTATCGCTACGAAACTGAAGGTGCCGGTTGTTTTGCAGGTTTTGCTCCTGGTGGTGGTGGGATTTTTCTACCTTTCCAGCCAGAATGAGGTCCGCTCCAGGCGCGAGCAAGCCAAGGAGATGGGGATGATTGTCGGGCGGCTGCAGTCTCTTGGAGTGGATATCCAGTTGCTGCTGCATGGGCAGGGTGACCTGCAGAAGGTGGAGGCCGAACTGGGCGCACAGTCGGCACAGATAAAGAAGCTCCCCATTGGTGGGCGGCTGGCATCTCCCCTTACGGGAATCAAAGCGGTTTTGCAGGATACGTCAAAGCTGTTCCGGCGCAACCTTGACATCGAGAAGGAGATCTTCCAGCTGACCGCCTTATCCATTGAGCAATCGGATCGGTTCATCGCCGATACCAGCGCAAAGCTGGCGGATCCGAGCCGTGAACGGTCCATTTCACGCCTTGAGCGCCAGGTTCTTGCCGGTGCCTCGGTGAACAGCGGCACCAACCACAATATCCGCGCTCTTTTCCTGCGCATAAAGGTGGACAGCAGCAAGCGGAAGGAGTTGATCGCCTACCTGGACACGGCCATCAGCAACGTGACGGACTCCCGGCAACGGCTTACCGGTACCCCGTTCATGGGGGCTGCACAAAAGGCGCTGGAGGCCAATCAGCGGATGCGGCAACTGGCATTGGAATACCAGGCGAACTGCGACAAGATCAGCGTGGCCAGCAAGGAAATCGAAAAACAGAGTAGCGTGATGCGGGAGGAACTTGACAGCTTCGCGGCAAAGAGCATGCTGGCCGGATATGATTTCTCCCAGGTCAGGATGGTGACCCTGCTCCTGGTGATATCTATCGCGGCCATAATTCTGGCGGTGTTGACCTGGTCGCTGTCGCGCAGCATTCTGCGACCGATAAGGGAGATGACGGCGGTATTGAGCAACATCGCCCAGGGAGAGGGGGATCTTACCCAGCGCCTTCCGGTGAACAGCAAAGATGAGATTGGCGAGGTCTGCGGGCTGTTCAACACCTTCATCGACAAGTTGCATGGCATTATCGGCCAGGTTGCCAAGACCGCGACACAGGTTGCCTCCTCGTCCGGCGTGCTTTTCGCCACCTCAGGACAACAGGCCACCGCCACCGAGGAGATGGCAGCCAAAGCAAGTACGTTGGCGACGGCGAGCGAAGAGATGGCGGCCACCATCAGCGGCATTGCTCAAAACTGCAATCTGGCGGCCGAACACTCCCAACTGGCCAACTCTGCCGCCGCTGCCGGCGCCCAGGTGGTGGAGTCGACCATCTCCGGGATGGCACGGATTGCGGTCAACACCCGTCTTTCCGCGAGTACTGTCTCAGCGCTAGGGGCGCGTTCCGAGCAGATCGGTGAAATAGTGGCCACCATCGAGGACATTGCGGACCAGACCAACCTTTTGGCGCTCAATGCCGCCATCGAGGCCGCGCGCGCCGGAGAGCAGGGGCGCGGTTTTGCCGTCGTAGCCGACGAGGTGCGGGCGCTGGCGGAACGGACGACCAATGCCACCAGGGAGATCGGTGAAATGATCAAGAGCATCCAGTGTGAAACCAGAAAGGCTGTCGCTGTGATGGAAGAGGGGGTCTCTGAAGTCGACAAGGGGACCGCTGCCGCCGCCCAGTCAGATTCTGCGCTGAAGGAGATCATTGAAAGGATGAATGAACTTTCGATGCAGGTAAGCCAGGTGGCCACGGCGGCGGAACAGCAGAGCTACACCACCACCGAAATAAGCAACAATATCGTGCAGATGACCCAGGTAATCAACCAAAGTTCGCGCGGGGCACAGGAATCAGCAGCAGCGACCTCCCAGCTCTCCGGTTTTGCCGACAATCTCCAAAGCCTGATGGGGCAGTTCAGGTTGTAGCGCCAGAGAAAACATAAAGGGGAAACTACAAGGCCCACTCAATAGCAGTGGGCCTTGTGGGGCGCGTTGTGGATGGTCTGCCTCCTAAAACACCGAAAATTTGAGATACCTCTTCGGGTTCTCCTTCAGGTCCTTCACCAGCAGGTTCATGTCGTCGATCATCTTGTTCATCTTATCGTAAAGGGCTTGATCGCTCACCAGCTTGCCGGCGGTCCCTTCGCCGCTGTTGATCCTGATGGCCACATCCTCGAAGGCTTTCACCGAGTTGTCGGCCCGCTCCAGCAGAGCCATTCCCTTGTCGTAGAATTCCCGGTCCTGGAGGAGCTTGCCAAAGGTGCCGTCTGGTGAGGTGAGCCGTTGCTTCAACTCGCGCACGTCTTCGGCGGCCTCCTTGCTCTGGTCGGCCAGGGCCACCATCTTGTCGTATAGCTCCCGGTCGTGGAGGAGCTTGCTCAAGGTGCCTTCGGACGACTGGATGTCCTTCATGGTGGCATCGGTCCGGTTGAGGATGGCCATGAGCCGGTCATAGGGTTCCCGGCTCTTGTTGAGTTTGCCCAGGGTTCCTTGGCCGCTGTTGGCGGTTTTGGCGAAGCTGTCCAACTCGGCGGTGAGGCTGACCAGGTTGTCGTAAAGCTTGGTATCCGTGGCAAGACGTCCCAGGCTACCTTCTCCCCGATTCATCTTGTCCAGGGAATGGTTAAACTTGTCGAAGGCCTTGCCCGCCTTCTGCATGACATCGTCCAGCTTGGTTATGGATGTGCCGTAGAGGCGGGTTTCCGGCACCTGGGTGATGTACAGGCTGGGGGTGACGTCCACATATTTCTCTCCCATGAGTCCCCGGGTCTTGACGGTGATGGCCGAATCCTTGCCGATCTTCTTCAGAGCGCTCTTTTCCACCTGCAGGACAATCTCTACTTCGTTGGTCTTGTTGGGTTTCTCGAACTGGATATCGGTGACAATGCCCACGTCTACCCCGGCCAGCCAGACGGGTGCCCCGACTTTGAGCCCGGCCACGTCGCTCATGATTACTGAAAGTTTTCCCTTGGGGACGAAAAACTTGGTTTTTTCACCCATCAGCAGGATCCCGCCGGCGAAAAAGAGCAGGGCGAAAATGATGAAGATTCCGGCTTTCAGTTGCGACCAGCCTATGTTATCGCTTCGTTTCATGTTCCATCACTTTCTCCGTTGAATTATTGGCAAAGAGGGACTTGTCGCTGGGGGAGAAGAATTCCCTCGTTTCAGTGGCCGGAAAGTCCAACAGCTCTTGCTTTGTGCCGTCAAAGACCAGCCGGGCGTTGTGGAGAAAAGAGAACCGCTGGGAAACCTTGAAGGCAGTATCCATATCGTGGGTTACCATCAGCGTCGTCTTTCCCTCCTCCTGCAGGCGCAGCATCAGGTTGCAGATGTTGTAGACGCCGATGGGATCGAGGCCGGTGGTCGGCTCATCGAAGAAGATGTAATCGGGATCGGCGGCCAAGGCCCTGGCGATGGCAACCCGCTTTTTCATTCCCCCGGACAGTTCGGCGGGATACAGGTCTATGGTCTGCTCCAGACCGACGAAACCCAGCTTTTCCAGAACGATCTTCTCTATTTCGCCCTGTGAGAGGTTCCCTTCCTCAAAAAGCCGGTAGCCGACATTTTCCCCGACAGTCATGGAATCGAAGAGGGCTCCACCCTGAAAGACGATGGCGATATTTTTCCGCACCCGGATCAGCTCCCGCTGCTTGAGCCCGGCGATATCATGGCCATCGATGGTGACCCTGCCGGAATGTACCGGCAGCAGTCCCAGGAGCAGCTTGAGAATGGTGGTCTTGCCGACGCCGCTGACGCCGAGAATGGTCCGGTTTAACCCCGGTTTGAGGAAAAGATCGAAATCATGGAGGATCTGCCGCCCGTTGACCGAGTAACAGACCTTGTCCATGCGTATGCCTTTTTCCCGAATATCAATCACAACCCGTCACCCGTCAACCGTCACCAATCACCGAATCACCAATCACCGAATCACCAATCACCGAAGCCACCAATCACCGAAGCCACCAATCACCGAAGCCACCAATCACCGAAGCCACCAATCACCGAAGCCACCAATCACCGAAGCCACCAATCACCGAAGTCACCGCTTATTCATCCCCTGAAGGCAATAAATATCTTGGCTATAAAAAAGTCGGTGACCAGTATGCTGACCGATGAAATCACCACCGCCCTTTTTGCCGATTCACCGACCCCTGCCGCGCCGCCATTGGTGCTGAGTCCCACATGGCAGCCGACCATGGCGATGATGAAGCCAAAGACGGCGGGCTTGACTACCCCTTCGATGAGATCCTGAAAAACCATGAACTGGGGGATCGATTTCCAGTACATGATGATGTTTATATCATAATTAGCCGCCATGATGTAACCGCCCACCAGGGAAACGGCATCGGTGATTATTGCCAGAAGCGGCATGGCAATTACTATTGCCTTTAATCTGGACGTGACCAGGCGCTTGATGATGTCGGTGCCTTCCACCTGCATGGCGTCCACTTGCTCGGTGACGACCATGGTGCCCAGTTCGGCGGTGATGGCCGAGCCGACTCTACCGGCGACCATCAGAGAAGAGAGCACCGGTCCCAGCTCCTTGACCATGGTAACTGCCACCATTCCTCCCACATAGCTGGTGGCGGCAAAGGGTTTGAGCTGGATGAGCGCCTGGAGGGCCATGACCATGCCAGTGAAGAGGCCGGTGAGGATGACGATGAACAGGGAGCCGACCCCGATCTTGTCCAGCTGGGTGGTGAAGTCGCGGTAATAGAATGGGGGGGTGACGATGCAGCCAATGGCGCGGGTCGATAGAAAAAAGAGTTCCTGGACCTCGAGGACGAAAGACTTCAGTGTGTTTTCGATAAGCTTTATGGGCATGTTATTGCTATTTCAGGGCCTGGACAAACGCTTCGCGGACGTCTTCGATGAAGATGAAATTCAGCTGCTCGCGTACGTCCTGGGGGATATCTTCCAGATCCTTTCGATTTCTTTCCGGTACGATCACCTTTTTTACTCCGGCGCGGCGGGCGGCCAGCACCTTTTCCTTGAGCCCGCCGATGGCCAGCACCCGGCCGGTAAGGCTGACTTCGCCGGTCATGGCCACGTCCCGCTGGGCTTCACGTCCTGAGAGCAGTGAAACCAGGGCGGTGGTCATGGTGATGCCGGCGGACGGACCGTCCTTGGGAATACTGCCGGCCGGCACGTGGATATGGATATTCATGCCGGTGAATTCCTTCGGGTCGATCTTCAGTTCGACGCAATTTGCCTCGACAAAGGAGAGGGCGGCCCGTGCCGATTCCTTCATGATTTCTCCCAGGGAACCGGTCAGGATCAGGTCTCCCTTGCCCTTCATGCGGTTCGCCTCGACGAAGATGATGTCGCCGCCGGTTTCGGTCCAGGCCAGGCCGGTGACGACGCCGACCCGGTCTTTTTCTGCCGTAACCTCGTCGAAGAATTTGCGCGGTCCGAGAAATTCCTCCACAAGTTCCTGTGTGATCTGCTCCCGTGGCGGCTTGTTCTGGGTGATTTCCTTGGCGACCTTGCGGCAGATGCTGCCGATATGGCGCTGCAGGTTGCGGACACCTGCCTCGCGGGTATGGTCGCGGATAATCTTGTAGATGGCGTCTTCACTGAACTTGGGCTGATATTTTGACAGGCCGTTTTCTTCGATCTCCCTGGGAATCAGATAGGTTACGGCGATTCTTTCCTTTTCCTCGTCCGTGTATCCGGAAAGGTTGATCACTTCCATTCTGTCCTTTAGGGCAGGGGGCACCGGATCGAGGATGTTGGCGGTGGTGATGAACATGACGTTGGTCAGATCGAAGGGGACGTCCAGATAATGGTCGGTGAAGGAAAAATTCTGTTCCGGATCCAGCACTTCAAGAAGTGCGCTGGCCGGATCGCCGCGAAAATCGATGCCGATCTTGTCCACCTCGTCCAGCATGAACACCGGGTTGTTGTGACCGGCACGATAGATTTCCTGGATGATACGGCCGGGAAGGGCACCGATATAAGTGCGCCGGTGGCCGCGGATTTCCGCCTCGTCCCGCATCCCCCCCAGGGAGACGCGGATGAATTTGCGTCCCAGAGCACGGGCTATTGAGCGGCCGAGGCTGGTCTTGCCCACACCCGGAGGGCCGACGAAGCAGAGAATCGGACCCTTCATCTTTTCCTTGAGCGTTCGCACCGCCAGGTATTCCAGAATCCGCTCCTTCACCTTTTTCAAATCGAAATGGTCCTGGTTGAGAACCTCTTCAGCCTGATTGATGTCCCGGTTGTCGATTGTGGCGTTCTGCCACGGCATATTGAGCAGGTAATCCAGATAGGTACGCGAGACGCTGTATTCCGGTGATGCCGGGTTGATCTTGTCCAGCCTTTTCAGTTCCTTTTCGGCAATCTTGCGCACCTCTTCGGGCATGCCGGCCGAAAGCAGCTTCTTGCGCAAATCCTTGATTTCCGTCTGGCGGTCGTCCTCTTCGCCCAGCTCTTCCTGGATCTGCTTCATCTGCTCCCGCAGCAAGTATTCCTTCTGGGTCTTGCCCACCTTCTTCGTCACTTCGGCCTGGACTTCCCCCTTTATCTGCAGGCGCTGCACCTCTGCGGTCAGGCTCATGTAGACCTTTTTCAGCCGCTCGATGGGATCGACAGTCTCCAGCAGCTTCTGCAGTTCGTCAGGGGGGAGGTTGACGTAGAGCGCCACCAGGTCCGAGAGCCGGCCGGGATTGTCAATGTAATCAATCATCTTCATCACATCATCGGGCAGAGGGCGGCCATAGGAAAGGGCTATTTTCAAGAGGGCGTTGAGGCTTGAGACCAGCGCTTCAGAAACCACCGACTTTTCGGCGAATTCCCGCACCTGTTCCACCCGCACCAGGGGAATGGGGTTTTCCTGGGGCATATCCACGAGCCGAACCCGGGCAAGTCCCTCCAGGACAACCTTTGCGCCACCTTCTGCCATCCTGGTAAGCTGGTTGATCTTACAGATGGTGCCGATTTCGTTGAGGGAGGAGAGCAGCCGCTCCGAGGACTCGTTCCTCAGCTTGAAGAGGGTGATCATGTTGTCGAAGGGAATCGCCTCTTCGAAAACTGCGATTTCCTCATTGGTGATGAAGAGGGGGAAAACCATGTAAGGAAAGGCGACCATGTCCCGCAACGGGAAGAGGGGAACCATTTCCGGCATTCTCAGCGACTGGTTCTCGGTCATGGGGTGTCCTTGCTCGCCCTTTAAATAAGGCAATTGTAGAGATTCAAAACAATTAAAGAGTAACCAGTTAAGGGGGTGATGTCAAGATTGCATCCCTTCCCACTCCGCATAAAGCGCGGCGATGCGGGAGGTCAAGGTTTCGTGTTCTTCTCCCATCCGGCGCGCCGTCCCATGATCGGCAAAAGACTCAGGGGCTGCCATTCGCTCTTCCAGCCCGGCAAGCACGTTTTCAGTCTTTTCTATTTCGGCTTCCAGCTCAGCCAGGCGTTTCTGGCGCCCCTTTTCCTCGCGTTGCCGCTGCTTCTCTTCCTCGCGCTGGCGCAGTCTGTCCTCTTTGGAGGCGGTTGCTGGTCGTTGGTCGGCGGTCGGTGGTGCTTGGTTGGCTTGCTCTGCCAGAGGCACATCCTCTGCTTTTTTGGCTAGATAATACTCATAGTCTCCCATGAAGCTGTTTATCTTCCCGTCCCCAACCTCCACAACCCGGGTGGCCAGGCCGTCGATAAAGTGCCGGTCGTGGGAAACGAAGACTACGGTGCCGGAAAAGGCCGCCAGGGCGCCAAGCAGCACCTCCTTGCTGAACAGGTCCAGATGGTTGGTCGGTTCGTCCATGAGGAGCAGGTTGGAGGGGCGTAGGAGCATCTTGGCCAGGGCCAGGCGGTTGCGTTCGCCACCTGAGAGCACCGAGACCTTTTTTTGGATGTCGTCCCCGGAGAAGAGAAAGGCGCCGAGGATGTCCCTCAGCTGCGGCACCATGTCGAAGGGGGCGTCGGCCAGGATCTCTTCATAGACGCTCTGCTCGCCGTTCAGCTCCTGGGCCTGATCCTGGGCGAAATAGTCGCGGACGACGTTATGGCCAAGAGTCAGCTCTCCCCCCTGGAAATTCCCTCCGGCCAGCACCTTCATCAGAGTAGACTTGCCGGCACCGTTGTGCCCCACCAGGGCAACCCGTTCTTCCTTTTCTATGGTGAGATCGATGCCATCGAGGACCACATTGCTGCCGTAGGCTTTGCGCACCCCCTTCAGTTCCACCACCATCCGGCCGCTCTTGGGCGGATCGGGGAAGCGGAAACGGATTCTCTTTCGCTCCGGCGGCAGGACGATCCGCTCGATCTTTTCCAACTGCTTGATGCGGGACTGGACCAGGGCCGCCTTGTCCGCCTTGTAACGGAAGCGGGAGATGAAATCCTCGATCTTTTGCACTTCTTCATCCTGGCGGCGTTTCGCCTCCCGCAGGGCCGAAACCCGCTCTTCCCGCAGGACAAGATAGCGGCTGTAGTTGCAGTGGTAGTCGGTGAGGGTGTGGTTCCAGACCTCGGTGATGCGGGAGCAGACCTGATCCAGGAAAAAGCGGTCGTGGGAAACGAGGATCACCGAATAGGGGTAGGACTGGAGGTAGCCCTCCAGCCAGTTGCGCGCCTCGATGTCCAGGTGGTTGGTGGGCTCGTCCAAGAGCAGCACGTTGGGCTTTTGCAACAAAAGTTTGGCCAGGGCGATGCGCATCTGCCAGCCACCGGAAAACTCGCCGCATTCCTTCTGCCAGTCGCTGGCGAGAAAACCCAGGCCGGTGAGGACATTGCCCACCTCGGCTTCCATGGCGTAGCCCCCCTTGAGGCGGAACTCCTCCTGGAGATGGCCGAAGCGGTACAGGAGTCCTTCGTGCCCCGGATCTTCATGGGGCATTTCGGCCAGCCTGGCCGTGAGAACGGCCAGTTCCTTTTCGATGGCCTGCAGCTCCGAAAGGGCGGTCATCACTTCGGCAAAGAGTCCTCTTCCCTTGGTGACGATGCCGTCCTGGGGGAGATAGCCGACGGTTGCTCCTTTGGCGAACTGGAGATCGCCGCTGGTATGTTCCACCTGGCCGGCGATGATGCGCATGAGCGTCGACTTGCCCGCTCCGTTCTCGCCGACCAGGCCGACCCGCTCCCCCTTCTTCAGGTGCCAGTCGATCTGGGTAAAAAGCGGCTTACCCGCAAAATCTTTGGAAAGTTGTTTCAGGTGCAGCATTGGAAATCCTTGGAGATAAGTATGAACAACGGCGGGTATTGTAGGGGCGAGGGGTGATTTTGTCAATTAAGGTTCGGATTGCACCCGATTGAAACAGACGAAGAAGGCGAGTTAAAAAATAAAACTTATGTCTCCACATTCATGTATGCCGGTTCCATGCTTCACAAATTCTGCGTCGGCAAGCTTATCCAACGCCACACGTGCCTTTGACAGAAAAGACCTTTGAATATCCAATCTTTTGTGACCAGGCAGAAGCCTCGACACGTGCTCAATGGAATCTATACGTTTTATCGAATCGTGTAACTTCCACGGGTCCGTGCTCGGGTAGCTGGCGTACACAGTGCCCTCATAAAGAAGATCTCCGGTGCAAAGGTATCCCGTCTCTTCCTCAAATACGCAGATATGTCCGGGCGAGTGTCCCGGTGTGTGTAATATTTTGAGCTGCCGGTCCCCCAAATTGATTACATCGTTATCATGCAAAACATGCCGGGGCTTTCCCACGAACGGGTGATAGTTGTATGGGTCGAAACACCTTGGCAACTTTTGCGAAAATGGTTCTTTAAACAAGTTTGACAGGATCTCCTGTGACGAAATCGGCAAACCGTGTTCGAGCCATCCTTGATCATCTTCGTGAATGGCCAATTCATCGAATTCCCCGTGCCCACCGATATGATCCCAATGACAGTGCGTCGTAAGGACAACAATCTGAAGTTGCGTCAGCTTGCGCACAACGTCACTTATCCGGCCAATACCCAACCCAGTGTCTATCAGTGCAGCCTTGCGGCTTCCTTCGAACAAGTAGGAATGGCCCTGTTCCCAGTGTCCATATTCACTGATCGCTGTAGTTCTGCGGTTGATACATTCTATTGTGAACCAAGAATTTGTCATATTGTATTTTTGCAGGCGGAGAAAACAGCGGGATCAGCCGTCGACATGAGGCAAAATCTTGACTGTTTCGTCCTCAACAATGCACTTTGTCCTATGTCGAGGGCAGACCCTTTATCTGTCCCTTAATGCTAAGGTTTGTAGATTTTTTGGAGCATTCGGATCACTTCTGATGAGGTCGAATTGATTTTGGCCTTGTCAGTGTAGAAAATTCAGAACTGAAAGTTGTAAGCGCTACTATTGCCTCGCAGTGGCTAAATCATTTCTTCCGCTTATCCCCCTGGAGATAATCGGCCAGGATCGACCGGCTGTGCTCGTCATCGTGGCAGTAGACACAGAGGTTTTCCCAGTTGCTGCCGTCGGGCGGGTTGTAATTATGATTGCCGTCCTTGTGATGGACGGTGAGCAGGTGGAGATTGTCCAGGTCGAATTCCCGGCCGCACTTGGCACAGATCCAGCCATGGAGCTTGAGGGAACGCTCCCGGTAGTTGTCCGGCGCCTTTTGTCCTGCCTTCATTTTGCGAATTATCTCATCGGCTTCTTCTTGTGTTTTTGCCACAGGTTTCGGGGCGCGTGGACGAAAGGATGGGGCCATGATTTCCTCCGGTTTTCCTTAGTTTTTTATAGTAAAGATCGTCTGCAAAAGCCAGCACATTTTCGGAGCTGTAGTCATTCAAACTCCTGTAGAAGGGGTAAATATCAGCGAGATAATAGTTTTTTCTTATGAAGTGTTGCGAAACTCTGTTATACTCTCAGGGTTTTGTGTGCGGTACAGCTGCCGGTGTGGCGGCAGTATCTCTCAAATGCCATGAAACAAGGATTCCGCCGCGCGGGGGTTACCCCCTGCTGCCAGGCTATTAAACAAAGAGGGTCGATGGGCGAAAAAACAGCCTGTCCCCGGTAAAGGATTGAGAATGTCGAAAAAAATGTTGATCAATGCGCTCCATGCCGAAGAGGCGCGGGTGGCTATCGTCGAGGACGGTCACCTGGTGGAGCTGGATATCGAGATTGCCGGGAGCGAACAGACCCGCGGCAACGTCTACAAAGGTGTGGTGGTCCGGGTGGAACCTGGCCTGCAGGCCGCATTTGTGGATATCGGCCATAAAAAACTCGGCTTTCTCCAGATGGGGGAAATTCACCCGGAAAACTGGCAGTGGCGTGACGATGTGCCCGAAGAGCAGCGTAACCGGCGGCCCCGCATCCAGGAGATCCTCCGCCGGGGCCAGGAGCTCATCGTTCAGGTGGAAAAGGGTGAACGGGACAATAAGGGCGCCGCCCTGACCACCTACATTTCCCTTCCCGGCCGCTATATGGTGCTCATGCCGGGAAGCGACTCCGCCGGTATCTCCCGCAAGGTGGAGAGCGAAAGCGAGAGGAAAAAGCTCAAGGAGATGGTGGCTGACCTGGAGATCCCGGAAGGTATTGGCTACATCATGCGCACCGAGGCGATGGGGCGGACCAAAACGGAACTGGCCAAGGATCTGCAGTACCTGGTTAAGCTCTACAGCAGCATTCGGGAAAAGGGGGCTGAACTCAAGGGCGCCGGTCTGATCTACCAGGAATCGGATCTGGTTATCCGCACCATTCGCGATTACTTCAACGCCGAGATCGATGAAGTGCTTGTGGACAGCAAGGATGTCTACAAGCAGGCACGGGCTTTCTTCAAGGAAACCATGCCGAAATATGAAAAGCTGGTGAAGATGCACCAGGAAAAAAGGCCGATTTTCTCCCGTTATCAGCTGGAGGAGCAGATCGACCTTATCTACGAGAAGAAGGTGCCGCTGAAATCGGGAGGCTCCATCTTCATCGAACCCACCGAAGCCCTCGTTTCCATCGATGTTAACTCGGGAAAATCCACCGGCGAAAAAGGGGTCGAGGATACCGCCTTCAAGACCAATCTGGAAGCGGCCGCCGAGGCGGCCAGACAGCTGCGCCTGCGCGACCTTGGGGGGCTGATAGTCATCGACTTCATCGACATGCGCGAACGCAAACACAACAACGAAGTGGAGAAAGCGCTGAAGACCGCCCTCAAGGGGGACAAAGCCAGGGTCACCGTTGGCAAAATATCCCAGTTCGGCCTTTTGGAGATGTCCCGGCAACGGATCAAGCAGACCATCAACCAGGCCAGCTCCCTGGAGTGCCCCCACTGTGAAGGTCGGGGCAAGGTCAAATCGGTGGAGGCCATGGCTGTATCCTTTTTGCGTAAGGTCCATGCTGCTGCCGCCAAGGGTACCGTCGCCGAAGTGCGTGGTGGCCTGCCCCTTGAGGTTGCTTATTTTCTGTTGAACCGGAAGAAGCGGGAGTTGGCCCAGATTGAGACCGATTACGATCTGGATGTGACGGTAAAGGGGAAGCCATCGTTTTTGCTGAACCAGATAGAGCTTGAGTTGATCAAGCGGGAAAAGCCATTTACGGAAGAGATAGCGCCGGAAGTCCCCACTACGGAAGCGGGAGTGCCTGCTTTGGCGGCTGCTGCAGCAGAGGCGCCTCCTGCCGAAGAAGGGAAACCGAAGAAAAAGAGGCGGCGCAAGAAGAAACACCATGTGGAGGGGGAAGCTGCACCACTGGGCGAAGAGATCGCGGTACCTCCCGCCGTTGAATCGGCTGAAGAGGAAGGACACGAGGCTGCAGCGGAGACCACCGAGACCGTTGAAGTATCGGGAGCCGAAGTTGCCGAAGAGCACAAGAAAAAGCGCCGGCGTAGACGGCGCCGCGGCGGCAAGGGGGCAGGCGAGGCTGTTGCTCCGGCAGAGACCTCCACAGTGCCGGAGATCGCAGCCTCTACCGGGGAAGCAATATCTGAGCAGGCTGCTGAACCGGCAACGGAAGGTGAAACCACTGCCGAGGAAAGCAAGAAAAAACGCCGCCGCCGTCGCAAACGAGGTGGCAAGCAAGCCACTTCCGAGGCCGTAGCCGGGGCCGGGGCCGAAACGGCTCACGCCGGGGAAGCTGCCCAGGAGGTGCCGCAACAACCTGAAAAGCCGGCGGAACAGCCGGCAGAGGAGAAGGCTAAAAAACCCCGCGCTCCGCGAAAAAAGAAGCCGGCGGCTGAAGCTGTACCGGAAGCTCCTGCACCGGTAGAGGTGCCCGAAACAGAGCCGGCAAAACCGAAACGGGCTGCGCGCCCTCGAAAGGCAGCGCCTGAAAAGAGTGAGGAACCCCAGGCCGAGCCGGCTGGCGAAGCTCAGGAAAAACCCAAGCGCAAACGGGCTCCACGTAAGAAGAAAGAAGAATCCCCGGCTGAGTAAATTTTTATATCGCCAGTTGCGGAGGATGTATGGATATCTTCAAAATCGCAGCGGTCGCAGTTCTTATTGCTTCATCGACGGCTAACGCCGCCCGGTTTGGAGGGGTGGAAGAGGTTTCGGCGTACCTGGCTCCCCACTATTTCCAGTGGGAGGAATTCCATCAGGGCGAGAAATTGCTCCGGGAGCAGGGCTGGTTGATGGCCGCCGGCGGAGTCGCCAGAATAAACCTGGTCAAGGCAGAGGCAGGTTCCCTTGTCGCAACGGGCAAGGCTGAGCTGTTCGGCGGGATTGCCGATTACGACGGGCAGACGCAGGGGCCGGAGAATCTGCCGGTGAAAACTGACGTCAATTACTTCGGTACAAGGGAGGATATCGACCTTGGCTGGCGAATTTCCCAACAGAAGGTGTCCATGGAGCCTTTCTTCGGTTTTGGTGCCCGCTGGTGGCTGAGAGATCTGGAAAATTCCATGACAATAGATAGAGCGGGCATGCCCGTGGAGGTGAATGGCTATACCGAGGACTGGCGCAGCTTTTATCTGCGTCTGGGGGGGCGGCTGGACGTTGCCGTGACTGACGACTGGCGCATCTTTACCGAGGGGGGGGCGAAATACCCTTTTTATACCGAAAACGTCGTGGAAATCTCTGGTAGGGATATCACGATCAAACCGGACGGAAGCTGGTCTGCCTTTGCCGAGGTGGGGGCACGCTACAAGAAGCTCAAGTTCAGCACTTTTTATGAAGGTTTCCGCTACGACCAATCTCCAGGAGTCCTGGTCGGAACCAACCAGTTCTTCCAGCCCACCTCAAAATCCGATATCTTCGGTCTCAGGCTAGGCTGGGCCTTCAGGTAAATATGCAGACGGTTATCTTTATAGGAATATTCGGCGCATTAGGGTGCCTGTGCCGCTACTACCTTTCTGGCTGGGTCTATGACATCGTCGGCAGGGCTTTTCCCTACGGCACCTTTGCCGTCAATATTATCGGTGCCTTTCTCATCGGTCTGATCATGGAGTTTTCCCTGCGCAGCACGCTGGTTTCTCCCCAGTTGCGCGTTGGGCTGACCATCGGTTTTCTTGGAGGGCTTACCACCTTTTCCACCTTCAGCTACGAAACATTCCGCCTTCTTGAGGATGGGGAACTGCTGATAGCTTCGGTAAACGTGCTCACCAGCGTCCTGGTATGTCTGGTGTTTACCTGGTTGGGAATCGCGGCGGCTCGATATATCTAGACCCTCCTTCAATCCCCCCATTCCATAGGGGGAAAGCGAACATACGTGAGCAGGAGAGTGCAGGAGGAATTGACTATGACCAAGCTGACCGGCGAACAGGTATTGATGCGGATCTTTATCGGTGAAAGCGACCGCCACGGCCATATCCCCCTCTACGAGGCACTGGTGGAACTGTTGCGCAGGGAGGGACTCGCCGGGGCGACGGTAATCCGCTGCATTGCCGGCTTCGGCGCCCACAGCGTCTACCATACGGATAAATTACTCCGTCTCTCCACCGATCTGCCCGTCATCGTCGAGGTGGTGGACAGCCAGGAAAGGATTGACGCCGTCATGCCTGCCATCGACGGGATGATGGACGGCGGCATGATCACCCTGGAAAAGGCCACCGTCATCCGCTACAGCCACCACGATAAAAAATAAGCCTGACTTCCCCCACCTGCCGCTGTTTTTCTTCTGCAAGTTGCATCGTCTCGCCCCTCTGCTATACTTCTCATGAGCTTTTCGCCATGTTCCCCTCTATGGCTTCTCATCGCATTCCTGCAAAGGATTTCCCATGCCGTTCAATATGAATTTCAGTCCTGAATGGATTGAAGAGCAGTACCTTCTTTGGCAAGAACACCCTGAGCGGCTGCCGGTCGACCTGCAGGCATTTTTCAACGGTTTCGAGTTGGGGCTGGAAGGTGGCGAAGGCAAAGCAGACCTTCGTTTTGCGATCAAGCAATCGGCGGTGCAGTCGCTTATCTACCGCTACCGGGACATCGGCCACCTCCTTGCCTGTACCGATCCCCTTTCTCCCTGCCAAATCGACCACCCCCTGCTCAGTCTTGAAGCATTCGGCCTGGATGCCTCCGACCTGGATAAGGTTTTCCATACCCGCCGCTTCATGAAGGAAAGTGCAACTCTGCGAGAGATCCTGCAGGTAATGCACGATACCTACTGCCGCTCTATTGGTGTTGAATTCATGCATATCCAGGAACCGGCGGAGCGGCAGTGGCTGATGGACCGCATGGAGCCGGTGCGAAACAGCCCCTCCTTTTCCATTGGCCAAAAGCAGGAGATAGCCGGCCATATTTACCAGGCAGCGCTATTCGAGGCATTCCTCAACCGCAAGTTCGCCGGCCAGACCCGCTTCTCCCTGGAAGGGGGGGAAAGCCTGATACCCCTACTCAAGTGGCTTATGGCAGGAGCGGCCGAACGGGGTGTCACTGATCTGATCCTGGGGATGCCCCACCGTGGGCGGCTTAATGTATTGGCCAATGTGTTTGACAAGCCGCTGGAGGAAATTTTTGCCGAGTTCGCCGATAACAGCCAGCATGGGATCATCGGCGAGGGAGACGTAAAATATCACAAGGGATATTCCATAGATGTAACGCCGGTGGGCGGCCATACCATTCATCTTACCCTGGCGGCCAATCCAAGCCATCTGGAGGCCATCGACCCGGTGGTGGAAGGAAAATGCCGGGCACGCCAGGATCGCTGCTGCGACAGCCGCGGCGACCTGGTCCTGCCGGTCCTTATCCACGGCGATGCCGCCTTTTCCGGGCAGGGGGTGGTGGCCGAAACCTTCAACCTCTCCCAGCTGGAAGGCTACCGCACCGGCGGCACTGTGCACATTGTCCTCAACAACCAAATCGGCTTTACTACCCTTGCTGCCGATGCCCGCTCCAGCTGTTATGCCACCGATGGGGCGAAAATGGTCCAGGCTCCCGTTTTCCACGTCCAGGGGGACGACCCGGAGGCGGTGGTCCATGCGACGAGGCTAGCCCTGGAATACCGGCAGGCTTTTCGTCGTGATGTGGTGGTGGAGGTCATCTGCTACCGGCGCTACGGACATAACGAAGGAGACGAGCCCTACTTCACCCAGCCCCTCATGTACGAAAAGATCAAGAACCGTCAGCCGCTCCATGAGCTGTACGCTATGAAACTGAGAGATGAAGGCGTTGACGGCGCTGAGCTGGAAAAGCTCTTCCGGGCAGTTTCTGCCCATCTTGAAGCCGCTATCGGGCAGGAAGCCACCGACTCCGACGTGGGGTTCCGGGAAGGGTGGGGCGGAATCGAGCGGGATTACGCCCCCCATAAGGTCGAAACCGGAGTCGGGGCAGGAGAACTTATTTCCATGATGGAGGTTCTGACGGCCTTTCCGGATGGCTTTACGCCACATCCGAAACTGGCAACCCTGCTGAAACGGCGGCTTGAAGCGGTGAAACAGGGCAACGGCATCGACTGGGCCACCGCGGAGAATCTGGCCTTTGCTTCACTTCTGCAGGAAGGTACTTCCCTTCGTCTTTCCGGACAGGATGTGAGAAGAGGCACCTTCAGCCAACGTCATTGCACCTTCTTCGATTATCACACCGAAAAGATGCATGTTCCCCTTGCTGCCCTGGCCAAAGATAATGCAGTATTCAACGCTTACGACAGCATGCTTTCCGAGTATGCTGTGCTCGGTTTCGAATACGGCTACTCGGTGGAGTCCCCCTTGGGACTGACCGTATGGGAGGCCCAGTACGGAGATTTCGCCAACGGTGCACAGGTTGTCATCGATCAGTTCGTCTCCTCGGGGGAAAGCAAGTGGGACCGGGGAAGCGGTCTGGTCCTGCTGCTTCCCCACGGCTACGAGGGGCAGGGAGCCGAGCATTCCAGCGCCAGGATCGAGCGGTTCCTCCAGCTCTGCGCCATGAACAACATGCAGGTGTGTTATCCGACAACTCCGGCCCAATATTTCCATCTGCTGCGACGTCAGGTAAAGCAGCCCTTCAGAAAGCCGCTGGTTATTTTCACTCCCAAAAGCCTGCTCCGCAATCCCCTCTGTGTCTCAACCCTGGATGATTTCGGCGGCTGGTTCCGGGAGATCCTGCCCGCAGAAGACAACCCGGACAAGGTTCGGCAGGTGCTGATCTGCTCAGGCAAGATCTATTTCGAGCTGCTTAAGGAGAAGATGGCTGCGGGGCGGGAAGACGTGGCACTGGTGAGGATCGAGCAGCTTTATCCTCTGCGTCTTGACCTGCTTCGCGATACCCTTCTCAGATACCGGCAGGCCTCCTTTCGCTGGGTACAGGAAGAACCGCGCAACATGGGGGCATGGATTTTCATCCGGCCGCAGCTTGAGGAAATAACAGGCGGCAAGGTGGCATACGTGGGGAGGGAGGAGGAAGCGGCGCCGGCCGTCGGGTCCCATCGGCAGCACATGGTGGAGCAGGAACGGGTGATAAATGATGCATTTGCCTAGAAATTTATGGAGAGACCCATGGAAATAAAAGTTCCGGCAGTGGGGGAATCGATCACCGAGGCGCTGGTTGCCAAGTGGCACAAGGGGGATGGCGAGCGGGTGGAGAAGGATGAGGTCCTCTGCGAGATCGAGACCGACAAGATCACCCTGGAGATCAATGCAGATGCTTCCGGAACCCTTGCCATCCGGGCAAAGGAAGGGGAAACGGTGCAGATTGGCGCTGTCATCGGCACCATTGATGAAAAAGGTGCGGCAGGGCAGGCCTCTGGCCCGGCGAAGCCATCAGGCCCGGAAAAGGAAAAAACAGAGCCGCAGCCGCCGCTTTCTCCGGCGGTGCGGAAGATGGCCCAGGAAAAGGGAATAAAGGCTGAAACCATCAAGGGGAGCGGCAAGGGGGGCAGAGTAACGGTGGACGACCTGCTCAAGCAACAGCCTGAGCCGAGTCCGCAACCTACTCTTTTCGTCCGCTCGGAGGAGCCTGCGCCATACCAGACCGTTGAGGAAAGCAGGATCACCCGCAAAAAGATGACCCCGATCCGCAGAAAGATTGCCGAAAGACTGCTGGCGGCGCGGCAGCAGACGGCCATGCTCACCACCTTCAATGAGGTCGATATGGGCAGGATCATGGAGCTGCGCCGGCAGCACAAGGAACACTTCCAGAAGAAATTCGGGGTGACCCTGGGGTTTATGCCCTTCTTCATCAAGGCCTGTATCGATGCCCTCCGTGAATTCCCCATGGTCAACGCCCGCATCGACGGCGATGAAATAGTCCAGCAGCATTTCTATGACATGGGTATAGCCATTGGCGGCGAAAAGGGACTGGTGGTGCCGGTTATCCGCGATGCCGACCGGTTGACCCTTGTGGAGATGGAGAAAAAGATACGATCGCTGGTGGAGCAGGTCGAGAACAACCGCTTGAGCCTTGAAGATTTGACCGGCGGCACCTTCACCATCAGTAACGGCGGCGTTTATGGTTCCATGCTCAGCACCCCCATACTCAATCCGCCCCAGAGCGGTGTGCTGGGGATGCATGCCATTCAGGACCGGCCGGTGGCCAGGGACGGGCAGGTGGTGATCCGTCCCATGATGTACCTGGCGCTCTCCTACGACCATCGCATTATCGATGGGCGGGAGGCGGTGGGGTTCCTCAAGAGGGTGAAAGAGTATGTCGAGGATCCGGAGGAAATGCTGTTGGAGGGATAGCGGCTTCGCCAAAAGTCCATCTGCGGCGTTGCGCACCCACTTCGTCACTGCGGCGTACCTGGTGTACGCCTCATTCCTCAGTGGCTGCACGCCTTGCAGCTGGAACTTTTTGCTGTGCCGGAAATTGTCTGGCAAAAACATATTGGAAAGGGAGTTTATGCAATGTCCGATGAAATGTACGATCTGATCATTATCGGTGCCGGGCCGGGGGGCTATGTGGCGGCGATCCGCGCTGCCCAATTGGGGATGAAGGTGGCGGTGGTGGAGCGTGGCGAACGCCTGGGCGGGGTTTGCCTCAATGAGGGCTGCATTCCCAGCAAAGCGCTGCTTGATTCCAGCGAGCTCTTTGCCCTGGCACGGGATAAATTTGCCCTCCATGGTATCGGCATCAACGCACCCACCCTGGACTTGACGAAAATGATGGCCCGCAAGGACGACGTGGTGAAAAAACTCACCGACGGCATCGCCTTCCTTTTCAAGAAGAACAAAATAATACGCATCCTGGGAACGGCCAAGCTTGGGGCGGCCGGCAATGGGGAGCGGCGGGCGGTGGAGGTCCTGGGGGCAGGGGGAGAAAAGCAGGCGATAGTCGGCAAACACATACTTCTTGCCACCGGCAGTCAGGCCATAGAGGTGCCGGGGCTCCCCTTCGACGGCGAGACGGTGGTGAGCGCCCGCGAAGCGCTATCTTTTCCGGAAGTGCCTGAGCACCTGCTGGTGATCGGCGGTGGTTATATCGGACTGGAGCTTGGTTCGGTCTGGCTGCGCCTGGGAAGCCGGGTGACAGTGGTGGAGATGTTGCCGAACATTCTGCCCAACACCGACCGGCAGGTTGCCGACACCCTTTTGCGGTCCCTGAAAAAGCAGGGAATGGGATTCATGCTGGGGGCCAAGGTTGAAGGTTTGCAGAAGAAGGATGGCAAGGCATCCGTCACCGTCAATGTCGCCGGCAAGGGTGAACAGCTTTCCTGTGACAGGGTGCTGGTCGCTGTGGGGAGAAAATCGCTTACAGACGGGCTCGGGGGGGAAGAGGCCGGTATTGCCTTCGACTGCGGCAGGATCAGAGTTGACGATAATTTTGCCACCTCTGTCCCCGGAATTTATGCCATCGGCGACCTTATTCATGGCCCGCTCCTTGCCCACAAGGCGATGATGGAGGGTGAGGTCTTCGCCGAAAGGCTGGCAGGTCAAGCCTCGGTGGTTGATTATGAGTTCATTCCCGGTATCATTTACACATGGCCTGAAGCGGCATCGGTTGGAAAAACCGAGGAACAGCTGCAGGCGGAGAGCCTCTCTTATTCTGTCGGACGCTTCAATTTCATGGCCAATGGCCGGGCCAGGTGCATGGACGAGACGGAAGGATTCGTCAAGGTGCTTGCCCACAAGGATACGGGCCGGGTGCTCGGTGTCCATATCATTGGTCCCCGTGCCTCGGATATGATTGCCGAAGGGGTGACGGTGATGACCTACGGCGGCACCGCCGAGGATATAGCACTCACTTTCCATGCCCATCCGACGTTGTCGGAGGCGGTTAAAGAAGCAGCGCTGGATGTGGAAAAACGAGCAATCCATGCGTGATTCGCGTTGAAAAACGCCCATCTGCGGCGTTGTCTTCGTCGCTACGCTGCTCACATACTGATGTATGCTGCGCTGCTCGCTCCTCGACGCCTTGCACCTGGGCATTTTTGAACGCGAATGAAATGGGCGGGTTGATATTCAAGAGGGGGTTGTTATGGGAAAGAATTTAGCAATCAAGATCCTGGAAGCACACCTGGTTGAAGGGGAGTTGGTGCCCGGCAAAGAGATCGCCATTCGCATCGACCATACACTCCTTCAGGATGCCACCGGTACCATGGCTATCCTGGAATTCATGGCCATGGGGGTGGAACGGGCAAAGGTGGAGCTGGCGGCCCAGTACATAGATCACAACCTGCTCCAGACCGATAACAGGAATGCCGACGACCATGTCTTTCTCATGACTGCGGCCCAGAAATTCGGCATTCACCTATCCAAACCGGGGAACGGCGTTTCCCACCAGGTGCACCTGGAGCGTTTCGGCGTGCCGGGCAAGGTCATGCTGGGTGCCGATTCCCATACCCCGACCGCGGCAGGCCTGAGCATGCTCGCCATCGGCGCCGGGGGGATGGACGTGGCCATGGCCATGGCCGGGCATCCATTCCACCTCTCCTGCCCCAAAATCATGGGGGTAAAGCTCATCGGCCAGCTGCAGCCATGGGTTTCCGGCAAGGATGTCATCCTGGAGATGCTCCGCCGCCACACGGTCAAAGGGGGAGTAGGGAAGATCATCGAATATTACGGGCCGGGGGTGGAGACCCTTTCGGCCACCGACCGGGGGACCATCGGCAACATGGGTGCCGAGCTTGGCGCCACCACCTCCGTCTTTCCTTCCGACGGGCGAACCAGGGAATTCCTTGAATCCCAGGGGCGAGGCGACTGCTGGCAGCCCTTTGCCGCCGATGCCGATGCCACCTACGATGAATACGACGAGATCGACCTCTCCCAGGTGGTGCCCCTTATCGCCTGCCCTTCCTCACCGGACAATGTGGTGCGAGTCAAGGACGTGGAGGGGATCAAGGTGGACCAGGTAATTGTCGGCAGCTCGGTGAATTCCTCCTTTCGCGACCTGATGACCGTCTGCCGAATTCTGGACGGGCGACGGGTGGCGCCCCAGCTCTCATTCAACATCAATCCGGGGAGCCGCCAGGTGCTGGAAAACGTGGCGGACCGCGGCGGGCTCATGTCGCTGCTCCTGGCGGGTGCCCAGGTCCACCAGCCCGGCTGTCTCGGATGCATCGGCATGGGCCAGGCACCGGGCACCAACCAGGTCTCCCTGCGCACCTTCCCCCGCAACTTTCCCGGCCGAAGCGGTACCAAAGACGACAAGGTCTACCTCTGTTCACCGGAAACCGCAGCTGCCGCAGGTCTTTTCGGCGTCATTACCGATCCGCGCAAGCTCTCCGACATGATGCCATGGCCGAACGTGCAGAATCCGGAACGTTACGTGGTGGATGATTCCAGCGTCATCTATCCAATTGAGGATACCAGCGGCGTGGAAATCGTCACCGGCCCGAACATCGTGCCATTCCCGGATTTCGAGCCGTTGCCGGAGGACCTGCAGGCCGAGGTCATCATCAAGGTGGAGGACAACATCTCTACCGATACCATCATGCCCGCCGGCAACAAGGTTCTTCCCCTGCGAAGCAACATCCCGGCCATCAGCCAGTTCGTCTTCGGCCAGATTGACCAGGAATTTCCCCAACGTGCCCAGGCAAAAGGCAACGGTGTAGTGGTGGCTGGAGAAAACTATGGGCAGGGCTCATCCAGGGAACATGCCGCCCTGGCGCCCCGCTACCTGGGTATCCGCGTCAAGCTGGCCAAGAGCTTCGCCCGCATCCATAAAGCCAACCTGATCAACTTCGGTATCCTGCCCCTTATCTTCAAAGATCCTGCCGATTATGACCTGATCGTGCAGGGTGACGTCCTCACCTTCAATGGCCTGCGCCGACAGGTGGCAGAGGGGGCCACGGAAATACCTGTGAGGATAGGGGACAGGGAAATCAAAACAATTCTGCAGGTATCGGAGAGGGAAAGACAGGACCTGCTGGCCGGCGGTACACTGAATCACGTGAAAAAAGGGAATCTGTAGGGGCGGCCCCATGTGGCCGCCCGAAGCGCACGCGCTGTGTGACCCACCAAGGCAGGGCACTCACGCGGGGGTGCCCCTACATTCCGTAACCAGTCGAGGTACATA
This sequence comes from Geotalea daltonii FRC-32, assembly GCF_000022265.1. Taxonomy (NCBI): domain Bacteria; kingdom Pseudomonadati; phylum Thermodesulfobacteriota; class Desulfuromonadia; order Geobacterales; family Geobacteraceae; genus Geotalea; species Geotalea daltonii. The sequence continues at coordinate 2,188,197 of NC_011979.1, forward strand.
TGGAAACACATCTGCGCGACGTATTTCCCGATGAGGATCTGCTCCACATGTACGGACAGACGGCTCTCTGCCGCGAATTCGAAGAGTCGTGCGCCGAACAGTATACGAAGGGGCACATCACCGGGTTTCTCCATCTTTACAGCGGCCAGGAAGCGGTGGCGGTCGGTTCAACCAAGGCGCTGCAGCAGAACGATTACATCCTTTCCGCCTACCGGGAGCATGCCCAGGCCATCGTCCGCGGCGCCGAACCCAAGAGGGTCATGGCGGAGCTGTTCGGCAAGGCGACCGGCCTGTGCAAGGGAAAAGGGGGCTCCATGCACCTTTTCAGCCCCGAGCTCAACTTCATGGGGGGCTATGCCATAGTCGGCGGCCAGTTTCCTATTGCCGTAGGACTAGCCTTTGCCTCCAAATTCAAGAACGAAGGGCGTATCGCCGCCTGCTTCTTCGGCGATGCTGCAGTCAACCAGGGCAATTTCCACGAGGCGCTGAACTGGGCCAGGGTTTGGGAACTGCCGGTGCTTTTCATCTGCGAGAACAATTTTTACGGCATCGGCACTGAGGTGCACCGCTCCTCCGCCCTGCCGGACATCCACCGCCGCACCTGCGGCTATGATATGCCCTCGGAACGAGTGGACGGCATGGACGTGATAGCAGTTTATCAGGCAGTCAGCCATGCCGCGGAATGGGTCAGGGAGCAGAGTCGCCCCTATCTGCTGGAGGCCATGACCTACCGCTTCCGCGGCCACTCCATGGCCGACCCCGGCAAGTATCGCAGCACCGCCGAGCTTGAGTTGTGGAAGAGCCGGGATCCACTGCTCAAGCTCGGCAGACGACTGGTGCAAGAGGGAATTGCCGAACAGGAAAGACTTGATGCCATTCGTGCCCAGGCGGTGGAGACGGTGCAGGAGGCGGTCAAGTTTGCCGAGGAGTCTCCGTGGCCGGAGGATGGGGAAGTCTACACGGATGTGTATATCTGACTTTCACCCCCTTTCCCTTGATGTACCCGCAGGGCATAAAGGAGAGGGTTGGGGATAGGAGAAACCGGAATGCTGGAGCATTGACCCCCTCATCCGGCCTTCGGCCACCTTCTCCCTCAAGGGAGAAGGGTAGATCGAGTGAGAACCGGAAGTGACATGAAAAAAAGAGGTCCACATGTCTGAAATGACATACAGAGATGCAATCAACCTGGCCTTGAAGGAGGAGATGCGACGCGATCCGCTGGTGGTGACCTGGGGCGAGGATGTGGCCCTGTACGAGGGGTCATTCAAGGTAACCAGGGGGCTTTTGGCCGAATTTGGCGAGGAGCGGGTCCGAGACACACCTATTTCTGAAAACACCATCATCGGCGTTGCCATCGGCGCGGCAATGGGGGGCTTAAGACCGGTCCCCGAGCTGATGACGGTTAACTTCGCCCTGCTTGCCATGGACCAGATCATCAACCATATGACCAAGATCCGCTACATGTTCGGCGGCCAAGCGAAGCTGCCCATGGTCATCCGTGCTCCAGGCGGCGGGGGAAGCCAGCTGGCGGCCCAGCATTCCCAGTCCCTGGAAACTTTTTTCATGCATACCCCCGGTATGTACGTGGCGGTACCTTCGACCCCGGCCGATGCCAAAGGGCTGTTGAAAACCGCCATTCGCAATGACAATCCGGTCCTCTTTCTGGAACATGAGCTGCTCTACAACAGCAAGGGAGAGGTCCCCGAAGATCCTGAATACCTGGTTCCCTTCGGCAAATGTCAGATCAAGAAGACCGGCAGCGATGTCACCATCGTCACCTATTCGCGCATGACCATACTGGCCCTGGCTGCGGCCGAGGAACTGGCCAAGGAAAAGATCAGCTGCGAGGTGGTGGACCTGTGCACCCTGACACCGCTGGATAGCGACACCTTTGTCGGCTCTATTCAGAAAACTGGACGGGCGGTGGTGGTGGAGGAATGCTGGCGGACCTGCGGACTTGGCGCGGAAATAACCTCCCGCATTTACGACGGCTGCTTCGATATGTTGCTGGCGCCGGTACAGCGTGTCGCGGGGCTGGATGTGCCCATGCCATATTCACGCAAGCTGGAAAAACTGTGCATCCCACAGGTGGGGGATATCGTCACGGCGGTGAAGGAAACCCTGAGCGGGAAATACTGAGGAGATAGTCTGATAAGGTATCACCCCCTCCCTAACCCTCCCCCATGAAGGGGGAGGGAATGTTAGTAAATACAGGTTGCGAGGTTCCATATGGCCACTGACATAACAATGCCCAAGCTGTCCGACACCATGACCGAAGGACGCCTCATTTCCTGGAAAAAATCGGTGGGGGACCAGGTAGAACGTGGCGACATCATTGCCGAAGTGGAAACGGACAAGGCGAACATGGAATTGGAGTCGTTCGGTGCCGGCATCCTGCTGGAGCAGCGGGTAAAGCCGGGAGAAATGGTGCCGGTGGGAATGGTAATCGGAGTGGTCGGGGCACCGGGGGAGAAGGCGGAAGCGAAGCCTGAGGTGGTGCCGGAGCAGCCTGCCGCCGAAGTGATCCCCCCGGCGGTCGACAAAACCTCCAAAAGCGCGGCACAAGGCTCCACCGGTGCCATGGCCGGTGATGTTCCCGAACGGATCATGGAATTGCCTGAGGCGCGGGAATTTACCAAGCCAGGTGCCGGAGATAAGGCTTCGCCAAGGGTTCGGCGCCTGGCAAGGGAAAAGGGGATCGACCTGACGCAGGTTACCGGCAGTGGGCCCGAAGGGCGTATCCTGCAGGAAGACCTGGCGCGGTTTGGGGTTCATGAAGAGAAGAAGGAGAAAAGACCCGCTGGGGAAGCGGCAGAGCAGGCAGAAGCTCCATCGGCTGCCGGACAGCCACTAAGCCGCATGCGGACAGCCATTGCCCGCAAGGTGAGCGAGTCCTGGCGGCAGATTCCCCATTTCACTGTAATGGTTGCCGTCGAGGTCGGTGAGGCGGAGAAGGTCTACCGGGAGCTGAAGCAGGCCGGCACGGCGGTAACTCTCAACGACATCATCATTAAAGCCGTTGCCGCCACCATCGGCAAATTTCCCCTCGTCAACGCTTCCTTCAGCCAGACCGGTATTGAAACGCACGATGAAATCAATATCGGTGTAGCGGTAAGCCTGGATGAAGGACTAGTGATGCCGGTAATCAAAGGCTGCCAGACTCTTTCCGTCAGGGAAATTGCCGCACGGAGTCATGAAGTCATCGACCGGGCCCGCAATGGTACCATCGGCGAGAACGAGCTCAGCGGCGGTACCTTTTCCATTTCCAATATGGGCATGCTGGGGGTCGAACAGTTTTCCGCCATCATTTATCCTCCCCAGGGCGCCATACTGGCTGTTGCCGCGGCATTAGACGAGGCCGTGGTGAGGGGAGGGCAGGTGGTTCCATCCAGAATCATGCGTATGACCCTTTCCGCCGACCATCGCCTGATAGATGGCGCCTATGCGGCTCGCTTCATGGCAGAGCTGAAACGGGTGCTGGAGAACCCAGTTGTCCTACTCATCTGACAGAAGATGTTCTCTGCATACCAGGGAGCTCGGCCTTATGGATTTCGCCGCCGCCCATTCCCTGCAGGAGCGTCTTGCCGGAGATGTCTACAGGGGCGAATCTCCTGAGACGCTGCTTCTGCTGGAGCATCCGCCAGTCTATACCATAGGCAGCGGCGGCGATGCCGGCAACGTTCTGGACAGCGCCATCGAGGTGAGGCGAATCAACCGGGGGGGAGACGTGACTTACCATGGTCCGGGTCAGCTGGTCGGTTATCCGATCATGGACCTCTCCCAGCGGGGCCGCGACCTGCAGCGCTATCTTCGTTTTCTGGAACAGGTGCTGATCGATACTATTGCCGATTTTAAGGTGGCGGCCTTTCCTGTTGCAGGCAAAACCGGTGTCTGGACCGGCAGGGGAAAGATTGCTTCCATAGGGGTCGGCGTGAGGCGTTGGGTCACCATGCATGGCTTTGCCATGAACGTGGTCAACGACTTGATACCCTTTTCCATGATCAATCCTTGCGGCATGGCCAACTGTCCGGTTACTTCCCTCGGTGCAGAAACAGGCGCCCGGATTCCCATGGAAGAAGTACGTTCACATCTTTCTGCCCGGTTCCAGGAGTTGATGGATATATGGCTGCCGCTCAGTACCTGTTGACAAGCAGCACATTTTCCCAGGAGGTTGCATGGTTATCGATGATCTGAAATTACCCGTGGAAAAGCTCAGATGGGAATGCGATCCCCAAAGCTTCGATTTTGAAACCACCAGCGATATTCCCGGTCTGGAGGGGACCGTCGGCCAGGTGCGGGCGCTGAAATCCATAGAATTCGGCCTGGGGATGCAGGAGGATGGTTTCAATATTTTTCTTGCCGGGGAACCGGGCACCGGACGCAGCACCACCATCAACAACCTGCTCAGCAAAAGGGCGAAGTCCGAGCCTCCTCCCAAAGATTGGTGCTATCTGCACAATTTCAAGTCCCAGGACAACCCCATTGCCATTCCTCTCCCCGCCGGCATGGGCTGCCAATTTGCTTGTGACATGGATGAATTTGTGGAGGGGGTCAAGGCAAACATCCCCAAGGCCCTGGAAAGCAAGGAGTATGAGACGAACAAGCTGGCGATAATGGAGGATTACCAGGAAAAGAACAGTGAGCTGTTCGGCAACCTGGAGAAGGAGGCCGGTGAAAAGAGCTTTGCCCTGCAGCGAACCGTGTCGGGCCTGGTGATGGTGCCGCAAAAGGAGGGACGGAGCTACACCCAGGAAGAATACGATGCCCTGTCGAAGGAAGAACGGGACAAACTGGACGAGGTCGGCAAGGAACTGTCGGAAAAACTCAATGACGTGCTCAGGCAGGTGCGGGAGAACGAAAAGTCCACCAAGGAAGAACTGGCCAAACTTGACCGGGAACTGGGGCTTTTTTCCGTCGGTCACCACCTGGATCCGCTGCGGGATAAGTACCGCGAATTCCAAAAAGTGCTCGACTACCTGGAGACGGTGCAGGAGGATATCCTTCTCAACCTGGAGGACTTCAAGCCCCAGCCGCCGGCGCCGCAGCTACCGGGTATCAGGCTGCCGCGGCAAGAGCCATCCTTCGAGCGTTACAAGGTCAACTTGTTTGTGGACAACAAAGAAATCCAGGGAGCACCGATCATCTTCGAGGCCAACCCCACCTACAACAACCTTTTCGGCCGCATCGAACACGTCATGCAGATGGGGGGAGCCGCCACCACCAACTTCACCCTTATCAAGCCGGGTGCGCTGCACCGGGCCAACGGCGGCTATCTCATTGTCGACGCCCGCGAAGTGCTTATCAATCCCTTTGCCTGGGATGCATTGAAGCGTTGCATCAGAAACGGCGTCATCAGAATCGAGGATGTGCTGGAGCAGTACCGGTTCATGACGGTGGTTTCACTGAAGCCGGAGCCGATTCCTTTGCAGGCAAAGATCATCATGATCGGTTCACCCTGGATCTACTACCTGCTTTATTATCTTGAGCCGGATTACCGTAAATTCTTCAAGGTCAAGGCCGAGTTCGACAGTCGGGTGAATCGGACGCCGGAGATCATGAAGGATTATGCGCTGTTCGTCTCCATCCACTGTCGGGAGGAGAAGCTGCTTCCCTTCGACCGCACCGGGGTTGCCGCCCTCTTGGATTACTCGGCGCGCCTGGTGGAGGACCAGGAGAAGCTTTCCGCCCAGTTCATGGAGATCTCGGACATGATTCGCGAGGCTGATTATTGGGCCCAGAAGGAAAACAGCCCGGTGGTTACCCGCGAATATGTGAAGCGCGCCATAGCCGAAAAGAACTACCGCAGCAACCGTATAGAAGAGCGGATGCAGGAGATGATCACCGACGGCATCATTCTGGTGGACACGGCGGGGGGGGAAGTAGGGCAGATAAACGGCCTTTCAGTTATCACCCTGGGAGATTTCGCCTTTGGGAGGCCTTCGCGGGTGACGGCACGGGTCTATATGGGACGCGGCGGTATGGTGAACATCGAACGGGAGGTGAAACTCTCCGGGCCGATCCACGACAAGGGCGTGCTGATTCTAACCGGCTACCTGGGGGGGAAATATGCCCATGACAAGCCCATTTCTTTTTCCGCTTCCCTCTGTTTCGAACAATCCTACGAAGGGGTGGAGGGGGATAGCGCGTCATCGACCGAACTCTATGCGCTGCTCTCGGCCCTTTCCGGTGTGCCGCTCAAGCAGGGCATCGCCGTTACCGGCAGCGTCAATCAGCTGGGCAAGGTGCAGCCCATCGGCGGCGTCAACTACAAGATCGAAGGGTTCTATGCCGTATGCAAGGCCAAGGGGCTTACGGGTGACCAGGGGGTGATCATTCCAAAAAGCAACGAGCGCCATCTGATGCTGAGCGACGAGGTGGTCGAGGCGGTAAAAGAGGGAAAATTCCACATCTGGAGTGTTGAATCCATAGATCAGGGCATTGAGTTGCTGACAGGTGTCCCTGCCGGAGAGCTGCTTGCCGATGGCACCTACGCTGCAGGAACGATCAACGGTATGGTGGACAAGCGTTTGCGCGAGATGCAGGAAAAGATGAAAAAAATGACGGCAACGGGCGAAAAAGAGGAAAAGGCAGGTAATAACAGGAATGACAAGTAACTTCCCGGTCGGCGTGCCAATGGTTCATCCACCGTGTGGGGACTGTTTCAGGCGCAGGACCAGACAGGTAAGTTCGAACCAGAGACGGACAAGGATCATTGCCGCCAGCCGGCCCGGCAGATGGTCGGAAAGGCGGTCGAGAAAGCGGTCGTAAAATTTGAGGAATACATGTTTTCCCGCTCCGGTGGCAAGCCCTTTTCTAAAGTTGTGCCGTACATCCACTGCCAGTGCCAACTGCCAACCGTTATCGCGGACATAGGTGCCGGTATCCAACCAGAGTTTTTGCCGTTCCCGCCACGGCAGCGCCTGGATGCGGCGCCTGAAGAGCTGGAAGAAGGGGCGAAGCTGCAGTTCGGTGGTGCGGTCCTGGGTTGCATAGATGCGGGGAATGTCCAGCAGAAAATCTTCCCTGCCGATTGCTGCCAGATTGAGAATGAGGGCATTTAAGGTTTGTCGGGTCGAAAGCCCCTCACTTTCGAAGCGGCGGGCGGATGTGTTGACGATTGCGGGAATGAGAATCCATTCCCCCTTTGCGGCTACGGCTTCGGCAAGCCTCGTATCTTCCAGAAACGGCAGTGATTCTTCAAAGAGCCCTATTTCGCGAAAGAACGAGCGGCGCATGAGAAAGCTCTGGTCGCCGTGGATACAGTGGCGACGGGCAAGCCTGGCCTTGGTTTCCAGGTAGTGGTAGCCGAAAGAGCGTTTCCCGTAATCATGCAGAAAGCGGAGGGCAAAATGTCCCGCCACCCGCTCGTCGTCCCGTGCGGCGATGGCGCCATTCAGGCACTGCATCCCTTGTTTGAGAGCATCGCCTGATGCAAAGCTTGAATCGGCATGGAGAAAAAGAATGGTCTCGCCGCAGCTTGCGGCGACGCCGGCATTGAGCTGGCGGCCGCGTCCCTTCTCACTGTGGATTACCGAAACGGGAAAGGGCGCTTCTTCCACCAGGGACCAGGCCCTTGCCACCGTTGCATCGCCCGAGCCGCCGTCGCAGATGATCAGCTCGAATGCCACCCCATCCTGGGCCTTCAATGTGTGGAACAGGTCGTCGATGACTGCAGCCTCATTGTAGACCGGCACTATTATGGAAAGTTCGGGTTTTATCGCAGGAAATGCCATTCTGTCTCAGTGCTGAATAAGGCTGTCGGCCCTTGACACCAGGTCGGGGAGGTCAGGTTTGGTCAGGATGTCGTTGGCGCCGATGCTCTTCCATTTATTCTTATTATCTTCCGAGGCCAGGGAAGAAAAAATCACCACCGGCAATCCTTCGAATCCACTTTCTTTCCTGATCAGAGAGGTCAGGTGCAACCCATCCATCTTCGGCATTTCGATGTCGGTAATAAGCAGATCAACCTCGCTTCTCAAGTCGGTATTGGCGCTTCTGCTACGGGCCAGCTTTTCGTTCAGCAGATGCCATGCTTCCTCGCCGTTTTCAGCCTCATCCACTTTGTAGCCTGCGTTGCGTAACGTTGTGCAGATGGTCTGGCGGATAAATGCCGAGTCGTCAGCCACCAGAATCCTTTTGGCTGACCTGTCGAAAACGGGTGACATCTCCAGCTGTTTCTGCCCCAGTTCGGTCATGACATCTGCAGCGCACAGTTCACCGACAATCTTCTCAAAGTCCAGGAGGAGAATGATCCGGTTTTCCATCTTGACCACCCCGGTTATCCTTGAATCGCTGGCGTGCTTCACCGGAGGTTCAACCGATTGCCAGGAAATGCGGTAGATGCGCGATACCGAATGTACCAGGACACCGACGATCAGCCTGTTGAATTCAAGGACGATGACCTTGTCCGTGGCAATACCATCGGTATTTTTGTTCAGGACGATGGCCAGGTCGATCAGGGTAATCACCTTGTCCCGCAGCTTGATCATTCCCTTGATGGAAGGGGACGGGTTGATGGTTGTCCTGATCTCCGGCACCCGGATGATCTCCCGAACCTTGGCTACATTGACGCCGAAGTAGCAGGGAACGACCTTGCCGTTGCCGTCAATTTCATCAACCCGGAATTCGACTATTTCCAGCTCATTGGTGTCGCTTTGCAGCAGAATATTGTTGTTAATGTCCATGGGGCTCTCGCTTTGCAGGTTTTATTTGAACTGCCCATTTAAACTCTATCGGCAGTTAGCCGCGAAAGCTTAGGGGTAAATCATTTTTTATCATCCATGGCACAAATATCCACCTTGTTGTCGTAAAAGGTGCTGCCTTCTCCCCTGTCGGTCAGCCGTTGGGAGGTGAGGGCATTGACCGACCGTGACCCCGGCGCGTAGGTCAGCCACCATACCCCTTCAGCAACTACTACCCCCCTGGGCACCTTTGAGGTAATGCGCAAGGTGAAGGTTACCTCGCCCAGGTCATTCCGGGCGCGTACGGCCTTTCCGTTCTCAAGGCCCTTTTCCTCGGCGTCCAGCGGGTTCATCTGCAGAAGCATTCCTCCCTGCTTGCGGCGCAGCTCTTCCTGTTCGTAAAAAGACGCGTTGAGGGCATATGGCGTGGGCGCCGTCATCAGTCGAAAGGGAAATGGGTCGTTATCTCCGTGGGGGGGGAGGTAACAGGGAAGGGGATGCTCTTCCCGCGGGTTGAAAATCTCGATTCTGCCCGAGCTGGTGCGGTACGGGAAGCCTGTCTCCGGCAGCCGAAGCTGGACGGCCCTGCCGACCGCGAGCGCTTCAACGTCAATGTCTTGTCGAAGACTGGTGGGAATGGACAGCAGGTGATCGATGAGATCATCGGCGGTCTGGCGGAAGAACGGATCATCCAGTCCCATGGCCTGGGCAAGCAGGCCGAATACCTCCCGGTTTGACTTGCTCTGGCCGACGGCAGGAATGACAGCCCTGGCTCGCTGGATATGGTAAGTACCGTAGCTGCGGTAGAGGTCGCTGTGCTCCAGGGATGAGGTGGCGGGCAGGACGATATCGGCATGGCGGGCGGTGTCGGTCATGAACCGCTCGTGGATGACGGTAAAAAGGTCTTCCCGCAACAGCCCCTTGATGACCGCATTCTGATCAGGGGTCACGGCGGCCGGATTGGAATGATAAACATAGAGGGACATGACCGGCGGATCATTCAGCCCGTTGAGGGCATTTCCCAGTTGATTCATGTTGACGATGCGGGTGGGAGCGGCCATGAAATCCTCCCGCGTCACCTCCTTCATGGCGAAGGCCGGGCCGGTGGATGTGCCGGGGAAACAGCCTCCTCCTTCCCTGCCGTAGGCGCCGGTGATTGCCGGCAGGCAGGCGATGGTCCGGATGGTCATGGCGCCGTTGCCATAGCGTGAGAGCCCGCTGCCGAGTCGAATGTATGCCGCTTCAGCTTTGCCGTATTCCCTTGCCAATCTCTCGATCTTTTCTCCAGCAATTCCGGTGATCGCCGCTACTTTCTCAATGGAGTAATCGGGCAGAACCTGATCCTTCAGCTCCTGGAAGCCCTGCACCCGTTGTGCGACGAATCCGTGATCCACCAGATCATCCCGCACCAGAATGTGCATCATCCCCAAAGCCAGGGCGCCATCGCTGCCGGGGCGTACCAGGATCACTTCATCGGCGGCTGACGCGGTTGCCGTTTCATAGGTATTGATCAGCCAGATCCTTGCCCCGTTCCGCTTTGCATCCTGCACGCCGCGCAGGAAATGGATACTGGTCGCTGCCGCGTCGATTCCCCACAGGATAACCAGGTCGCTCTTGGCAACGGATTCCGGTGGCGGTGGTGGCGTTTCCCCCATCACCGCCTGCCACCCGGCATCCTTGGCCGGTGAGCAGATGGTCCGGGCCAGGCGGGAGGCGCCCAGTGCATGAAAGAACGGATGGCCGCTGTTCCGCTGGATCAGCCCCATGGTGCCGGCATAGGAATAGGGAAGAATGGCCTCGGCACCGTATCTGCCGATGATCTCCCGCCAGCGCAGGGCGATTTCACCGATGGCGTCATCCCAGGTGATCGGCGTGAAGTTGCCGCTTCCTTTGGCTCCGCTCCGTTTGAGCGGCGTGATCAGTCGCAGCGGTGAATGGACGGTCTGTTCATAGTGGAGCATTTTCGGGCAGAGCAGGCCACGGGTATAGGGATGATCAGGGTCGCCGCTGACCCTGACGGCCTTGCCCTCGGAGATTTCCACCAGTAGCCCGCAGGTATCCGGGCAGTCATAGGGGCAGGCAGAGCGTTTTATCTGAGTTGTCACACAAAGCTCCCTTTCGTTACCGAATGAATAAAGACCTGCCGAGTTTAGCATGAAAGCAGGCACACAGCTTCACCCTCGTTGACTGAAATACCATAACTTGCGCCAAGGCGGTTTTTCCTGTTATAACTCACCCATGGATAACGGGCGCGAACGCATTTCCCTGGGGGAGATTTTCACAACCTTTTTTTATATCGGTGCAACCGGTTTCGGCGGCGGCATGGCTATCGTTTCCCTCATGGAGCGGTTCTGTGTCCACCGCAAACGCTGGCTCGGCCTCGATGAATTCATGCACGGCCTGGCCTTCGGCCAGATCCTTGGCCCTTTTTCCCTGAATACCGCCATCTTCATCGGCTATTACCTGCGCGGCAGCTTGGGTGGCATCACGGCTGCGGTGGGCTTCATCTCTCCGTCCTTTTTTCTTATTTCGCTTTTGTCCTGGCTCTATTTCAGATTTCACGAGCTGCCCCAGCTGCAATCGGCTCTCAAGGGGACAAATCCGGTGGTAATAGCGCTGATTGTAGTGGCTGCAGCCGGAATGGTACGCAGTAAGGTCAAGAGCGTCAATGACTGGCTGCTGGTGGCCATATCCTTTGCCGCAGTTGCCTTCTTCAAAGTAAATGCGCTGGTCGTTCTTGTGCTGGCTGGGATATGGGCCTTCGGGCGGGGATATTACCGGAAGGAACACCAATAATGGCCGCCATCTTCAACCTTGCCTGGATATTTCTCAAAATCGGCTTCATTTTTTTCGGTGGCGGCTACGTTTTGATACCTTTGCTGCATCGGATCATGGTCGAGCAATACCAGTGGTTGACTCTGAGGGAATTTCTCGATGGGGTGGCTCTGTCACAGCTGACTCCCGGTCCACTGGCCATGCTGGCCACTTTCACCGGTTTCAGGGCCGGCGGCTTCATGGGAGGTCTGATAGCGACCATTTTTATTTTTCTGCCCGGCACGGTCCTGATGCTGTTCTTTGCCAACCGTTACGAGAAACTGCGTGACATGGAACTGATGAAAGCCGCTCTTGACGGCATACTGCCGGCGGTGATAGGCTTGGTGGCTTCGGCGGCCTATAATCTGGGCACCACCTCGCTCGGTTCTCCCCGGGATTTTGTCATGCTCGTTGCCGGTTTTCTGATCCTTCAGTTCACCAAGGCCAGCCCCATGCTGGTCATACTGGGGGCTGGGGCAACAGGCTATTTCCTGCACTTTTCCTGATCATTCATGCTCAACTGACACCTACATCGCTTTCATCTTCCGGCCATCGGTGCATGCAGTAAACGCACTCTTCCGTGCCATGGAGGATGGTGTCCCGAAGCTGTTCCCCTTCATATCTGGCCGGGCATCTCCGGGGGAGCGGATAACGGTGTATGGTGTTATTTTTGATAAAAAACATGCTTGTCTCCTTTGCCGGAAGGTTTGAACATGCTCCCAACCGCACAAAAACCCCGGGGCCCCTTAAATCGTTGCATGGGGGGCGAACTGGGGTCCTTCATGTTTCTTCTGGCAGTTGACACAGTAAATGGCGTCCGGCACGACCTTCATCCGCTCGGTGGGTATCTCCTCGCCGCAGTCTTCACAAATGCCGTAGGTCCCTTCTTTCAGCTTGCGCTCTGCTTCTTCCAGGTGGGAAAGTTCTTCCTTCCTGGAATCCGCAACCGAGAGCCCGGTATCCCCTATGACATCCAGCAGGCTACGATCACCATCATCCAGAGCATTTTCATACTGGGCGTTGCTCTGTGCGCCCAGATTTTCGAACAGTTCAACCCGCAGGTCATTCCATAACCGGCGTTTTTTCTCCATCAGGATTTCTTTCAGCTCTTCATCGCGGCTGCCCATGACAACCTCCCGGATGTGGGATGAAAGGACTCAATAAAACTTTACCATGGATGGGAAAAAAGGAAATTACAGGGGTTTTTCCTCTTCAAGGACCTGCACCCGCAGCCCCTGGCCGGGAGCAGAGATGTAAAGGAAAAGAAGGTCCACCCGGTTAGGAAGATGAGGCTTGATACGGAAATCCTCTTTGAAGCTCCATCGGAAACTTCTGACTTTGCTGTCTTCGGCAATGCCGAGGCGGCGGATGATTTCGCCGGTCCTGCCCCTGGGGACGGCACTGTTGACGGTTTCGATTTCGGTGAAAAAGGAGGGGAGCCTGCCTGCTGCCGGATACTCGGCAAGGCAGAAATCATAGCAGAGGGATTCCCTGATCTTTTCCCCTCGGGAAGAGGGGAGAATGGTTTCAGCAAAGTGCCACAGGCTTTCAAAAAGCCCCGACAAGGGGGTATGCATGGGGATGTCCTGCTCTTCCCAGTAATGGGCAGCTGCATGGAAAATATCGGCCAGGGGGGCATGCTCCGCCAGTACGGACAGCGATGTGCCGAATCTGCCGCTGTTGTAGAGCAGGTCCACCAGTCTGGAGATTAATTCTATCCTGCAGATATCTCCATAGGTCAGCCAGGGAGTGCGTAAAATCTTGTATGGCGGGGCGGCAGAATAGGCATAGCCTTCGCTGTCGGCGATCTTGCGCATGGGGGCGCCCTTCAGCACCTTGAGCGGTTCTACCTGGATATGGTGAGGGTTCAATTGGAAAAGGCTCTGCAGGGAATGGAGAAAGCCCTGCAGGTCTTCTTCCGGCAGCCCCGCCACCAGGTCCAGATGGATGGTGACGTGAGTGTCCTGCCTCAGCCTTGCCACATTGCTAAAAAGTCTTTCCAGATCGGATTTCCGTCCGACCCGTTCCAGGGTTTCCGCATCCCTGGACTGGACTCCGATTTCGAAGCGGAAGGTGTCCCGGGGAACTCTCCCCAGCAGCTCTACGTTCTCATCGGTCAGAAGATCGGCGGCAATCTCGAAATGAAAGCGGCTTTGCCGGTTGTTGCAGAGGATGAAGTCCCAGATCTCGTTGGCGCGGGAGGCATCGTAGTTGAAGGTCCGGTCCACCAGCTTGACGGTCTGGACCTCCTTTGCCATAAGAATGCCCAGATCGTCCCTGATCCGCTCCATGGAGAAGGAGCGCACTCCCCGTTCCAGGGATGACATGCAGAAGGCGCAGGAGAAAGGGCAGCCCCGGGATGTCTCGAAGTAGACCAGCGGCTTTTTCAGGTCGGCAAGGCCTGCAGCAAAGGGGGATGGGATCGAATCAAGGCAGGCGATGGGGGCCCGTTCAGGGGCTGCGATTATATCTGCTCCCGTGCGGCAGAGGATGCCGTCAATATCTTCAATGGGTTGATCAGACAACAATGCCTCCAGCAGTTGCCGGCAGCTGGCTTCTCCTTCGCCCCTGACGATGCAGTCCACAGCCGGATGGCGGTCGAGGAGTTCAAAGACGCCATGGGATGCCTCCGGCCCGCCGAGGACAATGCAGGTTTCAGGCTGTACCAGCTTCAGGTCGGCAGCCAGTTTCAAGGTCTGGTGGATATTCCAGATGTAGCAGGAGAACAGTACCACATCCGCCTTTTCTGCCACGAGCTGGTGCAACACTGCGTCGGAGGGCTCGTTGATAGTGAATTCTCGGATGATGGTTTCCAGCCCCGCCAGGTCCCTGCAGGCAACGGTCAGGTAGGGAAGGGCCAGGGAGGCGTGGACATACTTGGCGTGGAGGGTGGTAAAGAGAACTTTCATGGCGGAATTGTAGCGGATGGGTATGTGAATGGCCAGTAAAAGTTAGGCAAATATCTACCGTGTCAGTTGCTGGTCATGGAATTGTTATGCTACTGTAGCGGTGTCAAAACCGGAAGGAGGAGAACATGAAAACAAGAATGCCTAAAATGCTTTACGCCGATGCAAAAGGAAACATCTTCGACCATCCGGATTTCTCTATGGCCGGCATGAATGGTACGGAAGCGGTGCTTCCAGAGGATGTGGAACTTATTCCGCTGCCGGAAGACAGCCGGCTCTTTACCATTCCCGATACGCCTCCCATTGCCTGGGACCGGAAGCAGGGGCGGTTTGTCACGGTGGATACGGTCCGCGAGGGAAAACGCAGTCAGCGGGTGCAGGCGGTCTCGGCTTTCATGGCTCCCGGCTATATGCGAACGCTGCTTCCTGCTTGTGATTACAGCCGAAAAAAGATCCATCTGCCGCTCTGGTCTTACACGGCCGTGGGCTGGGATGAGGAAAGCGAGCGTTTCGTGGTGGCGGCCAGCAGGGTGGACAGCAATCAGAACTGGAACCCTTGCAACTACGACGATCGCAAGCTTGATCCACTGGTGCGCAAACGCCTGCGGGAGATGCCGGACAACCGCCTCTTGGAGCAGCTGGCCCGATGTGCCGTGGATTACCATTGTTTTGCCGCCAAGAATTTATTTTTCCGCCGGTGGGAGGCGCCGTTGCCCACCTCTCCCGTTTGCAACTCACGCTGTCTCGGCTGTATCAGCCTGCAGCCCTCCGACTGCTGTCCCTCCAACCACGAGCGCATCTCCTTCGTGCCAACACCAGAGGAGATCGTCGAGCTGGCGCTGCCCCACCTGAATGAAGCCCCCGACCCGATTGTCTCCTATGGTCAGGGTTGCGAAGGGGATCCGATCATGCAGGCCGACACCATTGCCGAAGCCACCCGCCGCCTCAAGGCTGCTACCAGCAAAGGGACCGTCAACTTCAACTCGAACGGCTCGTTTCCCGAAAGGGTGCGCATGCTCTGCGATGCCGGAATGGACTCCATGCGCTTTTCCATGAATTCGGTGCAGGAGGAATTCTACAACCGCTACTATCGCCCGGTGGGATATAAATTTGAAAACGTGGTGGAGTCGGTGAAATGTGCGAAGGAACGAGGCCTCTTTACCATGATCAATTACCTGGTGTCGCCGGGGCTGACCGACAGTGAGGCCGAGGTGGATGCGCTGCTGAAATTCATCGGCGAGAGCGGAGTGGACATGCTGCAGATGCGAAATCTTTCCATCGACCCGGATTTTTATAATAAAAGGATGCAGCTCTCCGGACGGGGCATCGGCATGTATCGAATGTTGGAGCGGGTGAAAAGGGAGTTTCCGAGGATTCAGTTCGGTTATTTCAACAGGACCAGGGAAAACTTCTATCCGGAAGGACTGGAAAACAGCTGGCCCATCAAAAGTTGACGGGCGGAGTAAGGAAGGATCAGTCTCGCTTGTGGCAGTCGCTGCAATGCTGGAGCGGTCCTACCCCCAGCTTTCTATGGCAACCCAGGCAGAGCTTGTGGGCAGAGTCGTGATCCAGCTCGATGAAACGCGGTGGCCCATTGTGGCAATCGCCGCAGGTGAAATTCCTGCGGTGATTGACGTGGTCGAAGGTAATGTCGCCGTTATAGGCTTTGAAGGTATAGGCGCTTTCTGCGACGACCGCACAGGATAAGAGCATCAGCATCAGGAATATGCTTTTTTTCATAATTATTACCGTATAATCGCCGTTTAGAAATTTAGGTAATGTATAGATAAATGTCGCAACATTGTCAATGAGATCTTCCTTCAAGTTTCTCGCCAATCGCCCAACTCCAACTACCCTTTATTTGTAGTCGTCACAAGAATCTCGCAGTTCTCGCGATTTAACGGCGGCATGTTAAATAGCGAGCCTCTACTTTTTTAAACACCCTTGTTGTTACCCCTGCATTTTTCAAAATAATAGTGAAGTCTGCATGTCAAAACTGGCAGTTATCCCACGTAAAAAAGCACCTTTATGCATCGGGCGCGATAATTGCACAAATATAAAACGTTTTAATCTTGGCCCGATTTCAGTTCTTGTCTCTATATCTCATCACAAGTTTCACATTCGATCTGAATTCAATTAAATAATCAAAGGGAGGGCTTATGGGAAATGACTTGAGCAGTAAATCATTACCGCCTGAAAGGGGTAAGGGAAGGGGGCTGCTGGCGAATATGAGCGGGCATGCGAAGCTATCGCTGCTCGGGGGACTTTTAATGTGTCTTCTGACCCTGGGCTTTTTATTCGTTATGAACGCTCCGGTACAAGCCTTCGTAACCAAGGGGGCCTCGTGTTCTGCAGGATCTTGTCATGGGGCAACCAACACTGCAGCAACCATCACTACTTCAATCAACGGAACTCCGGGGACATCAATCACGGTAACCGCCGGTAGCACAATTGAAGTCGATTGGTTTTATACCAGCATGCTGACCAACGCGAACAGGTACTCCGGTACTAACCCTGAAATTGCAATTCCTGCAAACTGGACAATTGCAGCCGGTACTGCCAATACCACAGGCCTTACTGGTTGGAACACTGCATGGAATGCCACAGACGGTGCTACATGGAATACCAGCTATAGTACAGCCTCAGAGTTTCCCAACAGCCCTCAGGGGTTCTCTACCGATTATACCGGCACTTCATGGGATAACGGCTCCCGAAACGCTGCTTTCGATGACGGGACCGCTGGTGACCTTGATGGCACTGCAAACAGGATGGGGAGCGATGCACGAATCACTATTCCTTCAAACACACCAGCAGGGACTTATAATATTGTTGTACTTGGTATAGGTCATGATGCTGCTAACGCTAAAGCTCATGTTGAACAGGTGTTGACAATAACCGTTCAAACAGTAGCAAAGCAAACTCCAACTATCAATACATGGCCTACAGCCAGTGCAATCACTTACGGACAGGCACTTTCCTCCTCGACTCTGAGCGGCGGCAGTGCATCAGTTCCCGGTACCTTTGCCTGGATTACATCATCGACAACACCAGCTGTAGGAGCACCAGCACAAGCTGTTCGATTTACTCCTACGGATACTGTCGGTTACAACACCGTTGATGGCACTGTTCCCATTACCGTTAATAGGGCCGCTCTCACGGTAACCGCCAGTAGTCTGAGTAAAACTTATGGTAGTGCCAACCCGGCCCTCACCGTTGCCTACGCCGGGTTTGTTCTTGGCGATACCGCTTCCAGCCTCACCACTCAGCCGACTGCAACGACGTCTGCCACGGGTTCAAGCCCAGCAGGTACCTATGCTACGGTGCCCAGCGGCGGCGCCAGCAACAACTACAATTTTACCTATGTGAATGGGACCCTAACGGTTAATAAGGCACCTTTGACCGTAACCT
This sequence comes from Geotalea daltonii FRC-32, assembly GCF_000022265.1. NCBI lineage: Bacteria > Pseudomonadati > Thermodesulfobacteriota > Desulfuromonadia > Geobacterales > Geobacteraceae > Geotalea > Geotalea daltonii. Next base: position 2,206,006 of record NC_011979.1, read on the forward strand.
CAAGTAGCCCGAATAAAACTTACGGCAGTGTCAACCCGGCACTCACCCTTTCTTACAGCGGCTTTGTCCTTGGCGAGACCGCGTCTAATCTCACCACCCAGCCCACAGCAACAACAGCGGCCACGGTTTCCAGTCCGGCAGGGACCTATGCTACTGTTGCCAGTGGTGGAGTGAGCAACAACTACAGCTTCACCTATGTAGATGGTACACTGACCGTTAACCAGGCAGCACTTACCGTTACGGCAAACGATGCCGGCAAGACCTATGGTGCTGCGAACCCTACTCTGGCAGTGTCATACAGCGGTTTCGTTCTCGGCGAGACCGCTTCTAACCTGACAACTCAACCAACTGCATCCACAGCCGCTACAGCCTCCAGTGTGGTTGGTACCTACCCCATTACTGCCAATGAAGGCGTAAGCAGCAACTACAGCTTTACCTACGTTCCCGGCACGTTGACTGTAAACAAAACAATGTTGACAGTTACGGCCGACGATAAGTCAAAGAGCCAGGGGACAGCAAATCCGCCCCTTACTGTTTCTTACGTCGGCTTCGTCCTTGGCGAGACTGCATCAAATCTTGCCACCCAGCCGACGGCAACCACTACAGCAATTGCGTCCAGCCCGGTGGGAACCTATCCCATCACGCCAAGCGGCGGCGTCAGCAGCAACTATGACTTCAATTATGTCGCCGGTACGCTTACGGTGACTGACTTCGTCAAACTTGATCAGACCATCACCTTTGCAGCTCCCTCCGCTAAAACATACGGAGATACGGATTTCAACCCGGGTGCCACGGCCAGTTCAGGTCTGCCGGTCAGCTACACCAGTTCCAACACTTCCGTTGCGACCATCGTTGGTGGCCTTATCCACATCGTTGGAGCCGGTACGACAACCATTACCGCAAACCAAGCTGGGGACGCTACCTATAACGCCGCTACGCCAGTCCCCCAGACGTTGACAGTGAACACGAAGACTTTGACTGTTACTGCCGGCAGTGCCGGCAAGACCTATGGTGCTGCAAACCCGGCACTCAGTGTTGCCTACAGTGGTTTTGTCGGATCTGACACTGCAGCCAGTCTGACTACGCAGCCGACTGCAACCACAGCCGCTATAACCACCAGCCCTGCCGGTACCTATTCAACAACGGCCAGTGGCGGGGTAAGCAATAACTACAGCTTCAACTACGTGGCCGGAACTCTGACCATTAACAAGGCCGCACTTACCGTAACTGCCAACGCCTCCAGCAAGACCTATGGTTCAGCCAATCCCCTCCTGACCGTAGCCTATACCGGTTTCGTTGCCGGTGACACTGCCGCTTCACTTATCAGCCAGGCAACTGCAACCACTACCGCAACGACGACAAGTGCCGCCGGAACTTATCCGATCACCGCATCGGGCGCAACAAGCGATAACTACAACTTCACCTATGTTGCCGGTACGCTGACCGTTAACAAGGCAACTCTTACCGTAACCGCCAATAACGCCAGCAAGCTCTACGGCGCTTCCAACCCGGTCATGAGCGTTATTTATGCCGGTTTTGTCAATGGCGACACCGCTGCTTCTCTTGCCACTCAACCAACGGCGTCCACAACGGTAGTCGTAGCAAGTCCTGTCGGCAATTATCCGATTACGGCAGCCGGTGGAGCCAGCAACAACTACAACTTCACCTATGTTGCCGGAACCCTGACCGTTGACAGGGCACCGCTCACCGTAACCGCCAACAATGCCGGCAAGACTTACGGCGCTGCCAATCCGGCCCTGACCGTAGCCTACACCGGTTTCGTTGCCGGTGATACTGCCGCATCACTTACCAGCCAGGCTACCGCAACCACCGCCGCAACGACAACCAGTGGCGCCGGCACCTACCCGATCACCGCAGCCGGCGCAACAAGCAACAACTACAACTTCACCTATGTTGCCGGAACATTGACCGTTGACAAGGCACCGCTTACCGTAACCGCCAACAATGCCGGCAAGACTTACGGCGCTGCCAATCCCGCCTTTACCGTAGCCTACACCAGTTTCGTTGCCGGTGATACTGCCGCATCACTTACCAGCCAGGCAACCGCAACCACCGCCGCAACGACAACCAGTGGCGCCGGCACCTACCCGATCACCGCAGCCGGCGCAACAAGCAACAATTACAACTTCACCTATGTTGCCGGAACCCTGACCGTTGACAGGGCACCGCTCACCGTAACCGCCAGCAACGCCGGCAAGATCTACGGCTCTGCCAATCCGGCCCTGACCGTGGCCTACACCGGTTTTGTTGCCGGGGATACCGCCGCATCACTTACCAGCCAGGCAACCGCAACCACCGCCGCAACGACAACCAGTGGCGCCGGCACCTACCCGATCACCGCAGCCGGCGCAACCAGCAACAACTACAACTTCACCTATGTTGCCGGTACGCTGACCGTTGACAAGGCACCGCTCACCGTAACCGCCAACAATGCCGGCAAGACTTACGGCGCTGCCAATCCGGCCTTGACCGTAGCCTACACCGGTTTCGTTGCCGGTGACACCGCAGCATCACTTACCAGCCAGGCAACTGCAACCACCACCGCAACCACGACCAGCGGCGCCGGAACTTACCCGATCACCGCAGCAGGCGCAACCAGCAACAACTACAACTTCACCTATGTTGCCGGTACGCTGACCGTTGACAAGGCACCGCTCACCGTAACCGCCAGCAACGCCGGCAAGACCTACGGCGCTGCCAATCCGGCCCTGACCGTAGCCTACACCGGTTTTGTCGCCGGTGATACTGCCGCATCACTTACCAGCCAGGCACCTGCAACCACCACCGCAACCATAACCAGCGGCGCCGGCACCTACCCGATCACCGCAGCCGGCGCAACCAGCAACAACTATAACTTCACCTATATTGCCGGAACCCTGACCGTTGACAAGGCACCGCTCACCGTAACCGCCAACAATGCCGGCAAGACTTACGGCGCTGCTAATCCGGCCCTGACCGTGGCCTACACCGGTTTTGTCGCCGGTGATACTGCCGCATCACTCACCAGCCAGGCAACCGCAACCACCGCCGCAACCACGACCAGCGGCGCCGGAACCTACCCGATCACCGCAGCCGGCGCAGCCGGCAACAACTACAACTTCACCTATGTGGCCGGTACGCTGACCGTTGACAAGGCAATCCTGACCGTGACGGCGGATGACAAGACCCGTGCTGTGGGTGCACCCGATCCAGAATTCACTGCAAGCTACTCAGGTTTTGTCGCCGGTGATACCTCAGCAGTCCTAAGCGGTTTTCCGATCTTGAATACGACCGCTACAGAGACGAGCCCTGTCGGTACCTACCCGATTACACCCGTTCAGGGAACACTGGCCGCGGCAAATTACGACTTCACATTCGTCAACGGTACTTTGACAGTGGAGGCGGCCTCAGTTACGTACCCACTCACGGTATCCATTGCAGGGGCTGGCAGTGTCCACAGCAGCGACGGCTTTATCTCCTGCACCGGCACCACAGGCTGCAGCTATGATTATGCCAGCGGCACAATCGTTACGCTGACAGCAACAGCTTCCAACTCTACTTTTACCGGATGGAGCGGTGCCTGTACCGGAACCGCCCCCTGCGTTGTGACAATGAATGCAATTCAGAATGTTACAGCCACATTTGAGTCGGCTCAAAACGTCAGAATTGGCTCAAACTACTACCTATCGATTCAGTCTGCTTACAATGCGGCCAATGATGGTGCAACCCTGGAAGTAAGGGATCAGAGCTTTATGGAGTTCATGGAAGATATTTTGTTCAACCGTCCTGTTACCGTCATACTCGATGGCGGTAAGGACGCAGGATGGAATAGTAGCGGCTTCAGTTCTGTCAACGGCTCATTGACTATCAGCGATGGAACAGTGGATGTAAGGGGTTTGGTAATTCGTTGAATGGCTATTCTAAAGCAGCAAATGGAAGAGGCTCAATATGAACGGACAAACAGCAAGAAGTGAAACTGAAGGGCGGCGCCAGATGGCGCCGCCTAAGCCCATGACAATTTTAGGCAAGGTGGCAAAAGTCGGTTTTTACCGAGATACACTGCCGCTCTTGATAATAAACATCAAGAAGGAAGATGCCGGCCCCCTTCCTTACAGGGAAGGCGAAAGAGTTTCCATTCCCTTTGTGGTAAACGGGCTACCTTACATTGCCGGGCTGCGTGCAACAACTCGCTCAACCACAGTGATGATCTGTTCTGATCTACTGGATGCGCAACTGAATTCGGTGCGATTGGTGGATGTATTATTCAGCCTTGGATGGACTCACAGGGAACCGGCTTTGGAACTTACCTTCAGGAGTGGAACGGTATGCTGCCTCTGAGTTGATAACGGCAGTGCCGGCTGGTTGAGGTGCATATCCGACAGAAAATCTAAAAGGCAAGAAGCTGTGGCTTAAATGCCCTTGCTTTCTTGCCTTTTTTTCTGACGGCTAATGTGCTGCTTCAATAGGAAATACGAAAACTCTCGAATTGCCCGGAAAATGGCTCTTTCTTTACATTGACTCCGCTTACCTCTGCCCGACTTGGTCCTTCATGGCACCACCCAATCAAGGTCTCCACATCGGTTTCTTCACCCTCGAAACATCCCTGAACGGACCCGTCAGGGAGGTTTTTCACCCAGCCGCAGACATTCAACCTCTGTGCGGTCTGCTGGGTGCTCTGGCGAAAAGCCACCCCTTGCACAAGACCGGTTATTGTTACCATGGCACGAATCTTCACTTGTCATCCCTCCAGCATCTTCAAGAATTCATCTTCCGTCAGCACATTCACACCAAGCTGCCGGGCCTTGTCCAGTTTGCTTCCCGCCTCGGCTCCGGCAACCACATAGTCAGTCTTTTTCGAGACCGAGCCGGCGGCGTGCCCACCTTCATTTTCTACCATGTTTTTTGCATCATCACGGGTGAAGCGGGTGAGGGCGCCGGTGAAGACGAAGGTCTTGCCGGTAAAGCGTCCTCCCAGCCTTTTTTCTTCCACAGCCGGTCTGACTCCTGCGGCAAACATGCGCTCGATCACCTCCCGATTGGCCGGGTTGCGGAAAAAGGTGCGGACGCTCTGGGCCACCTGGGGGCCGACTTCGCGGATGGAAAGCAGCTCCTCTTCCGTCGCCTTTTCCAGGTGCTCGACGCTGCCGAAGGCACTGGCCAGAAGCTTTGCCGTGTGCTCCCCAACGTGCCTGATGCCCAGGGCGAAGATGAAGCGTGACAGCTCCCGGTGCTTGCTGGCCTCTATGGCATTAAGCAGGTTCTCCGCCAGTTTGTCCCCCATGCGCTCGAAACGCATGAAGTCTTTCTTTGTCAGATAGTAGAGGTCGGCGACGGTCTTAACCAGCTCAAGCCGCAGCAGCTGCTCCACGTACTTGTCACCCATCCCCTCTATATCCATGGCATGGCGCGAGGCGAAATGGATGATGGTCTCCCTGATCTGGGCCGGGCAGGTGAGCCCCAGGCAGCGGATTGCCACTTCTCCCGGTATCTTGACGATCTCCGAACCGCACTCGGGACAGGCAGCAGGAACCGCCAAAAGCTCCGCACCCTCCAGCCGCTTCTCTGTCATGACCTTGACCACGGCCGGAATGACATCGCCGGCTCGCTCCACGACCACCGTATCTCCTTTACGGATGTCTTTTTTCTCCATTTCTTCCCAATTGTGGAGGGTTGCCCTGGACACCATCACCCCCGAAACCTCAACCGGCTTGAGATGGGCAACGGGGGTGATGACACCGGTGCGCCCAACCTGGGGAACGATATCTTCGACGACCGTTACCGCTTGTCGCGGCGGAAATTTCCAGGCAATGGCCCAGCGGGGAGAGCGGGTTTTTTCCCCCAGATCGCGCTGCAGATCGAAGGAGTCCACCTTGATCACCACACCGTCAATTTCATAGGGGAGCGACTCCCGTGTCTCGCCTATTTCCCGGTAATAGGCCAGGACAGCGTCGATACCGGCAACTTTTTTGATCAAAGGGTTTACGGGCAGCCCCCATTGGGGCAGGGTGGCGAGCATTTGGCTTTGGGAGGTAAATTCATATCCTTCAACAAGACCCGGCGCATAGCAGAAGATGGAGAGGGGCCGCCTGGCGGTAATCCGTGGGTCCAACTGGCGCAGGGAGCCCGCAGCAGCGTTACGCGGATTGGCAAAGGGGGGAAGGCCGGCTTCTTCCCGATCCATGTTCAGTTTCTGAAAGGGGGCCAGCCCCAGGTAAACCTCGCCCCTGACCTCGACCAGGCTGGGCGGGGGCGAGCAATGGAGGCGCAGGGGGATCGACTTGACCGTTTTCAGGTTCTGGGTGACATCCTCTCCCACATAGCCGTCGCCGCGCGTGGACCCGAACGTGAGGGAGCCTTCCTCATAGATAAGCTCCACCGCCAGCCCATCCATCTTTGGCTCGCATACGTACTCAATCTCCTTTGCCATGGGTAGGCCCAGGTAACGCTTGATGCGCTCGTCGAAATCACGCATCTCTCCCTCATTGAATGCGTTTTCTAGGGAGAGCATCGGCAGGCGGTGGCTTACCTGGTTGAATTTATCCAGGGGGGCCGCCCCGACCCGCTGGGTGGGGGAGTCCGCGGTGACAAGGTCCGGGAATTCCTTTTCCAGCTGTTGCAGTTCGCGCAGGAGCAGATCATACTCGGCATCGGTGATTTCGGGCCGGTCTTCCACATAGTAGAGGTAATTATGACGGTTGATTTCCCGGTGCAGCTCCTGTATTCGAAGCTGTGCGGCTGTTCTGTCCATGGGTGGATTGGCTCCTCGGCGGGGTGTACGAATATGGTGTTTATAGCACAGCGGGGGAGGGTTGGCAAATGCAGGGAAACCCAACGTATTTTTAGCTGACAATAATTTTTGTCATGGGTAAAATGCCCCCCCTCAATCCCCTTATTAGGCAACCAACTGCGGGAGCGGGCGGGTATCAGTCAGGAAAAGCTGGCGGAACACGTCGGGGTATCAAAGGGTCAGATACAAAAATATGAATACGGCAAGGACAAGATGAATACGGATAAGCTTCAGCGGGTGGCGGATGCGCTTTCAGTGTCTGTTCAGGAGTTTTTTGCAACCGGAGAGGATGTACTGCCCCTTGCCGTTTCCGAAAAACTCCTCCTCGACGCCTACCGCTCCATCCCCAACAAAGAAATTAAAGAAAGTATCCTCAAGATAACCACCAACGCTACCAGGCACGACGATAAGGAATAACAGTCGAAATCTGTCCTTAAAGTTGTCATGAATTTTGGGATGTGTTACTGTTTTCGTGGTAGCGGCCCTCTATGACTTCTGACGAGGAGACAGATATGAAAATAACAATGGAAGAAATGACGATAGAGCTTTTGGGACTTCCTGTTGCGAAGCGGGCCTTGCTGGCAAAACAATTGATCTCCAGTCTCGACAATGCGGAGGGTGAAGACGTCGAGGCGCTGTGGGTGCTGGAGACAGAAGCCCGCTATGCAGAGATTGAAAATGGTACTGTGGAATGCCAACCGGTGTATGAGGCGTTGAAGGAAGCAAGAGAAGAATTGAAATGAAGCCTGTTGTCATCCACCCTGAAGCGAAAAGGGAGATGATTGCTTCTGCCGTTTTCTACGAGGAACGCATTTCCGGACTTGGCAAGCTCTTTCTTGACGAGGTCGAGAAAGGTTTCAAACTGATAGCCGAACGCCCCGAAGCATGGACCAAATTTTCTTCCCCGAATCGGCGCTTGATCCTTCCCGCTTTTCCCTTCGGCATTATTTTCCGCAATGAATCAGATCGAATTTACATACTTGCCGTCATGCACTTGCGACGTGAGCCGGGCTACTGGAGACGTCGCCATTAATCGGACGCTTGGCACACATATCGCCTCCTTGATTTAAAAATCTGCCTCTGTTATCAATGACCAGCCGGGTACAATCTGACCCGGCTGTTTTGTGTCTGACGATCCCATGGGAGACGGAATTTGCTCGATTTATTCAACCTCAATCCCCAGCAACTGGCGGCGGTAAAACATACCGAAGGGGCGCTCCTGGTCCTGGCCGGGGCGGGTTCCGGCAAGACCGGGGTCATCACCTACCGCATTGCCCATCTGCTTCTGGACAAGAAAGTGCCGCCGGCCAATATCCTGGCGGTGACTTTCACCAACAAGGCGGCCAAGGAGATGCGGGAGCGGGTGGATGGACTGGTGGGGCGGGCCGCCTGCAAGGGGCTCATCATCTCCACCTTCCATTCCCTGGGGGTGCGCATCCTGCGCCGGGACATAGAGCGGCTCGGTTACAAGAAGAATTTCTCCATCTATTCGACCACCGATCAGATCGGCCTGATCAAGCAGATCATGCGCGAGGTCAATATCGACGGCAAGAAGTTCGATGGGGATACCATCATCTGGAAGATCTCGGCGGCGAAAAACAAGCTGATCACCCCGGACCGCTACGTTCCCCGCTTCGGCGACGAATACGAGCTGCTGGCAGCGGAGGTCTATCCCCGCTACCAGTCGGCACTGAAGGCCTTCAATGCCATCGATTTCGACGACATCATCATGCTGACGGCTGACCTGCTGCAGAATCACCCCGAGGTGCTAAAGCACTGGCAGGAACGCTTCCGCTATGTGATGGTCGATGAATATCAGGACACCAATGCCTCCCAATATCTGCTGGTACACCTCCTGGCCGGCGGCTACGGTAATCTCTGTGTGGTGGGGGATGACGACCAGAGCATCTACGGCTGGCGCGGCGCGGACGTGGGCAACATTCTTGATTTCGAGAAGGATTTCAAGGAGTGCCGGGTCATCAAGCTGGAACAGAACTACCGCTCCACCGGCAATATCCTGGAGGCAGCAAACCATGTCATCGGCCACAATGAAAAGCGTAAGGAGAAACGGCTCTGGACAGCTTCCGGCAGCGGCCGTCCCCTGGACATCATTGTCGTTCAGGATGATGAAGAGGAGGCCACCACGGTGGTCGAAAGGGTCCAGGTGGAGCGGCTGGCCCACAATCTTGCCTACAGCGACTTTGCCATCCTTTACCGTACCAATGCCCAAAGCCGTGCCTTCGAGGAACAACTGCGCTTCGAGGACATACCCTATGTGCTCATCGGCGGCATGCAGTTCTTCGAGCGCAAGGAGGTAAAGGACGCCATTTCCTACCTCAAGGTGATCGGCAACGCCAATGACGAGATAGCTCTGTTGCGCATCGTCAACTTCCCCAAGCGGGGGATCGGCGACAGCACGGTGGTGAGGATCAACCAGTGGTCCATGGAGCAGGGCTGTCCCCTGTTCGAGGCCTTCGGTAGGGTCGACGAGATCGAGGGGGTCGCAGAAGCGACAAAGCTGAAAGTGCGGGATTTACACCGGCTGCTGGCCGAGGAGATGACCATTTTCGAGCAAGAGGGTGAACTGGCGGAAAAAGGGAAGCGGCTTTTCAAACGTCTGGGACTGGAGGACGAGCTGTACCGGACCATAGATGATCCGGTGCTGGCCAGGAGGAAGGCGGAAAACATCGAGCAGATCGTCAACTCCATGGCTGCCTATGAGGAGAGGATTCCCATGCCTTCCCTGTCCGGTTTTCTGGAAAAAGTCTCCCTCATGGACGAGGACCGCTTCTCGGGCAAGGACAAGAAGGAGCACGGCCGAGATGCCGTGACGCTCATGTCGCTCCATTCCAGCAAGGGGCTGGAGTTTCCTTTTGTCTTCCTGGTGGGGATGGAAGAGGAGATCCTTCCCCACAAGCGGTCCATCTATGAGGATTTTTCCGTAGATGAGGAGCGCCGGCTCTGCTATGTGGGGATCACCCGCGCCAGAAAACATCTGGTGATGACCCGCTGTCTGCAGCGCAAGAAGTACGGCAAACTGCAGGAACGGGTGCCGAGCCGGTTTCTTGAAGAAATTCCGGCGCATCTGGTCAAAGAGCAGCAAGGCATCGCAGCCAAGACCTTGACCGAAGAGGAAACGGATAAAATGGCCGATGATTTCTTTGCCAGGATGAAGGCGATGCTGGAATAACTGCTGTCAGGGCAACGGCAGATTTTGCTCCGGCGACTGGCATTTCCATTTTCCCATGTTACCTTTATTACTGTAGGGATTCCTGCGGTGGGGAGGAGCTATGGACCTTTATCAATTTGCCATGAAGATGGAAGTGGACGGCAAGGCTTTCTATGAAAAAATGGCGGCAGAAACCCCGCACCGGGGCCTGAAGAGTGTCTTCTCCATGCTTGCCGCCGACGAGCAGAAACACTATGACACCATTGTCGCCATGCGGGAAGGTGGCGCTGTGACAATGGCCGACACGACGGTTCTGGAAAACACCAGGAACGTTTTCGAAGGGATTCGCGCTGAAAAGACCTTGGCGGAAGGCCTGAGGAAGGAGCATGACGCCTTCCAGTACGCCATGAAGATCGAGGCGGACAGTGTACGTCTTTACGAGGACATGGCAAAAAAGGAAAATGATGCAGCGATTATTGCCCTGCTGCAGAAGATAGCCGATGAGGAGAAGAAGCATTACAACATCGTGGAAAACCTCTACGACTACACCCTGCGGCCGGAGTATTTCCTGGAGTGGCGGGAGTTTTCCAATCTGAAGCCGCTTTAGAACAACCTGCTCGTTCACTTGCCGATGGTCTTCTGCCCCGGCTTCCAGCCAAGGGGGCAAAGGGCGCCGGACTGCAGGGCTTCCAGCACCCGCAGAGTCTCCTCGACGCTTCTGCCCACATCCATGTTGTGCACCACCTGGTACTGCAGGATTCCTTTGGGGTCGATGACGAACAACCCCCGCTGGGCGACCCCTTCCGCTTCATCAAGAATCCCGTACTGTTCTGCGGCTTCCTTTTTCAGATCGGAAAGGAGAGGATAGTTCAGCTTGCCCAGGTCGCCCCGCTTGATCCAGGCCAGATGGGCGTATTTGCTGTCCACCGAAACGCCCAGCACTTCCGCTCCCAGTTTTTTGAACTGGGGAAGGGCTTCATTGAAACCCTTGATCTCGGTGGGGCAGACAAAGGTGAAATCCATGGGATAGAAAAAGAGCACCAGCCATTTTCCGCTGTAATCCGACAGGCTGATGGTGGAGAATTCTTTCCCCGGTTCAGTTCCGACAACCCCGTCAAGGGTGAATTCCGGCGCCGGTTGTCCCACCTTGGCCTGCTTTGCCTTCATCATATCCTGCATGCTGTGCATCATCATCCTGGCCGGCATGTCTGCAGCTGCCTGTACCGGTGTTGTGGCGAAAAATAAACACACCACGCCTGCCATGACGACCATGTATCTCAAGTTCATCTGTGGCTCCTTGTGCCTGGATTTGTCATCTGTTGATTGTATCCAAGCAGGATGGCTTTGCAAGGCTTTGCACCGGCGAAAAACAGTTCTCCTTTGCCGGCTTTTGTGGTAGAAGGAGAACATTCTTATGTGAAAAGGAGAATTGGTGATGAGTGAAGAGCAGAATCCCCAGGTGGTGATGGAAACATCTATGGGAACGGTAAAAATTGAGTTGTTCAAGGACAAGGCGCCCATCTCGGTGCGCAATTTCCTTTCCTATGTGAAAGACGGCTACTACGACGGCCTCATATTCCATCGTGTCATAAAGACCTTTATGGTCCAGGGGGGTGGCATGGATGCCGACATGCAGCCTAAAAAAACCAAGTTCGCCATCAAAAACGAAGCCGCCAACGGGGTTTCCAACAAGCGCGGCACCCTGGCCATGGCCAGGACCAGCGTTGTCGACAGCGCCACCTCGCAATTTTTCATCAATGTGGTTGATAACCCGTTTCTTGACCACCGGGGCAAATCTCCCGACCTCTTCGGCTATGCCGTTTTCGGCCAGGTGAGCGAAGGAATGGATGTGGTCGATGCAATCAAGGAAGTCAAGACCGGTTCCAAGGCAGGTCATGGTGACGTGCCGGTGGAGACAGTTTTCATCAACTCCATCAAGCTGGTCGAGTAGTTGCATTTACGCACAAAGAAAAGGCCGGGGAAGATTCTGCGGCCTTTCCTTTTGCCTGAAGCCTGCTCCCCTGCTCACCCCCCCTCGATCCCCCCTATGAAACAGGGAATCACCCCCTGCTCACTCCGTTCGCTTCCCCCCTATGAAATAGGGGGGACTGAGGGGGGTCACATTGCCGCTATGGGGCAGAGGAGATTACCTCTCCCGTTACCTTTTCCCGTTCCACTCCAGTTATCCTCACCAGTTGCTCCGTCTTCAACAGGTCATCATCCCCCTCCATGAAAACCGGAATATAGTTGCGGGACAGCCCCTTGAGCAGGTCGCCTTCCCGGGTCTGGACAAGTACCTGAAGTTTTTCGCCGATGAAGCTGCGGTAAAAGGATTTTTTCTTTTCTTCGGACAGCTTGCGCAGGGCCTTGGCCCGCTCCTTGATGACACTGCTGTGGACATGACCTTCCATGGTTGCGGCTGGGGTTCCCGAGCGGGGAGAAAAGGGGAAAACGTGGAAATAGGCAAGTGGCAGGGATTCCAGGAACCGGTAGCCATCCTGGAATTCATCATCGGTCTCGCCGGGGAAACCGGTGATGATATCGGTGCCGATACAGATGGAGGGGAGGTCGGTATCGAGCTTCTCCATTACCGAGCGGAAATCAGCGGTGGAGTAGTTGCGGTTCATGGCCTTGAGCACGCGGTCGTGGCCGCTCTGCAGCGGGATATGCAGATGGGGACATACTGTAGCTGATTTGGCAAGGAAGCTGATCAGGGCATCCGAAACCTCGGTGGGTTCCACCGAGCCGATGCGGATCCTTTCCACCAGCCGCTCTTTTTCGGCGGCGTTCAATAGGTCGAGCAGCGACAGAGGCGGGTTCAGGTCCAGCCCATAGGCACCCAGATGGATTCCGGTAAGGACCACTTCCTTAAAGCCGCGCTCGGCAAAGGTCCGGATACCGGCTAAAGCTTCTTCCAACGAGACGCTTCGGCTTCTGCCCCGTGCATAGGGGACGATACAGTAGGAACAGAAGGCATCGCAGCCGTTCTGCACCTGGAGAAAGGCCCTGGTATGCTCGGCGAAGCTCTCCAGTCGTGTCCCCCGTTCATTCAGTTCACGGGAGATGTCTGACACCAGCACCCGCTGGTTTTCGCCAAGATCCTTGAGCATTTCGGCAATGCCTTTTTTTTCGCTGTTGCCGAGGATGAGATTGACCCCCGGCATGTCCTGCAGTTCTTCGAAGGCGACCTGGGCGTAACAGCCGGTGACGACGATCTTTGCCGAGGGATTCTGCCGTGATGCGCGGCGGATGAGGCGGCGGGATTCGGCGTCGGTTTTGGAGGTGACGGTGCAGGTATTGATGACGTAGATATCTGCAGCACCATCAAAGGGGACAATGGAGAAGCCTTCCTTGCCCAACGTTTCGGCCATGGCGGCCGATTCGAACTGGTTTATCTTGCAGCCGAGCGTGGTTATGGCCACCGTCTGTTTTTGTTTATTCACCATTCACCATCACCCATCTATTGCTTGTGGTACCGTCTGTTTTTTCCAATCACCAATCACCAACAACCATCAACTGCTTTTTCGATCCAGCCGCCGCCCAGCACAGTGTCCCCTTCATAAAAAACCACCGCCTGTCCGGGGGTGACCGATTTTTCCCGCTCGGCGAACCTGACCTCCACCCGGCTACATGGCAGCGGCTTGACCGTGCAGGAGACGGGCTGGTGACGGTACCTGATCTTGCATGTTGCCACGATGGCAGCATCAGGTGCCGGGTTGATCCAGTTGGTGTTGGCCGCAACAAGGCCATGGCTGAACAGGGCATCCTTCGGCCCTACCACCACCTCTTTTGTTTCGGCGTTCAATTCAAGGACATGGAGCGGCTCGGGATGGGCAATACCCAATCCCCGGCGTTGGCCGATGGTATAGCGGTAGGTGCCCCGGTGCCTGCCGAGTATCTTGCCGCTCCGGTCGACGATATTGCCGGAGAGAAGCTCCTTGCCCCGCTCTTCCTCGATGAAACGTACGTAATCGTTGTCGGGGACGAAGCATATTTCCTGGCTTTCCCCCTTTTCCGCCACCCGCAGATTGTACCTGGCGGCAAGTGCCCGCACCTGCGTCTTGGTCATTTCCCCCAGGGGGAAAAGGGTCATGGCCAGCTGTTCCTGGGTGAGGGTGAAGAGGAAATATGACTGGTCCTTGGTCTGGTCTACCCCCTTAAGGAGATGGAAGCGGCCAGTGTCGTCCCGCAGGGTCCTTGCGTAGTGGCCGGTGGCGATAAAATCGGCACCGAGCCCACGGGCTTTTTTCAGGAGCAGTTCGAACTTGATCCATTGATTGCAGCGGACGCAGGGATTGGGGGTGCGGCCCTTCAGGTACTCATCGACGAAGTCTTTAATGACCAGGTCTTCGAATTCATCCTCGAAATTGACCACATAAAAGGGAATACCCAATTGCTCCGCCACCCGCCTGGCGTCATGGATGTCGTCCAGGGAGCAGCAGGTATCGAATTTTTCGCCCTCGGCGGCAGCAAATTTGCCATAGTCCCAGACCTGCATGGAAATGCCGATCACTTCAAAGCCCTGCTCCTGGAGAAGGGCTGCCGAAACCGATGAATCGACGCCACCGCTCATGGCGATGACAACACGTTTTTTGCTCTTTTCTTTATTCATGGGCCTTATCTGTCTCTATTTTTGCTGAAGCCGCTGCAGGATCTCCGGCAGGACCCCCAGTAAGTAATTTACCTCTTCTTCGGTATTTGTCCTGCCCAGTGAGAAACGAACGGAACCTTTGGCCGAAGCAGGATCGACCCCCATGGCAGCGAGGACCGGTGATGCCTTGAGGGTTCCTGAGCTGCAGGCGGAACCGGACGAGACGGCGATGCCTTGCAGATCCAGGTTCAAGAGCAGTGAGTCTGCCTCAAGTCCTGTGAAAGATATGTTGGCAGTGGTCGGCAGGCGGTTTTCACGATGGCCGTTCAGACTTGCCTGTGGAAAGATGGCCATGATACCCTCTTCCAGTCGGTCACGCAACTGCTGCACTCTTGCAGCCTCGGAAGACATCTCCTCCCTGGCGATCTGGCATGCTTTGCCCAGAGCGACAATCCCTGCGACATTCTCCGTGCCGGCTCGCCGGTTACGCTCCTGGGCGCCGCCGTGGAGCAGGGGATGCAGTTTGATCCCCTTTCTGACCACCAGTGCACCGATACCTTTGGGGGCGCCAATCTTATGGCCGGAGAGGGATAACAGGCCAATGTCCATGCCACGGCAGTCAACCGGTACCTTGCCCACCGCCTGCACGGCATCGCAGTGGAAATAAACTCCGCGTTCCCTGCAGATGGCCCCAATTTCCCGAACAGGGAAAAGGACGCCGGTTTCATTGTTGGCAAACATGGCCGATACAAGAATGGTTTGGTCGCCGATAGCCGACTTCAGCTCCTGCGGGTCCACGAGGCCATCTCTATCGACCGGCAGCCTGGTAATCCGGTATCCCTCATGTTCCAGATAGTGGCAGCTGTTGAGCACGGCTGGATGTTCAACTGATGTGGTTATGATATGGTTGCCCTTGCTGCGATTGGCGGCGGCGACACCTTTGATTGCCATGTTGTCCGACTCGGAGCCGCAGGAGGTGAAAATCATCTCGGACGGTGCGCAGCCCACCAGCCCGGCCACCTCTTCACGGGCTTTCTCCACCGCACCCTTGACCATCCTGCCTGCCCAATGGATGCTGGAAGGATTGCCGAACTGCTCCCGGTAAAAGGGGAGGATCGCCTCAAGAACTTCCGGATGGACCGGAGCTGTGGCATTGTAATCCATGTAAATCATTTTGACCTGTAAATGTGTAGGATTATGAAGGTAATGGCAGGTGGCAAATCAGGCTTCCAGGTTGCGTCGCGCTTCCTGGGCCAGGTCTTCCAGGGTAATACCATCGAGAAATCCCCGGATTTTTTCCCCCAGCCCTTTCCAGATGTTGTGGGTGACACACTGGGAGATTCGCGAGCAGCCGGTGCTGCCCTCATCCATGCAGGCCACCGGGCTGAGCGGCTCTTCCACGGTGACGACGATCTCTCCGACTTTGATGAGGGAACTCTCTCTGGCCAGGATGTAGCCCCCCCCGGGCCCACGGATACTGGTGACGATGCCGCCGTTTTTCAGGCGGAAGAAGAGCTGTTCCAGGTAACTCAGGGGGATTTCTTCCCTTTGGGCTATTTCTTTGAGCGATACAGGCTTGCTGGTAGAGTAAAGGGCAAGATCAACCATTGCCCTTACTGCATATTGAGCCCTTGTTGACAAGCGCATGCTACTTTCCTTCTTCGATCCGCTTTTTCAATTGCTCATGCTCAAGGGTGAGAGCGGAAAATTTGCGTTCTAATTCCCTGATCTGGTCGAACAGGCAGGAAATGGCCTTGGCTTCAGGATCCGGAAGCTGGCCATGCTGCAGATCCATTTTTTCCGCGGGTTTTTCAACGGCCATTACGGCCCGGCCAGGTATGCCGACAACGGTGGAATTGGGGGGGACTTCCTTAACGACGACTGAATTGGAGCCGATCTTGCTGTCCCTGCCCACGGTAAACGGTCCAAGGACTTTGGCCCCCGAGCCGACCACCACGTTGTCTTCCAGTGTGGGATGGCGCTTGGTTTTCTCCCAGCTGACTCCACCAAGGGTTACGCCATGGTAAAGGGTGACGTTGTCGCCGATCTCGGCTGTTTCGCCTATCACCACTCCCATTCCGTGGTCGATGAAGAAACCCTTGCCGATCCTGGCGCCGGGGTGAATTTCTATGCCGGTGAAAAATCTTCCCCAGTGTGAGCAGAAACGGCCGAGAAAGAACAGCTCGTGCTTCCACAACCAGTGGGAAACACGGTAGAACCAGATGGCATGAAGACCCGGATAACAGAAAAACACCTCCAGCTTGCTTCTTGCTGCAGGGTCCCTGTCGAATACCGCCTTGATGTCCTGTTGTAACCTTGAAAACATGGCTTTCCTTTCATGGCTGCACAAAAGTTAAGCCAGATTAAACCATACCTTACTATTTCAGTCAATTATTATGTGAGGGGGATTAAACCGGGGGAATTTCAGCGTGTCAGGGGGATGGCGAAGGAGAAAGTGGTTCCTCTGTCCTCTGAGCTTTCGACCCAGATGCGGCCGTTATGGGCATCGATTATCCTTTTGCTGACGGCCAACCCCAGACCGCTTCCTTTTTTAAGGGAGCCCTTGGCTGATTTCAAGTGGTAAAATTCATTGAAGATCCTGGTCACGTAGGCTTCCGGAATTCCTTCCCCTGTGTCCGATATGGAAATCTTCAGCTCAAGATCGTCCGCATCCACCGAAATGCCGATCTCGCCGCCCCGGGGGGTGAATTTGATAGCATTGCCGATCAGGTTGGTAAGGACGCATTTGATCTTGTCGCCGTCAAAGGATCCAAAAATATCGCTCTGTAGAGAGGTTACGGTCATCTGCACCCCATTGCCGCTGGCAAAAGGAGCGAGGACCGTGTAAACCTCCCGGATGGGATCCATTATGTTCTGTTTTCCTATGGTCAGGGCATAATCCTTGAGATCGAACCTGGAGCTGTCCAGCAGTTCCTCGATAAGGTCCATGAGCCGGTCGCAGCTTTCAATGGCGGCGTCCAGATGCTCGCACTGTGTTTCCGTAAGGTTCTCCGTGTCCGACTCTCTCAGTTGCAGGCAATTGCTGTGCAGGACTGCTACCGGCAGACGCAGGTCGTTGGTGGCCGTGTAGATGAATTCCGATTTGAGCAGGTCAAGGGCCTTCAGTCGCTCGTTTGCCTCGGCCAGCAGGTGCTGGTCCCTTCTTTCCCGGGTCACATCAATAAGGGCAAGGATGGCGTAGTTTCCTTCCAGGCGGTGATTACTGACCGAGACGGCGACACAACGCTTTTCCCCTGAGGATGTCTTGAAAAGGACGTCGTATTTTCTGGAAAATTCACGCCCCAGGAAGAAGTTGATGTGGTTTTCCATGCCCACCTGCAGGCTTTCTTCTGCCAGGAAATCCTTCAACGACATTTTCAGCATCTGCTTTCCACTGTAACCGAGCATTTCAGCAGCGCTTCTGTTGACATACTGCGGCTGTCCAGCCGCATTCAATACCATCAGCCCTTCCGAAGCATGTTCGAAGAGACCTTCGTAAACCGTCTTCTCTCTAAGTTCTTTTTCCAGCTTTTCTTTCGTCTCCCGCAGTTCGTCCGATTCCTCAAGAACTTTCTCAAAAAGAGATGCATTTTTTATGGCATTTGCTGCGGCATCGGCGATCGATTGACAGAAAGCAAGCTCGCGACTACCGAACGAATTTTCCCCACCCTTTGTTCTCAAAATAAGGGCGCCGATGATCTCCTGTTCGTGGTGTATGGGGATGACGAGGATGGTGTCGAAATCAATATCTTCAATGTATTCCCTGACCTCAGCCAGAAGTGGATGACGCTTGGCATCTTTGACGACAAAAGCCTTGCCGGTGCGGATCATCTCCTGCAGTTCGGGATAACGGGACAGTTCGATTCTTAATCCCTTTGCTGAGGGATCGTCGTTGGAGGCGAGAACATGACCATGGCTACTGTCGCTGAACCTGACGATGGAGCAGCGCCTCATGTTGACGTGTTCAGCAATCCTGGCGACAATGATCTGCAGAATCTTTGCGGCATTGAGCGTAGAGGCAATTGAGAGGGAAAGGTCAAGGATGATCCCGGCATCTGTTTTCTTCTGTTCCACCAGTATCAGTGCGTCACGTTTGTAAAGGTTCGCCTGGACTCGTGCCAGGAGCTCATTGGTGGAGAAGGGCTTGGTAATGTAATCATCGACTCCTTCGGCAAAAGCGGAGAGCAGGTTGTTCTTTTCCTTGCTTGCCGTAATGACGAGGATCGGAATGGAGGCTGTCTGGAGATCGCTTTTGATCAGGCGGGAGGCTTCGATGCCGCTCATGTCGGGCATCATCAGGTCCATTAGAATGATATCCGGGCGGAAATCCATTGTCTTCATGACGGCTTCGCGGCCGTCACCGGCCTCTTCGATTACAAATTGAAGCGGGGCCAGGATGTCGCGCAACATCTGCCTGGCATACTTTTGATCGTCTACAATGAGAATTTTCGTCGCTTTCATCGCACCACCCGGTTTGTCATTGCAGCAAATAACATACCAGCAGGGCCATCAGTTCTGAAGCGTGGCTAGTCGCGGTCAATGGGCGGGCAAGATGATAAGCAGGGATTCTGGCGGGTTATCCGCAAACCGATATCGGCAGATTTCGTCTCAGAAAAACGATATATGAGAGGCTTTGAATGTTGAGGTGGTAACAAGATAGGTGGTGAAAAGGTGTTATTTGGTTAAATCACGTTTCTATGGGGCAAACTGGCGCTTTTGCAATGTTTTTAGCTGGTCCGCCACCCTTTCAGCCGGGGCCTCGCCTGCCAGACGAAGGAATTCCGGAACACATTCATGGGGACTGCAGCAGGGAAAGGCCGTGGCGGAGAGGTGGTGGACCAGTTTCATGGTCCTCAGGCCGTCGAACCAGTCATGAAAAGCCTTATGCCGAGACCTGTGGTCCTTGTTGTTCTGCCGCAGCTTGTCCCAGGTGGGTGAAAACACTGTCTGATCAAGAAAAACAGTTAATTCCGGCGATATTCCTTTGGCTAGCTCCATTAGCTGTGCTGCTTCGGAGCCAAGATTGTCGGCGACCAGCTTCAGCCATTCCTTAAGGATCAGAAAGCATTCGCTCTGGTGGAAGACGATGGCATTCGGCTCGCCGGCCAGCACTCGGGACATGGACCTGCCGGTACCGAACGGCACCCGATGGGAGGCGCGAGGGGAAGGATGTACCACGGTGCCGCACAACTGCGAGACTCCGGCAACCCGGTGCATCTGCTGAAGGAAATAGAAGTCCTCGCCGGCGGCACGGCTGTTCATTCCGCCCATGCGGGCATAATCCATGGCGCGGCAGGCCATGGCGCTTCCTACCGTGTGGAAGGCATAGGGGGACCCGGCAATCTCCAGGCCCAGCACATAACAGCGGAGAAAGAGCTCATAGGTGTCGATCGCCTGCTGCTCCGCATATGTTGCCGGCTGCTGGTGGCGAAAGGGGATAACGGCGCCCCCTGCCGTCGAATACTGAAAGTGGCGGGTAATTGCATGGAGGTAATCGGGCTCGACCAGCGTGTCGGCATCAAGGTAGATAAGAAGAGGACTGCAGCTGGCATAATCGAGACAGGGGAGGGCCAGGTCGGCGCCGATTTTTCGTGCAAGGCCTACTCCGCCCCCCTTGATGGGCATTTCACTTCCGGGCGAGGCAGCATCCACCCATGCCAGATTAGGTATGGACAGCTCGGCATCACCCGATTCAAGCATTTTGAGCGTAGCATCGTTATCCGTCTTGTCCTCTGGCGGCGCATCCTCCCGGTGATTGACCACCACCAGCACCAGGAACCGGTCGAGTAGCTCGGGGGGGTTCTTTGCCAGCGACTTCAATGTATGAAAAAGTCGGGGGCTTTCTGCCAAAGCCGGGATGATGACTGCTCCGGCATGGAGGGTCTCCGTCCTGCCGGAAATGGACCAGGCGCGGACACCTCGTTTACGGAGATAATCCGAGACAGGGGTGGGAATCATGGCCGGCAAAATGGAGTGGACTGGGTTTTTTGATGGGAAAGGATCCCCAGTGCTTCCGCCAGGGGATCTGCGGCGCCGTCCAACCAATGGATGACCGTGCCGTGCCGTTCCATGCGGGAGAACCACGTGCACTGGCGCTTGGCAAAGTCGTGGATGGCGCTGTTCAATTTCTGGAACATGTCGTTGCGGCTCAGTTCCCCCTTGAGGTGCCTGGCAATGAAGCGATACTCCAGACCATAGAATTCAAGGGTCTCGAAGGGGATGCCGGTGTCGTGCAGCCGTTCCACCTCCTGGATCATCCCCTGGTCGAGCCTGAGTTTCAGCCTCTCGGTTATGCGTTGGCGAAGGATCGGACGATCCCACTGGATGCCGAAGATCAGGGGGGACAGGCCGGGGAGGAACGGCGCCTGCGGGGGAGCCTCATATTCGGCGATTTCGATGGCCCGCACCAGGCGGTGATGGTCAAGGAGGTCGGTGGAGTTGTGGAGACGGGGATTGGCGTTTCCAAGGCGCTCCATGAGAGCCTCGTGAGAAAAACCGGCCAGTTGCCGTCGCAGCTGGGCGTTCTCAGGCACTTCTACCAGTCTGTACCCCTTCAGCACCGATTCAAGGTACATGCCGGTTCCCCCAACCATCACCGGCAACTTGCCACGCTCCGTAATATGGTTGTAGGCTTGCTCGAAGCGGCGCTGGAACTCAAAGACATTGAATTCATAACCGGGATCGACGATATCGATCAGGTGATAGGGAACTTCCCCATACTCGGACAAGTCCTTGCCGGTGCCGATGTCCATGCCCCGATAGACCTGCCTGGAATCGGCGGAAAGGACCTCGCCGAAAAACCGCCGGGCCAGTTCCACCCCCAGCCTGGTTTTGCCCGAGGCGGTCGGGCCAAGTATGACAAGAAGGTTGAAGAGCATCGAGGAACTACTTCTTCATCTTCAACTGGGACAGCATGTCGATCCCCTTCAAGAGGTCCAGTGCCCTTGAGAGCTGGTAGTCATCCTTTTTCGACTTGTCGACAGCGCCCCTGGGGGCAGGCTTTTCCTGCTTCTGTTCCTGTTTCTGCTCCGTTGCACCCCCTTTTCCCTCGAAATGGTTCTCCAGGTCTTTTTCCCTGATGGCCTGGTCCTTGTCCGGCTCTCCATTCTTCGGTTTCATCATGCTGACGACGATATCGGGGGTGATCCCCTTGGCCTGGATGGATCGACCATTGGGGGTATAATATTTTGCAGTGGTGAGTTTGAGGCCGTCGCCGTTTTTCAGGGGCAGCACGCTCTGAACCGATCCCTTGCCGAAGCTCTGGGTGCCCATGATGATGGCCCGTTTATGATCCTGCAGTGCTCCGGCGACAATTTCCGAGGCGCTGGCGCTGCCGCCGTTGATCAGCACCACCATCGGATAGCGGGGTTCCTTTTCCCCCACATAGGCGGTCCAGCTTCTTTTTGCCGACGGCTCACGTCCCTCGGTGTAGACGATGAGGCCGTTGGAGAGCCCTTCGCCAATGAAGCGATCAGCCACCATGAATGCCGAATCCACCAGCCCTCCGGGATTAAAACGAAGATCGAGCACCAAGCCGCGCAATGTGCCACCATTTTCTTCCCGCAGCTTCTTCAGGGCATTGGTGAAATCTTCACCGGTCCTCGCCTGAAACTCGGCAATGCCGATATAGCCGAAACCCGGCTCCAGGGTTTTTGCCTTGAGACTTTTAGTTTTGATGATGTCCCGTACCAACGGGAAGATCAACGGGGTGCTGGAGCCGTTGCGCAGGATGGTAAGGGTGACGCTGGTTCCCTTTTCGCCGCGCATCAGGCTGACCGCCTTGGAGATGTTCATGCCCCTGGTCAGCTTGTCGTCGATCTTCCAGATGTGGTCCGCCGGCTTGATGCCGGCCTTGAAGGCAGGGGTGTCTTCGATGGGGGAGACCACCACCAGCTTGCCGTCCAGCATGTTGATTTCGATGCCCAACCCGCCGAAGGAGCCGGACATGTGCACCTGCATTTCCTTGAACGGTTCAGCCGCAAGGTATTCGCTGTGGGGGTCGAGGGAGGCGAGCATTCCCTTGACCGCGTTCTGCATGAGCTTCTTGCTCTCCACCTCTTCAACGTAATGTTTTTTGACGATGGCGACAACCTCGACGAACAGTCGAATGTAGTCCTGGTCGTCAGTCCGGGTGATGCTTTTCCGGGTGTTGATGATGCCGATGATGGCTGAAGCCAGGATAATGATGATCAGGATCAGGGAGAGGATTATTTTTCTGCTTCTGCCCATGCGGGACGCGCCTCCATTCTGTGAATAAGCCGAACGGCTTAATTTAGATTCACCCCGGCAAATTGTCAACTTGAAAGCAGTTTCCCCTTAACCATCTTTTAATTTGCCTGTAACACCAATGCCACATAGTGCATTTAGGATGTGGCCAGTCAAAACGATCCGCGAATCTAAAGCCGGGTTATCCGGCAAACCTAAAGGAGGAGAAAATGAAAGCAGGAGTTGCAGCAGTGGCACTTTTAACCGCCGCTCTTATGAGCCAGGGGGCAATGGCCAAGACACTGGAGGATGTGCTCAAGGAAAAAGGCGTTATTACCGAGGAAGACTACAAGGCCGTGACCAAGAGCAAGCCCCTGGATTACAAGCTTGGGAAGGGGTTCACCTTTAATTCCCCGGATGAAAAATTCCAGATGTCCCTGGGAGCCCGCCTCCAGAGCCGTTATACGTTTACCGACAGTGATGGCGGCCAGAATACTTCCGAATTCAGGGTCCGCCGGATGAAGCTGTTCATGAACGGCTATGCCTACAGCAAAGACCTCACCTACAAGCTTCAGGTGAATTTTGCCGATTCGGGAAAGCTTCTTGAGGATGCCTGGCTCAATTACCGGCTCATGGACGAGGCACAGTTTCTGGTCGGACAGGAAAAAGTCCAGTTCGCCCGTCAGGAAATCACCTCTTCCGGCTCCCAGCAGTTCGTCGACCGCTCCAATGCCACCGATACCTTCAAGATGGGACGCGATACCGGGCTCATGGTCCACGGCAAGATTGCCAAAGGGATATTCAACTACAACCTGGGCGTTTACGGCGGGGTAGGTCAGAACACCCAGCGCAAATTCACCAACAACGCCTTTGCGGCAAGGGTCGCCGTCAACCCTTTCGGCGACATGGCCTATTCTGAAGGGGATCTGGACAATAGCCAGAAACCGCTCCTGTCCATCGGCGCCGGCTACTTCATGGATACCCTGGCAAAAACCAGCGCCACAGCCCTGGAGAGCAACAACCTGACCTTTGCCGGGTCCAACGGCTGGCTGGGTAAAGGATTGAGCAAATTCGGCACTGAAAAGATCGATACCAACAGCGTCGGCATCGATGCCGCTTTCAAATGGATGGGCTTCTCCGCTCAGGGTGAATACTTCCTCGGCCATGCAAACGGCCAGGATACTGATAAGACCCTCCGCGCCCACGGTTTCTATGCCCAGGCCGGCTATTTCATCATTCCCAAACATCTGGAAGTGGCAGCCCGTTACTCCTTTGTGGACCCTGACCGGGACAAGGCCAACAACATTCAGACGGAAACCGCCGGGGCCGTTTCCTACTACTTCAACAAGCACAACCTGAAGCTGCAGGCTGATGTGACCAATATTCACAAACAGCCGGCTCGTTCAGACGACATGCAGTACCGTTTGCAGGCACAGATTATCTTCTAATCAGGCTGCCCAGCTTGATAAGCCTCCTTCATTGTTATCGGCCCGCCTCCCGGCGGGCTTTTTTTTATTTCGTCACAGCTCCCGAAGCCATGAGGACCTGTTTTTACCAATCATTAACCTTTTTGTAACACCACCGGCATATTCCTTGGCTACCCTGTAGGAAAAGAAAAGGACAAAAGGAGAACGAAAATGCAATTAACGCCAATGGGAGACTACTACGTCTGGTACTGTGAGTGGTGCGACTCGCGCAACATGACATTGTGGACAAGAATGGACAGCAAGGAAGTTTCATGTGGTTGCTGTCACCGCAGCTTTCCCCTTTCTGCCGAACCCCCATCGAAAAAAAGCACCGGGTTTGCCGCAGCTCAAGCCAACCTTCACTAAGAGGAACATTTGCTGATGATCAACAAAATGAAAAAATATATGGCAATACTGGCAGCGGTAGCCGTGACGCTTTCAGCCGGGCAGTCCTTTGCCGAGACGGTACTCAAGGGGGCAGGAGCAACCTTTCCGTATCCTCTGTACAGTAAGTGGTTCAGGGATTACACCCTGGTTGATCCGGTCGTGGCATTTACCTATGATGCCATCGGCAGCAGCGGGGGGGTAAAGCAAATCATGGCGCAGGCGGTGAATTTCGGCGCAAGCGACCGCTTTCTCACGGATGAGGAGCTGGCAGCCGCCCCGGGAAAACTCCTGCAGATCCCGACAGTAATGGGGGCAGTAGTGCTGAGTTACAATATCCCGGGCCTGCATTCGGAACTGAAACTTACCCCGGAGGCCGTCAGTGCCATTTATCTGGGTGAAATCAGCCGCTGGAACGATTCCCGGCTGGTAGCTCTGAACAAAGAGCTGAAGACCATCGATCAGAAAATCATTGTTGTCCACCGCAGTGACGGCAGCGGCACCACCAGCATCTTTACCGATTACCTTTCCAGTGTCAGCAGCGAATGGGCCGGAAAGGTAGGCAAGGGTAACACCGTCCAATGGCCGGTCGGCATAGGGGGCAAGGGGAGCAAAGAGATGGTCGAGCACATCAGAACGGTGCCCTTTTCCATCGCCTACATGGAAAATGCTTATACCATGGTCAATAATCTCCCCACAGCCGTGCTGAAAAACAAGACCGGCCGCTTTGTCAACCCGACCATGCGCTCCATCAGGGCAGCGGCGGTTGATGCCATAAAACATGTGAAGAATGATTACCGCGTATCACTGGTAAACCAGGCGGGCAAAGACGCCTATCCCATAGTCGGACTGACCTGGCTGCTTGTCTATCAGGAACAGAAAGACCCGGTGAAGGGAAAGGCGCTTGTGGAGTTTTTGAACTGGGAGTTGAAGAAGGCAGAAAAAATGACCTCGACGCTTTTTTACACGCCCCTTCCCGAAAAGCTGGGCAGTATGGTAAACCAGGTGATCCGGAGCATCCGTTACTGAAGGATATCCATTTTTTACCTAATAAAAAAAGCCATTTCCTTGCGGAGATGGCTTTTTTAATGCAATTTCTTCGCGATCAGCCCTGCTTGCTGAACTCGACCAGGCTCCTCACCAGTTCTCCCTCCAGCGTCGGGTCAATATGGGGAATCTTGCTTTGGCCGCCGAGCTTGCCCCGCACCTCTTTCGACCACCGATAGATCAGTCCTGCCTCAACCTGGATAACGACCGGCTCCTTGATCCTGCCTTGACTGCGAAAGGTGGCATAGTCGTCGTTTTGGGCGGTCAATGCCTTGTCAAGCCGGTCTGCCAGGTTAATGCCGCTCACATTTCCATTCCCAACCGCCAATACCCAAAGGTGGCGTCTCTCCGCAATTTGAGGGCCGACCATGAATTCGCGGATGTCCGCTCCTGAATGGCCGTTAAGTCCGGCGACGGCAGCTTCAACTTCCCCTTGGGTCACCTTCTCTTCAAAGCGGTCGAGGAATTTGTCACGGCCGGTGAATTCAATGAACAAGGGATCGCGAGCAGTGAAGCGGATGGTATCGCCGATGTGGTAGCGCCAGAGGCCGGCACAGGTGGAAAGTATTACGGCATAGCGCCGGCCTGTTTCTATTTCTGCCAACGGTACTGCAGCCACATCGGCCGGCGGGATGCCGCGGTCATTCAGATGTTCGAAGGGAACAAATTCAAAAAAGGCACCGTAGTATGGGGCCAGCCGCATTTGGGGGTCGCCGTGCACCTGGAAGGCCATGAAGGCTTCCGAGGATGGCAGAACCTCCAGGAAGTGGGGAGGGTGTTCCTGGAACAGGTCGGCAAATTCGTGCCGGTAGGGGGAAATGCTGGTACCGCCATGAATGATCAGCTCCAGGTTTGGCAGCAAGCTTGGGAGCGGCGCCTTTCCCAGCTCTGTACAACGCTTCAATAGGAGCAGAATCCATGGGGGGACGCCGGAGATGGCCCTGATGTTCCTGTCCCTGAGAAGCAGGTGGGCCAGGCGCTCCAGTTTCTCTTCCCAGGGGAGGGCGGCGGTGGCTGCGTCGGGTGCTATGAACGGATTAAGATATAAAGGGGGATGGCTCAGGGTGATGGCGCTCATGTCGCCGCTTTTGATGCCATTCCCCATGTCATTCAGCTGGGTATTGCCGGCCATGTAGAGCAGTTTCCCACTGAAGAGGCGGCTGTCCCGGTTCTGATGCAGGTACATGGCCGTCAGGTCCAGGGCTGCCCGCCGGTTGGCGGCAAACATCTCCATGGAAAAGGGAACATACTTGCTCGGCGCGGTGGTGCCGGAGGTTTCGCAGAAAAAGGGAATCTTTCCCGGCCAGGTCTGGTCTTTCAGCAGCAGTTGCCGTCGCCCTTCCTGCACCTGCCAGCCCTTGGCCAGATAGTCTTTGCGGAAATCGTCATAGGTTCTGATCGGGACCCTCTCCCGATAAAGGGGATAAGCCTGGGCAAAGGGAAGGCGTGTAAGTTCCGTAAACCCGTAGTCCATGCCGAAGCGGGCTTTACTGCCGCGAACAAGCAGGTGGGAAAATATTTTTTCCTGGGCTGCCACAGGATCGCGTTTGAGGAATTTCCTCGCCGCTATGGAGGCTCCGGATTTGAGAATTTTATCAAAAATGGGATTAGCAAGGTAGCTGGAAATTTCCATATCTAGACCACCGCAAACAGCACTGGCGCAACCAGCTTGTCATACCAGGCCTTTATGATGGGATTATAGTGCAAATGGTGAAATATGAGCGAGGCATGGGCGACGCTATCTCCTGCAGAACCGGAACAGACAACCCGTACCTTGCCCCGTGGGAACAGTTGTCTGCATGTATCGGGGGTACGCAGTGCTGCCATGGTTGGCGAAGTCGGGACTAGCAGGTCGCCTTCCTGTTCAGCCAGAAGTGTCAATGCCGGGCCGTTGAAAATGGGCCGATGGGGGAGGGGCCTGGAAAATCCTTTGAGCGCCAATACCCGCTGGTAGCCCCCGGCAGCCGAAGTCCTCTCAATGACATCCATGATTTTTTTCCTGATGGTCAGGTGCCGGCCGGATAACTGCCGGTTTTCCGCACCTGCTTCGAAGAGTGCCTTGAAACAGCGGCGGGCGCGGTCAATCTGCCTGTTTACGTCTTCTTCGGCGGATGGATCGGCCTTGAGAATCCGTTTCAGATTGATCTCAAGCATCCGGACGCCGCCTGATTTATCCCGTTCCGGCCTGATCAGGTCCTCGGTGCAGAGCACCGGGCTGGCCATCACTATGCCTTTGATGCCAAGTTTTTCGGGTTCCATCCATTCCTGGAGAAACCGTGCCAGAAGGCCCGAGCCGAAACTGACGCTGAAGATGACCGGCTTGTTGCCGTGGTTGTTTATATCTTCGATGAGATCGGCCAGCTGGGCAAAGAATAATTCTGACGTGAACCCGTTGCGCGGATAGTTCATATAATAAATGCTGCCGTATTGCCTGAAGAGATCCCGCTGGAATTCGACCAGCTCGGTGGCGTCGGGGACGAAACCGCCGATAACGATGGTGGGGGTGCTGCCATATCCCTTTTCCTTGAAGATTTGAGAACGATTGGCAAGGATGCTGGCAACGCTGTCCCTGAGCTGGAATTCCCGTCGCCGGTTCCGTGGGGTGAAGGGCTTTAGAGCCATGTGCCGGAGCAAACCGGTGGCAGTTGTCACCGCTCCCAGCAGGGCGGGATGCCTGGTGAAATTTTTCCGGACAAAGGGGATGACTGATCCGTTCATAATGTTCCTCCCTAGGGGTTTGCACCATTATGAACGGGAATGGTTACGGACGTGTTGCGGTTCGGGAAATTATCTGTGGAGAATGGAACTGCAGGAGACAGGTGCGTTGGAAGGTCTTGCCAGCAGGTATCCCTGGCCGAAAGATACCCCCATTTGCGTAAGGAGGTCTAATTCCTCCTTGCGTTCTATGCCCTCGGCGATGACCTTTGCTCCTATCTTGCCGCAAAAGGTCACCAGCGCCTCCACCAAAGCCTGCCTGGTTGCCGAGGTGTCGATGTCACTGACCAGGAAACGGGCCAGCTTCACGTATTCCGGCTCCAGCTGGGCGAGCATTTTCAGGCCGGCATAACCGGAACCCAGGTCGTCTATGGCAATGGAATAGCCCTGTTCCCGGTAATAGGAAAGGACCCGGTTGAAGAGGCCATAATCTTCGATCAGTGTCCGTTCCGTAAGCTCAAAGGTGATGTTCGATCGCTCGATGCCCAGTTCTTCAAGGAGTGCAGCGGTGACGCCCCGTTCGTGATCGTTGGCCTGGAGGAGGCTCGGGCAGACGTTGAGGAAAAGTCGTTCGGAGATGCCCAACTCCTTTGACCGGATCAGCGCATTCCTGCGGCAGAGCATTTCCAGCTGAAAGGTAAGTCCATGTTCAGCGGACTTGGCAAAGAGCAATTCCGGATCGGAAAAGGGGCTGGGTCTGCCGACGCGGCTCAGTGCTTCGTAGCCATGGACGGTGCCTTCACCCAGGGAAAAGATGGGTTGAAAGACAGGAGTTATCAAGCCACCGGAGATAATATCTTCAATTTCCTGTCGCTCATGGAGATGTACCGGACTTATGGACGTAGAGCCGCTGAACAGCTGCTGGAATGCGCGAAACAAGGTGTTGTCTGCGTTTTCCCCGCTATTATTGGCAAGAAATACACCGTAGATGGTGAACAGATCTTCTGCCCGTCTCTCGCTAAAGTTCCTGCTCATGTGCGGCAGGGAGAAATAACGGCACAGCTCGTGGCGGATGGTTGCCAGGTCCCCTTGAAAATCACTTTCACGGTAATCCCTGTCCGGCACGATGAGCAGGAAAAATTCTCCTTCGCTGGCTTTGTATCCCCCTTCGATGCGACCTGACAGCTTTCTGTCCATGGTTCTGATAAAAAGGGCAATGGACTTGCCAATCTTTGCATGAACCGGTTCTACGAATTTGAGGGCGACAATGGCCGCATGACCGCTTCTTTTAAGATGTTCCTTGAATTTCAGAAACAGGTAGCTGCAGTCGGAGAAGGAGTTTTCCAGCCTGGGAATGCGCCGCTGGTCCGGGGCAAGGTAAAGGGGTTTCAGTTGCAGATTGTTCATGGGTCCTCCTTGGCTTTTGGCCAGGTCGTCAATCATTGAGCAGTGCAGCCAGTTCGCTGCCGTAGTGGCGGATGTTGGCTTCGCGGTAGGAATCCCGCAGCTCCCTCAGCTTGTCTATCTGCCGGTCCAGTTCCGAAAAATCCACACCAAGAAATCTGAAAATAAATGATTTCACAGTTCCTCCTTTTAAGGCCTCAGTCTTTGGCTGCTGCCGCCAGCAGAAAAATGCCGGTCATCTTGAAGAGCATGGTGTTGGTTGCGTTAACTTGCAACACTTGTATCTCTGCCCGCTTCTCCTCTTTGATACGTTTGAAGCAACGCAGAAGCAGGGCTATGCCCATGGAGTTTATCCGCCCTGCATTGCCGAAGTCGAATTTTACCAGTTGCTGGTTCACCTTTGCCGGCAGCGCCATGAGCTGCGTCTCGGCCTGGGCGTCTATATTTCCTGCCAGTGAGAAATAATTGCACAGCACCTTGGGGTGGGGCACGATCTTGAATGATGCATCCATTGTTCTTTCTCCTCCTTTTTTGTTCAACCGGTGGTTGTTATGTGAAAGCCATGTATGGTTTCCGGCGGGATCTGTGATGACTTTTTAAGATGTCCGCCGATCAAAGTCTCTTTGCCCGGATTTACGCAAACATGGAAATGATCCAGGAAACGCCAGATGATGAAAAGTCCTCTTCCACCTGCATCATCTGCCGCTCCCATGTCCGCCGAATTTTTTGCCAGATATTCAAGCACCATGTCGGCGCCGAGGCTGCCCCAGCCGTCTTTAATTTCCATGGCCAGGGTTTCCCCATCAAAGGCGAAGCGGAAAACTATACCCTCGTCCGGCAGAATCTGTCTTCTTTCCCCCTTGCGGAAGATTTTCATACCGTCATCACTCTTGGGAGCGCCGTAGAAAGCATTTTCCAGCATTTCATCCGCCAGCAGCGCACCCTTTTGGCGGAGCATCTCGTATTCCATCGAGTCTCCGACGATGGAATCCTCAAGTGCCTTGATGATCTGTTCCTTCTCTTCCGAAAATGAGAGTTGGAATTCTTGAATTTCTGTCCCCCTTTTCACATATTGGCCAAGGTGCCACTGCCTTTTTAAGATGAGATTACCAATGGCGACGGACAGGGGCTGATCTCCATCGCCGGTCGCTGCCTTTTCCTGCCGATTTTCTATGATCAGATGCCGCACCTGGTCGAGCATGAACCTTTCCAGTGAATGAGGCGGCATTGATGCCGGCGCAAGGACCAGTATCTCCAGCCCTGGGAAGTAACCGCGCAGTTCTTCCACCAGCTGTGGCCTTTTCCCCGGATAGAGAGCACTTGAGATCACTGCCAGTCCGGGATCTATCCGGGCAGAGGCAATTTCGCCCAGGGTTACTTTGAGAAAGCGGTCGGCTATGACGCTGATAACTTCGGGGACATGGAAGAAACAGCTGCTCATGGCCTCAGCATCGGCATTGTCGGCGAAAAGCGCGAGAATGGTTTTATTCTGCTGCATGGGGGGCTCCTTTAAATGTCGAAGAGGCGATGAAAATAGTCACGTCATCGGGGAACGATTCGCTGCCGGTGAAAAGCTCTGCCTCCCGCAGCAGTTTTCTTTTCAATACGCTGGGCTTTAAATGGATATTTTTCGCCAGGGATGCTGACAGGCGTTCATAACCGAATTCCTCGCCAGCCCGGTCGGTACATTCCACAATGCCGTCGGAATACAGCAGCATGGTGTCGCCATATTCGAAAGAGGTTAAACACTCTCCATAGCTGTTATTTTCTTCGAACCCCAGGGGAAAGCCGGAGACGCTGTCCAGCATCATGAGCAAACCTGAACCGGACCGGTGGATATAGGGAAAATTATGGCCGGCATTGGCAAAGGTAACCTTGCCGTTTTTGGTGTCTATGACGGCTATGAGGCAGGTCATGAGCAGTGTCTGGCGGGCGGTGGCCAGAATGGCATTGTTCATGCCGAACAATAATCCGGCAGGGGTGTCAACCCCTTGGGAAATAAGGCAATTCAGGCTCGCTTTGGCCGCGGTAGTGACCATGCCCGATTGGACACCATGGCCGCTGACGTCGGCGACCAGCAAACCGATTCTGTCTTTATCCAGCTGAAAATAATCGAAATAGTCTCCGCCTATTTCCGAGGAAGTGGTTATTTCTCCGCTGACGGTCAATCCCTCGAAGCTGAATTCGGAAACGGGAAGCAGTGCCTGCTGTATTTCACCAGCTTTTTTTACCTCACTCTGAATACGTTCGCCGAGACTTTCCAGTGTTTGAACCAGTGATGCCTGTGTCATAGAGATGGTCATCATCAGATCCGATACGGAAACCATCCCCGCGTACCGCTGTGCTTCAGTGATTACGAAGCAATCTGTCTCAAGGGACGGATCAAAGTCCAGTAATCGCGAAAGTGCCCCATTCACGTCCAGGTCCGCTTCCATTGTCATGCAGTCTTCTTCTTGAAGAACCATGATCGGTTTTTTGCCAAAGAGTTCCATGGCGAATGGACGCCCCAGATGGTTGTAAAAAAGAGCTCTCCGGCTGATAATGCCGGTAAATGTCCCTTCCGCTAATATGGGCAGGGCCAGCAGCGATGGGTTTTTCTGGAAAATCTCCACTACCTCCGATACCGGTAATTGGGGGGAGATCGGTTCCTGTTTCTTGAGAATTTCACCTAACGTTGGAATGATATGCTGGCAGTATGTCATCGTTCATCCGCCTCTCTCTCATTAACTTTGTACCTATCATAGGAGCGAAGCGTTAAGATGATGTTACAGGCGGATAAATGTTCAATGAAGGATGATAATTTCTGATTGGAAAGACTGGAACAAAGAAAGGGCACACTGTCGTGTGCCCTTTCCGGATGCCCATGATGGATAGGTTTTATTTGATGGTCTTGATGGTCTTTTCCACCATCTTTGCCACATTGGCCGGAAGGGGCGCATAGAGAATCTTCTCTGCCATCTTCTGGCCGTGCTTCAGTTCCCAGTTGAGGAACTCGACCAGCTTCTTCCCTTTGGCCTTGTCCTTCTGATCCTGGTAAACGAGCAACCAGGTGAAGCCGACAACGGGGTAGGAGTCTTTGCCCGGCTGGTTGACCAGGGAGACGCGGTAATCGGCGGGCATGGATTTGGCGGCGCCGGCAGCGGCGGCGCTGGTGGATTTGATGGTCGGCTCGACGAAGACGCCGCTCTTGTTCTTGAGGCTTGCATAGGGCAGCTTGTTTTCCACGGCATAGGCCAGTTCAACGTAGCCGATGGTGTACTGGGTGGTTTTGACCTGTCCGGCGACCCCTTCGTTACCCTTGCCGCCAAGACCTACCGGCCATTTTACCGAGCTTCCCTTGCCCACTTTGCCGGACCATTCCTGGCTTACAGACGAGAGGTAGTCGGTGAAGATGCTGGTGGTGCCGCTGCCGTCGGAGCGGTGAACAACAATGATCGGTTGGTTGGGGAGATTGACGCCCGGGTTGTCATTGGAGATCTTCGGATCGTTCCATTTGGTGATCTTGCCCAGGAAGATATCGGCCACATCTTCGGAGGAGAGCTTCAAGCCTTTTGCTACGCCGGGAATGTTGTAGGTGACGACCACCGCACCCATTACCGTTGGGATGTGGAGCAGCTTACCTGGAGCGGCCTTCAGGTCGCTATCGCTCAAAAATTTGTCGGAAGCGCCGAAATCGACGGTCTGGGCGGTGATCTGTTTGATGCCGCCGCCGCTGCCGATGGACTGGTAGTTGAATTTGACCGACGGATCGACCTTGGCATATTCGGTGAACCATTTTGAATAGAGGGGGTAGGGGAAGGTCGCCCCGGCGCCGTTGATGAGTGTTTCGGCCGAAGCCGCCCCGCCAGTGGCGGTCAGCGCCAGGAGCAGCGCTGCTGCAAGTTTTTTGCGAAAAAATACCGACATTTGTTTCCTCCTTTTTGTGGATGTTGCTTTTATTCTGGTTATAGTGAACTGCTTTTGTTACAGCGTTGTTACTGAAGGGCAAAGATTGGGTGGATATTCTATTCTTCCTCGATCTTATAGCCGAAGCCACGCACGGTCTTGATCATGTCCCCGGCAGACCCCAGCTTGGTTCGCAGTCGCGTCACATGGGTGTCGACGGTTCTGCTGTCCCCCACATAATTGTAGCCCCAGACGTTCTGCAGCAGGATGTCTCTGCTTTGAACCCTGCCGGCCCGCTCCGCCAGATCCAGAAGCAGTTTGTACTCTATAGTGGTGAGGAGGATCTCTTTATCGGCAACGGTTACCAGATGACGTTCCGTGTCGATGGAGACCGGCCCGACACTGAAGACCTTTTTCCGTGGCTGTTCCGGTAGTGTCCGACGCAGCAGTGCCTTTACCCGCAACATGAGTTCCCTTGTGGAGAAGGGTTTGACAATATAATCATCGGCACCCACTTCGAAACCGACGACACGGTCTATCTCCTCCCCCTTGGCGGTCAGCATGATAACCGGTATGGAGGCGGTTTTCCCATTGCCCTTCAGGATTTTGCAGATCTCTGTGCCTGCCATGCCGGGAAGCATCAGGTCAAGCAGAATAAGGTCGGGCGGATTCTTGCGCGCTGCTTCGAGGCCGACAAGCCCATCGAGGGCAATAAGCGGCCGGTGCCCTTCCTTTTCCAGGTTGAAGGCAATCAGTTCCGCCAGGTCCCTTTCATCCTCGATTACCAGTATCGTATGCATCGTTCCGTTCTTTCCTTAATAGCCTGCCGATCGATTGGTGACCATGCTACGGGGTTCAGGTTGCATTCATGTTACAGATCTGTAAAAAGAAGGTGATAGGAGTTAGTTTCCATCCGGAAACTCCGGATGAGAAACTAGTGGTTTCCGATTCGGAAAGAGGGGATTTTTTGTTCTGGCAGGGAAATCAAGGGCTTGCGCGGAGACGTACATCGGTACGTCGCACAAGTAAGCCCGCAGATTGATGCCGCCAGGGCAGAAAAGAACCCTTTCCGGATGGAAACTAGTTAATATCCTGAGCGTTTCAGCAGATTGGCAAGGGGAGGTATTTGTTTGGGCGGGATCGGATGGGAGACGGGCGGATGCCCTGTCGCTATTGGCGGCAAGGCATCCGCCCGCAAATGGAATAATCTGGTCTAGTTCGGTAGAGGATCGACGGGTGCGGCTTTATTTCGGGCAGTCCTGCCGCCAGAGGCAGCTTTCCTGACCACATTCCGAAGCCTTGCCGCTGGCAAAGCAGGGGTCGTTTCCTTCGGTATCCTGGATGGTCTTGATCAGATCGGTCTTATTCAACTTGCCGGCTTTGATGCCGCGCTGTTTGGCTATTTCCTTGACTTCATCAACTTTCATCGCTTTTCCTCCTGGGTAAATTAACTTGAGTTCGACAATAATTGCTAATTCTACCAGGAGAAAATCCCTTTGCAACCGGTGATGAAATCTTTTGTTTATTCGTTACGGCATGTTGCAAAGGTTTTTTTGTTGTGGACGGGGATAAATATGGCATGGTAGATAGGTAGGCAATACAATGGAGGGCTTAAATGATCGACAGACAGCGGTTGTATGCCACGTTCATGGAATTGTGCAGCATCGACTCCGAACCGAAAAACGAGCGTCCCATGGCCGACCGGCTTACGGCGATACTGAAGGAATTGGGCTTCAGCGTGACCGAGGACGACACCGGCACCAGGATCGGCGGTAATGCAGGCAATCTGATCGCCCGTCTCGAAGGCACCAAACCTGGGGCTCCGCTGCTCTTTTCCTGCCACATGGACCGGGTGGCACCGGGTGTGAGGGTAAAGCCCCGCATTGAGGGCAATTACATTGTCAGCGACGGCACTACCGTGCTCGGTGCCGACGATGCAGCAGGCTTGGCGGCGATAATCGAAGGGGTGACGGTAATCCGTGGGCAGAACATTCCCCATCCCACCCTGGAGGTTCTCTTTACCGTAGCCGAAGAGCTGGCCCTGACCGGTTCCGCCCACCTGGAGAGCAGCCGGATAACCTCCCGCTGCGGTTTCGTCCTCGATGCCGGCGGTCCGGTGGGCGAGATCGTTGTCCAGGCCCCCGAGCAGGCGAAGATCAATGCCGTTTTCCATGGCCGGAGCGCCCATGCCGGTTTTGCCCCCGAAGAGGGTATATCGGCAATCCAGATGGCCGCCCTGGCCATAACCCGCATGAAACTGCTGCGCATCGACCCGGAAACCACCGCCAACATCGGCAGCATCCAGGCTGCAGGTCCGACCAACATCGTCTGCGACCGCTGCAGTCTGCAGGCCGAGGCCCGCTCCCTGGACCCGGCCAAGCTGCAGGCCCAGGTGGAAGTGATGGTGGAGGCAATGGAAAATGCTGCCGCTGAAATGGGGGGTAGCGTGGAGGTCGATGTCCAGCGCTGTTATCCATCCTACCGGCTGGAGCAGGATGCGGAGCCGGTGCGACGTGCCGCCGAAGCTGCCGGACGGATCGGCGTGCCGGTCCGGTTCAAGCCCACCGGCGGCGGCTCGGACGCCAACCATTTCAACAACCGGGGTATTCCGGCGGTGGTTCTAAGCTGCGGCTATGAGAAGGTCCATACCACCGGGGAGCGGATAGCCCTGGAACAGCTGGATTTGCTGGGCCGGTGGGTGGTTGCGATTGTTTCGGGGGGGTGAAAATGCTCATGGGGCTTAGGGTGGTAACACTGAAAAGAAAGTAACTTGCCCAGGTCCATTTTACGGGGCAAACAGTTCAGAAAGAATCGTCAAAACCTCTTCCTGGGTCGGTTTAGGGATTTTACCGAGTCTCTGAATCAGCCGAGTCTTATCGACGGTCCTGATTTGATCGAGCACCACTTGTCCATCCTTGCCCTTGAATGTGCAGGTCACTCGTGTGGGGTAATCTCTGCCTTTGGTCGTCATCGGCGCAACGATGACCGTGGCGATATACCGATTCATTTCGTCGGGCGAGATAATGAGGCATGGTCGTGCCTTGCGGATTTCACTACCGACAGTCGGGTCAAGGTTGACCAGATAAACATCGAAACGTTTGACTACCATTCCCATTCATCCCGGTCCCATTCAGACTGCCCGCTCAAATTCTCATCGACCATCTTGTCGTCACCGCTTTCAGACATCAGCCTGAATGCATCGGCCCACCCCTGCCTTGGGTGGGAAGCTGAGCGAATGATGATCTTCTCGTCTTCCACTTCCAGGTCTACTTCGGTCCCCAGATTGCTTTGCTCAAGAAGAATCTTGGGAATCCGAATCCCCTGAGAATTTCCTATTCGAATTATGTTTGTGCGCATGGGCATTTCCTCTTCGAAAAAAAAGATCCGTATGCACATTGTAATTACTTTTCTTCGGAGGTCAATAATTTTTTGAGGCTCTCTGATAAACGGGGTTGTGGTTTTGCAGCATCGGTGGGAGCGAGGGCAACAGCATCCGCCAACAAATGTGCAGGTTTGTTCCCTTTATGCTCCTCCTTTTTGGAGAGTCAGCAGATAATTGAATTCGCCGATCTCTCCCAGGTATGTCTTGAGAAAACCGTGTTTTCGGAGAGTCTCTTCAGCTTCCTGTTCGGACAGACGTATGCTTACCGGAGGTCCGGGCCCTTTATCTATTTTCTTGAATTCTATCACGGCAAGCACGCCATCATTCTTGAGAACCCTTTTGATCTCCTTCAGCGTTTCGTCCTGCCCTGCCGGTGACAGGTCGTGAAGGATCGTGGCCATGAGGCAGAAGTCGATGGACCCGTCATCAAGGGGAATGCGCTTGGTTATATCGGCCCTGACCGGCTTGATATTCCGTATCCCCTGTTGCCGGATCGATTCCTTAAGGAGCTCGATCCCCTCTTCCCACATGTCCACGGCATGAATCATTCCCCGTTGATCCAACAGCTTTGCCATTTCCATGCTGTACCGTCCCACTCCGCAGGCCACATCCAGCACCTCGATGCCCGGGGCGAGGGGTATCCGGGAAAAGAATTCGGTGGTGTCGATCAGGTCGAAGCTGCTCTTTCCGGCAGCAACCGGTTTTTTACTCATATTTTCTCCTTGTTATGGATTTTTCCGCTATGGGCGATCGACACCCATTTTCTTCTGGGGACGACCAGGTTTCCGGGGAATTACGGACACAATGCTTAATTCCTCTGGCTTTGGGTTACCTCATTTTAGGGCATCAAGGAATGCCTACAACTGAGCATTTTGCACCGACCTCAGCTTCTTTCGTCGTACATGCATATCGGCGCCGCCGATTTCACTTATGGCAAACAAGGCTGCCACCATCACTACACCAAAAATGTGGTCATCTCAATTGGAAAATTAAAAATATTGGCCTCCGAAAGGAAAAGGAAGGGGAGGGTTAAAACAAAACGGCCGGGTGCTGATGACCCGGCCGTGGTACGTCCTTCCTAGAGCATTTCAGCCGTCGATTTCACTCTTAGAGGCAGTGCCAGGCTTGCACTTTTGGAATTACGACTCTAACTGCAGGCCCGGCAATATTGGGTTCCTCTGGTTTCCTGCGATTATTTGATCTTCCAGAGAACGGCATGCCTTGCGATTGACCCCTGGCTGAGTTGGCTGCGACCCACCGCCTGCCCATGATCGTTGATGTCCACGGCGAAGCTGTTCCCGCCCAGTGTGCCCAAGTCTGTCATTACGCCTTTCTGCCAAACGAAGGCCTTTGTCGTGCCTAAAGTTCCCGTACTGTAACCTACCACCTGTCCCTTATCGTTCACATGGAACGCTCCGCTTTCACCTCCGTCAAGAGTCCCAAGGTCGGTCATGACCCCATCATTCCAGATGAAGCCATGCTGGGAACCCGTTGAGGATGCGCTGTCGCCTATGACCTGCCCCTTATCGTTGATGCCGGAAGCAGTACTCCAATTTCCACCCAGCGTACCAAGGTCCGTCATCTTTCCTTTCTGCCAGATGAAGGCATGTCTGGCCCCTGTAGACGTATAACTATAGCCGACCACCTGGCCTTTTTTGTTGATGGCATAAGCGTAGCTGGATCCCCCGCCGAGGGTTCCCAGGTCGGTCATGACGCCGTCCTGCCAGATGAAGGCATGCTCACCTCCCGAGGATAGTGTGCTAGAGCCTATGACCTGCCCCTTATCGTTGACGTCGAGAGCAATGCTCTTATTTCCACCCAGTGTTCCCAAGTCTTTCATCTTCCCTTTCTGCCAGATGAAGGCATGAGCGGTCCCTGCAGAAGTGCCACTATAGCCAACCACCTGGCCTTTCTTGTTGATGGCCAAACCGTAGCTATACCCCCCACCCAGATTTCCCAGGCCTGTCATGGCGCCGTCCTGCCATATGAAAGCATCCACGGCACCTGAGGATGTCAGGCTTGTGCCCACCACCTGTCCCTTGTCATTGTTGGCCAGTGGCTCACAATAATCTCCACCCAGCGTCCCCAGGTCGGTCATTACGCCGTTCTGCCAGATAAAGCAATGAGACTCCCCCAAAGATGTACTGCTTTGACCAAACACCTGCCCCTTTTCGTTGATGCCGCCGGCAGCACTCGGATTGCCGCCCAGTGTTCCGAGGTCCGTAATCGTTATCCCTTTAATTTTGCTCGAAGCAGCACCTTCTTCACTGCCATCCCCATTACAGCAAAGGGCGTTGGAAGGCAGCAAAGAAAGCAGTGCTAAAGGTAAAAACGCTTGTATCACCAAGTTTTTAAACATGCCCTTCTTCTTTGGATGCCCGGAGAATTTGAAAACCGAGTGATGTCCCTCTTCCTTTGAGACCACCATGTCTTTTTCCTCCTTTTTGATGTTTGTCCCATCCTTTTGGGCCGCGCTTTGTTTATAGAAAAACGGTACCAAAATTAGCATGCACTGCCACTACCCACTGCGTGCATTATTAGAAATTTCTACATGTAGCAGGTGCAGGGGTCACTGTCGCCACTGGACTATTGTTCGCGGACTGCCCATGGATCGGGAAAAGGAGGGGGAAAAGCTGGTAGTATGTGACAGGTTCTATTAAAGAAAATAATAGTGCATCCCCTGAATTTTAATCAGGGGATGCATCGGGGATCAAGGCAGGGAATATCAGACAATGGTGTGGTGGATATTCTTGCCCTGACTATGTAAATGACCGTCTCGGCTACTTTGGTGGCGTGGTCGGTGATGCACTCCAGGCACTTGGACATGTAGCTCATCTTATGCGTGGCTGATTGTCTTGGGGGCCGAGAGCATGAAAGTGAAAGCTCCAGCTGGATCTGCTCGTTCAGGTAGTCGACCAACTGAATCATTTTTATGGGAAAAGCAGTGCCAAGCTTGCAGTTACAACTCTGCTGCTAGCCTGGCACTATTGGTCCCTCTGTTTTCCCTGCGTCTTACTTAATGCTCCAGAGAACGGCATGCCTCGCTAACGACCCCGGGCTGGTCTGGCTGTGACCAACCGCCTGTCCATGATTGTTAATGCTCACGGCCCAGCTGTCCCCGCTCAGCGTGCCCAAGTCGGTCATTACGCCGTTCTGCCAAATGAAGGCCTTGGTCGAGCCGTAACTTGCCGTACTGTAGCCCACCACCTGTCCCTTATCGTTCACATCGAACGCTCCGATTAGATCTCCGGCAAGCGTCCCCAGGTCGGTCATGACGCCGTTCTTCCAGATGAAGCTATGCTGGGAACCCGTGGAGGATGCGCTATCGCCTATGACCTGCCCCTTTTCATTGATGCCGCTAGCAATGCTCCAACTTCCACCCAACGTCCCCAGATCGGTCATCACCCCCTTCTGCCAGATAAAGGCATGCATGGCTCCTGTAGTATTACTATAGCCAACCACCTGTCCGTTCTTGTTGATGGCATAAGCGATGCTAGATCTCCCTCCGAGTGTTCCCAGGTCGGTCATGACGCCGTCCTGCCAGATGAAGGCCTGCTCACCTCCCGATGAGGATGATCTATAGCCTATGACCTGCCCCTTATCATTGATGCCGACAGCAGTGCTCCAATCTCCACCTAGCGTTCCAAGGTCGGTCATCACTCCGTTCTGCCAGATGAATGCATGCATGGCCGCTGTAGAAGTCCAACTATAGCCAACCACCTGTCCGTTCTTGTTGATGGCAGAAGCGTGGCTATATCCTCCCCCGAGACTTCCGAGGTCGGTCATAACGCCGTCCTGCCATATGAAAGCAAGCGGGACCCACGAGGATGTCACGCTTGTGCCCACGACCTGTCCTTTGTCATTGATAGCGACTGGCTCACAATAATCCCCACCCAGCGTCCCCAAGTCGGTCATTACCCCGTTCTCCCAAATGAAGCAATGAGCCGCCCCCGAAGACGTACTACTTTGACCCATCACCTGCCCCTTTTCGTTGATGCCGCCGGCTGAACTCCGATCTCCGCCGAGTGTTCCAAGATCAGTAATAGTTATCCCCTTAATCCCGCTCGAAGCAGCAACTTCATCATTGCCATCCCCAGCCCAGCAAACAGCGTTAAAAGACAGAAAAGAAAGTAGTGCTAAAATTCTGAACGCTCTCTTGATCTTTGAGCATGCGGAGAACATTAATGCTGAGCCATTTCCCTCTTCCTTTGGGTAGTTCATGTTGTTTCCTCCTTGTAGGTGTTACCTTTACGTGGGTAGCTTCGTTCGATGATGCTGCGGCTATTTGATGGTCCAGAGAACAGCATGGCTCTCCATAGATCCCTGGCTTGTCTGGCTGAAGCCCACCGCCTGGCCATGATTGTTTATGTCTACGGCCCAGCCGGCCCCGCCCAACGTGCCCAGGTCGGTCATTACGCCATTCTGCCAGAGGAAGCCTTTGGTTTGGCCGAAACCCGCCGTACTGTAACCCACCACCTGTCCCTTATCGTTCACATCGAATGCTCCGCTTTCAACTCCGGCAAGGGTACCAAGATCGGTCATGACCCCATCCTGCCAGATGAAGCCATGCTGGGAACCCGTGGAGGTTGCACCAACGCCTATGACCTGACCCTTGTTATTTATGCCATAAGCATGGCTCCAATTTCCACCCAGCGTTCCAAGGTCGGTCATCACCCCCTTCTGCCAAATGAAGGCATGCATGGCCCCTGTGGAAGTATAACTATGGCCAACCACCTGTCCGCTCTTGTTGATGGCATAAGCGATGCTATAGTCCCCCCCGAGGGTTCCCAGGTCGGTCATGACACCGTTCTGCCAGATGAAGGCATGCTGTCCTCCCGAGGAGGATGTGCTATAGCCGATGACCTGACCCTTATCATTGATGCCGATAGCAAGGCTCCGATCTCCACCCAGCGTTCCAAGGTCGGTCATCATTCCATTCTGCCAGATGAAGGCGTGCGAAGCACCTGTAGCAGTACCACTGTCGCCAACCACCTGTCCGCTCTTGTTGATGGCATAAGCGCTGCTATACCCGCCCCCGAGCGTCCCCAGGTCGGTCATGGCTCCGTCCTGCCATATGAAAGCGCGGTAGGCATGCGAGGATGTCACGCTTGTGCCGACCACCTGTCCTTTGTTATTGATGGAAGTTGGCTCACAATAATTCCCACCAAGCGTTCCCAGGTCGGTCATCACCCCGTTCTCCCAAAAGAAGCAATGGTCCTCCCACAAAGATGTACTACCTCGACCCATCACCTGACCTTTTTCGTTAATGCCGACGGCGCCACTCGTATATCCGCTGAGTGTTCCCAGATCCGTAATAGTTATTCCTTTAATCCCGCTCGAAGCAGTAACCCCATCGCCGCCATCCCCACCCCAGCAAAGAGCATTGAAAGACAGTAAAGAAAGCAGTGCTGAAGATAGAAGCGCTTGTGTCACCACCTTTTTGAACATCCCCCTCATCATTGAATTGCCGGAGAACATGAGCACTGCGTGATTTTCGACTTCCATTGTGACCACCATGTCTTTTTCCTCCTTTTGATGTTGTCCATTCCTTTTGATCCATGCGGGACGGCTGGAAACAAAATAGCAAAGTTATCTCGCACTGCCACAACCTGCTGCGTGCATGATTAGAAAATTCTGCACGTAGCAGGTGCAGTGGTCACTGCCGGCTTTGGGGCATTATTCAGGTCATACCCATGGATCAGTAAACAAAGGGGAAAGGCAGGTGGTACAGGATGGTTTATATTGGAAGAAAATAATGTAGCATCCCCTGAATTTTAATCAGGGGATGCACCGGGAGAATGAAAGACGAGGAAAATATCAGGCGATGGTGTGGCGGATGTCCTTCCCTTTAACCATGAAGATGACCATTTCAGAGATATTGGTGGCGTGGTCGGCGATGCGTTCCAGGCATTTGGACATGTAGTTGATCTTGATGGCCCGGCTGATGGTGGCGGGGTCCGAGAGCATGAAGGTGAGGAGCTCCCGCTGGATCTGTTCGTTCAGGTCGTCCACCACCTGGTCGTCCTTGCAGACCTTGATGGCCAAGTCTGCATCGGCGCGGACAAAGGCATCCAGCGATTCCTTGACCATGAATGACGCGGCCTGGGCCATGCGGGGCATGTCGATGAAAGGCTTCAGCGGCGGCTCCGCATTCAGCTCCCGTGCCCTTTTGCAGATGTTGGTGCACTGGTCGCCGATCCGCTCCAGATCTGTGACGATCTTCAGGGCCAGGGTGATGAAGCGCAGATCGCGGGCAGCCGGCTGGCGACGGGCAAGGACCTCCAGGCATTTCTCGTCGATCTCCATCTCCAGACCATTTATCTGGTGGTCGAAGGCAATGGTCTGCTCCGCCAGCGGAGTATCCCTTTCCACGACCGATTTCATGGCGTTGGAGATCATCGATTCCACCTTACCACCCATTTCCAGGAGCTTTTCCCGGATGACGTTCAATTCCGCATCGTAATGTTTACTGAAATGTTCCCGTTCCATTTAAATCCTCTTTAAAGTTCGATGTTCGAAGTTCGACGTTCGAAGTTGATTAAATAAAGTTCGATGTTCGCAGTTCGACGTTCGAAGTTGTAAATCTTTGAATTTCAGAGGTTCGATATTTGGGGGTAGCCTTAACCTCGAACTTCTAACCCCGAACGTCGAACGTCGAACGTTTTTTAACCAAACCTTCCGGTAATGTAATCCTCTGTCTGTTTCTTGTCCGGCGTGGTGAAAATCTTACGCGTTTCGCCGTCCTCCACCAGTTCTCCCAAGTAGAAAAAGGCGGTATAATCGGAAACCCGGGCCGCCTGCTGCATGTTGTGGGTGA
This sequence comes from Geotalea daltonii FRC-32, assembly GCF_000022265.1. Taxonomy (NCBI): domain Bacteria; kingdom Pseudomonadati; phylum Thermodesulfobacteriota; class Desulfuromonadia; order Geobacterales; family Geobacteraceae; genus Geotalea; species Geotalea daltonii. Next base: position 2,249,798 of record NC_011979.1, read on the forward strand.
CGATGATGATGGTGTACTTCTCTTTCAGTTCCTCGATCAGTTCCTCGATCTTCAGTGTGGAGATCGGGTCCAGTGCCGAGGCGGGCTCATCCATGAGAATAACTTCCGGCTTGACGGCGATGGTCCGGGCAATGCAGAGACGTTGCTGCTGTCCGCCGGAAAGCTCCATGGCATTGCCTCTAAGGCGGTCTTTCACCTCATCCCAGAGGGCCACCCTTTTCAGTGACGATTCGACAATGCCGTCAGCCTCAGCCCGGTTGATCCTGCCGTTCAGCTTGTAACCGGCTATGACGTTATCATAGATGGACATTGCCGGAAAAGGGTTGGGCTTCTGAAAGACCATGCCCACCCGCCGCCTGATGGTGACGGGGTCGGCGCCCTTGTCGTAGATATCGGTATCGTCCAGAAGTATCTTGCCGGTTACCTGGGCCGATGGTACCAGATCGTGCATACGGTTGATGGCCCGCAATACCGTTGATTTGCCGCAACCGGACGGACCGATGATGGCGGTAACGCTGTTTTCGGGGAATTCCATGGAAACGCTTTTCACGGCATGGTTAGCGCCGAAATGAACATTCAGTTGTTCGAGTTTTACCTTGTTTTGCATTGAAACCTCATTTATCAGTTTTTCTGTCTGCTTCTACCGAAGTACCTGGCCGAGAGGCTCAGGGCGAACATGATCGTTACCAGCACCAGTGCGCCGGCCCATGCCAGCCGATGCCAGTCCTCATAGGGAGAGATGGCGAAGTTGAAGATCTGCAGCGGCATGGCAGCCATGGGTGAGGTAAGCTTGTTGCTCCAGAACTGGTTGCCAAGGGCGGTGAAGAGCAGCGGTGCTGTTTCACCAGCCACCCTGGCAATGGCCAGTAGTACTCCGGTCATGACCCCGGTCATGGCGCTTCTCAAGGTGACCTTGATGCTGGTCCGCCACAGGGGGACGCCCAGGGCGAGAGACGCCTCGCGCAAGGTACCGGGAACCATCTTCAATTGCTCCTCGGTGGTGCGCAGGATAATGGGAATCATGATCATTGCCAGGGCCACGGCGCCGGCCAGGGCGGAAAAGCCCTTCATGGGCACCACCAGCAGCGTATAGGCAACCATCCCGGTGATGATGGAGGGAATGCCGGCCAGGACATCCGCCGCAAAACGGATGGTGGTAGAAATGCGGCTGCCGCCAAACTCGGCCAGGTAAACGGCTCCGAAAATACCGACGGGAAGGCCGATTACGGACGCCATGCCAATCATCACCGCCGAGCCGGCCATGCCGTTGGCCATGCCGCCGCCGGTTTCACCGGTCGGCTTCGGTATCTGGGTGAAAAAGTCAATACTGATGGAACTCAAGCCCATCTTTACAATATGGACGAAGATAAATATCAACGGTACCAGCACCGCCAGTGCTGCGGCAAGCATAAGGCCGGTCATGGCCATGCTGGTTGTTTTGCGCAGGGCAACGCTTTTCATCGGCTACCTCCGCTTTGTCCTCTGGTCACGCTCCAGATAAGAAATCTGGCCAGGGCGTTGATGACGAGGGTCACCACCAGCAGGATCAGGCCGATTTCCATCAGTGCCGAAGAATGGATATTGGAGGTGGCTTCGGCAAACTCGTTGGCAATGACGCTGGGCATGGTGTAGGCGGGGGAAAGGAGTGACAGTGATATCTGCGGCGTGTTGCCGATGACCATGGTTACCGCCATGGTTTCGCCGATGGCCCGGCCCATGCCGAGTATGACTGCGCCGAGAATGCCCGATTTGCCGTAGGGGAGGACCGCCATGCGGATCATCTCCCAGCGGGTGGCGCCAAGTGCTATTGCCGCTTCCTTCTGGCTTTGAGGCACTGCCAGCAGCACCTCACGGCTGATGGAAGTAATGATCGGCACCACCATGATCATGAGGATGAAGATGGCGGCCAGCATGCTCACCCCGTAGGGTGCCCCCTCAAAAAAGGGGAGAAAGCCGAAATGGTCGATGAGAAACGGCTGAACAGTCTTCTGCAGCCAGGGAGCCATGACCAGTACCCCCCACAGGCCATAGATAACGCTGGGGATGGCCGCCAGAAGTTCCACCAGGGAGGCTACCACGGCGCCTACTCTTTTCGGGGCTATCTCGGTAATGAAGACGGCGCTGCCGACACTGAGGGGGGTGGCCAGGGCAAGGGCCAAAACGGATGAAACCACGGAGCCGTAGATGTAGGGGAGGGCGCCGAATTCTTCTTGCACAGCATCCCAGTTCTGGCCGGTGATGAAGCGCCAGCCCGATTTTGCCATGGATGGCAGACTTTGGTTGACCATCTCGTAGATCATAAGGAAGAGAATGGCGAGAATGCTGAAGGCGAAGATGACGGTGATTCCCTTGAAGATGAAATCACCGTTCAAGCCTGTTTTTATTTTCCATCGGTTGGGTATTGTTGCCTGAGACACTGTATGCTCCAAAATGATTCATGGGTGTGGCTGCCGCAACTTCGTCCGTTCGTTCGGTCGCCACAGCTGCAGACCTTGCGCCTTCTCTACTGTTCGCTGCTGCATCATCGCTTGTTCCAGCTTTGCTTCCGATCATGCACCGGCGGGTGTCCGCTCGCCGCTGTGGCTCTGTCACTCTCTCCCGAAGCCGCGGCAGCCGTGGGCAAATAGGCTACTTTATTGTCTTGACTGTCTTCTCCACCATCTTTGCCACATTGGCCGGCAACGGCGCATAGAGGATCTTCTCAGCCATCTTCTGGCCGTGCTTCAGTTCCCAGTTGAGGAACTCAACCAGCTTTTTCCCCTTGGCCTTGTCCTTCTGATCCTGGTAAACGAGCAACCAGGTGAAGCCGACGATTGGGTAGGAGTCCTTGCCCGGCTGGTTGACCAGAGAGACGCGGAAATCGGCGGGCATGGACTTGGCGGCGCCGGCAGCAGCGGCGCTGGTTGATTTGATGGTCGGCTCGACGAAGACGCCGCTCTTGTTCTTCAGGGAAGCGTATGGCAGCTTGTTTTCCACGGCATAGGCCAGTTCAACGTAGCCGATGGTGTATTGGGTGGTTTTGACTTGTCCGGCAACCCCTTCGTTACCCTTGCCGCCGAGTCCTACCGGCCACTTTACCGAGCTTCCCTTGCCCACTTTGCGGCCCCATTGCTGGCTGACGGAGGAGAGATAGTCGGTGAAGATGCTGGTGGTGCCGCTGCCGTCGGAGCGGTGAACGACAATGATGGCTTTTGCCGGCAGCCTGAGACCGGGGTTGTCTTTGACGATCCTGGGATCGTTCCACTTGTTCAGCTTGCCCAGGTAGATATCGGTCAGGTTCTCAGACGAAAGCTTCAGCCCCTTGCCGATGCCGGGTATATTGTAGGTCACGACCACTGCGCCCATGACGGTCGGGATATGGAGCAGCTTACCGGGCACCCGCTTCAGTTCGTCATCATTAAGAAATTTGTCTGAAGCTCCGAAATCCACGGTCTGGGCAGTGATCTGCTTGATGCCGCCGCCGCTGCCGATGGACTGGTAGTTGAATTTAACGGAGGGGTCGACCTTGGCATACTCGGTGAACCATTTTGAATAGAGGGGGTAGGGGAAGGTTGCCCCGGCGCCGTTGATGAGGGTTGCAGCCGAAGCTTGACCGGCCATGGCCGTTATCGCCGTGATGCTTAAGGTCAGGAAAATGTTTCGAACGAAGTTGAACATTGGATGCCTCCTTTTCAGTGATGGCTACCTTGATACCGCTGCAATGTTACAACTGTGTTACAACGGGGGAAAGATCAGGTAAAAACGACGATACAGTTATTTTAACAGGCTAATATTGGATTACAGCTCTGCACGATGACTTCTGGGCGAAAAGCGCACGGCGATGATCCTGACCAGTGCCAGAGACAGGACGAGACTAATTACCATCGCCAGTTCCTGCCATTCCATATCCCTGTACCAGAAGGCCATGACCTCGGTGAGAACGGTGACTATTACCGTGTCTATGATGTAGGTGACTTTGACCCTCCCCTCGGTGAAATAGGCGAGAGCGGTTCGCAACACCTCCACAATGGAGAGAACGGTCAGCACATCCACGAGGATTGTTCTGAAGGCTCCATGGAAATCCATCTCCATGATCAGCCGCAGATCGTAAAAAGTATAGAGAACTCCCGCCAGGATCGCTGCCAGGATGGCAATGATCAGCAGGCTCAGGAGCACCCGTGCCGATTGTTCGAAAAAGCGGCTCAATTTCAGATCTATTACATCTTCTTTCCACATATATTTCTCCTTTTTGGGAAAGGAGTATAACCTGCTAATGTTACAATTCCGTCACCTTCCGGTGAAAAATTGGAAACTGTTGACATTGGCGGGGGAAAAGGTATCTTCTGTCAGTTAAATTGGGCATTCAGTTGACGCAGGGAGTGAACATGGAAAAACTTTTGAACCATCTGAAGGGAAAATTCCTTGCCGGACTTTTTGTCGTTATCCCGGTGGGAATTACCATCTTCATCCTCATCTTCCTTTTCAACTTCGCTGACGGTATCCTCGGGTCCTATCTGGACAGCCTCTTCACTGCCATGACCGATGAGGAGATTCACTTCCCCGGGCTCGGTATGCTTACCGGTGCAGTGGTCATTTATCTTTGCGGGCTCTTGGCAACCAACGTGCTCGGTACCCAGCTTCTCAGATGGTGGGACAGGTTGCTCTCAAGGATTCCACTGGTGAAGTCGATATATACATCAAGCAAGCAACTCACCAAAGTCTTCAAAGAGGGTAAAACCTCCTATCGCCGGGCAGTGTTTGTTGAGTGGCCGCGCCGGGGAGTGCGGGCCATCGGTTTTGTCACCGCCGAAATAGTGCGGGACGGCGAGCCCCTGGTAGTGGTTTACGTGCCGACGATGCCCAATCCCACTTCCGGCTTTGCCCTCTTCTTCAAGCAGGATGAAGTTTTCGAAAGTGGAATGACGGTGGAGGAGGCGGTCAAGTTCGTTGTTTCCGGTGGAATGGTGGTAAGTTAGACCCCCTCCCGATCCCTCCCCCGCTGGGGAAGGGATCGGGAGGGGGCGGTGAATCCGGAGTGTGTATGGGTGTTTTGTTACAGGTACAGACTGATTTCATGTCTGTCCCCGATGTTATGCAGTGGATAGATATGAACAGGCTCTCCTGCGTGGTGACCATAACTCTCGATGGCGACCGGGAAATGACTGTCTACATGGAGCATGGCACCATTATTTATGCCGCTTCCCAGCACAAGGGCTTGCGCCTGGGGGAATACCTGGCAAAGACAGGCGCCATGAGCGAGGTCCAGGTACTCCAGGCCCTGGGAGAAAGCCGCAAATCCGGTATCTCCCTTATCCGTTACCTGGCCGACAACAAGATAATAGGGCTTCCTGCTCTAACCGAGGTCTTCACCAATCTGGTGGAAGATCTGCTCATGGAAGTTGTTCAGGTGGGCATGGCTTCGGTAACCGTCACGTCTCCGCTCCCCGATTTTGTCCTGAACGGGCCGGTCCACCTGCAGACCGGCCAGCTGGTCTTCGATGCCGTGCGCAAGCTGGATGAACTGAACCGGGACCGCCAGCAGCGGGACGAGTCCATAGAAAAGATCAGCCGACGCCTCTACGAGGAAGATTTTCAGCTGCCGGTCCTGCCCAACATGCTCATGCAGCTCATTTCCATCATGGAGGACGAAAAATCCACATTCCAGGATATGGCCAGGATTATCATGACCGACCAGGTCCTCATTTCCAGGATTCTCAAGGTCGCCAACTCCCCGTTTTATGCGGCCACCGGTCAGGTTGATTCCATCCAGTTCGCCATCGTCCGCCTGGGCATGCGGGAGATCATGAACATCGTCACCGCTATCCAGATCAATTCCCTCAATTTCACCGATGTTTCCAAGGAAAAGCTGCAGGCGATCCTGGACGATGCCCTGAAGACCGCTTTCATGGCCAGCGGCCTGGCCCGCCATTGCCGGCTCGATCCGGAAGAGGCATTTCTGGGAGGGCTGCTCCTGGACCTGGGGAAGACGGTAATTCTCAGTGTCGCAAAAGACTTCAACATCAATCAGGCGCTACTGGATGACCTGCTTAGCGAGCAGCATGCACAGATCGGCTCCCTCATTGCCAAAAAATGGAATTACCCCGAATCGATCCAGAATCTGATCCGTTACCATCACAAAAAGAATTTCGGCGGCATGGTCAACAGGATGATCGCCCTGGTCCAGGTCGCCGACAACTTCATCCAAACCGGTACCGACAAAGGCATCGATCCGGAAGTAATGGCAGCCCTGGCCATTCCCCCCGAAATTTTAACCCAGACCTATGAAACCTCCATTGCTTCATTTAACCAGATAAAGGCTTCCTAGATTACCAGGAAAGAACTAACCGCACGGGACACTAGGCCCCCTCGTCGCCCATCTCTTCTTTGTTTTGCTTCTGCAAACATGGGCGGAAATTTTATTCAATCCTGAATTTGGCCACCATTCCTTTTAAATCCATCGCCTGTTGGGAAAGTTCTTCTGCCGACATGACCAGCAACTCCACGGAGGAGAGATTTTCCTGGGCAAGTTCACTTATGTTCTCCACGGCCTTCACCACCATTTCCCCCCCTTTGCGTTGTTCAGCCGTGGCGTTGGCAACCTGCTGGGTCATTGAGGCCATGCCGTCAACTGATGCTACTATTTGCTTCGCAGACTTTGCCTGCTCCCGTGTGGCGAGGTTTACCTGCTGGGTGACCTGGTTCATATTATTCACGGCAAGCCGGATCTGCTGGTTTCCCTGGGCTTGTTCACGGGCTGAACTGGCAACCAGCGCAGTACTCTGCCTCATTTTATCCACGGCTTTCAGCACTTGACTGGAGGCATTCGCATGCTCCGCCGTCACGGTGGAGATGTCGCTCATCAGGCTGCTCGTTTGCTCAATGCCCTTGACGATATTGGCGAGGGTGTTCCCAGCCTTGGCGGAAAGCTCCATGGATGCCCGGGCTTCCCTTGAGGCCTTCTGGCCATATTTTACGGAGTCTTCGGTATCCGCCTGGACCTCTTTGATTACCTGGCCGATTTCCTTGGTTGCCCCGAAGCTCAGCTTGGCCAGTTTGCGCACTTCGTCGGCCACGACGGCGAAACCGCGTCCTGCATCACCGGCCTGGGCCGCCTCAATGGTCGCATTGAGGGCCAGCAGGTTGGTCTGGTCAGCTATATCGTTGATTACCTTGACGATGTTGCCGATTTCATTGGAGTGCTTCCCAAGGTTGACGATGGAAGCTGCTGTCAACTCGATCACTTCCGCCACCCGCTGCATCGCGGCAAGGGCCTCCTGGACAGCCTGCTGACCCGCATACCCTTCTTTTGCCGCCACTTTTGCCACGTTGTCTGCGTCAGCCACATTCTTCGCCACCTGCCGAATGGAGACAGCCATTTGCTCAACGATCACGGCAGTCTCCCCCGCCACCTGCTGGAGTACCTGACTGCTCCCCGCCACCTGCTCGTTCGAGACGGTCATTTTTTCAATAGTGGACGAGGTTTCGGACACTGAGGTCGCCATGATATCGGCGCTTCTTGCCACCTGCTCGCTGGACGCCCCCATCTCCTGGATGGAAGATGAAAATTCATCGGCATATCCTGCCAGTGAGTTGGCACTTTCTGCTACTGTCTGGATGGATGCCGCCATTTGCAACATGTTGCTGGAAGTCTCTTCACTGGCCGAAGCCTGGCTGTGAGCCGCCTTGGCCAACTGAGATGAATTGTCCGAGATTTGATTGGCAGCAGAGGCTACCTGCCCGGAGGTCTCCCGGATTTTGCCGACGATGGCACGCAGATTGTCCAGCATGCTATTCATTGAACGGCCCATTTCGCCTATTTCGTCATCTGCCCGTATCTCCAGGGTTTCCGTAAGATCGCCGTCAGCTACTTTTTCCAGCATGCCCTTCAGCTTCCCAAGAGGGCGCAACGCCAGGCGGCGGAAGAGCAGGTAAAATACGAGGGATATGCCCACAATGGAAGCAGCTGCCAGACCCAGTATGATTAATTGAGATTCCCGCAATTTTGCCTTGCTGTTAAGGGTGCTCAATACGATCTTGGCCATGCCGATTTGTTCGCCGTTTTGCATGACTGGGGTGGTGAACTCCAGCAGGTACTCCTTCTCGGCTTTTGCCCTGGCTGCATGTTTTTCGTCAAGCTGGGTCAAGGCTTGCCCTTGTTTATCCAGAAACTGTGCATAGACGATTTCCGCGTCGTTGGCGGAAATATCCCGCACATAGTTCTCCAGGTAGATATAGTTGAAACTGACGATGGGCTCCGCACCAATCGTGGCGAGAAAATGAACGAGGTTCTTTCCCCTTCGGTTCATGTCCGCCATCACGGAATTTTTTTCATAAAACGTGAGGGAAACGCTCATTACAGAGAAGACCAGGACCAGGGTCGCCAGTATCCCAGCTAAAAATTTTCTGGTAAGATTCCACCTCTTCATTTATCGAATCCCTCCACAAAAAGTGCTATGGCAATAAAACGCCCGGCATCCCTGTTCCAAACCCTGGAATAGAGGATGCCGGGCAAAAAATTCAGCTAATTATTTCACCGGTATGCTGACACTGATGGCCCCGCGCACATCACCTTCCTTATAGCCTTCCTTCTTTCTCCCTGAGATGTCCATGTCACCGGCAGGAGAACCATGGCAGGTGAGACACATCTGGGTAATATAGACAGGCGCCAGGTAACGGAAGGTCTTTTTGCCGCCGCTGGTTGTCTGTTCTGAATATGTTTTGCTGCGCACCCATCCATTTTCGAATTTCTTCAATACATCTGTTTCGAATTTGTCCGGTTTATTGGCAGGATTGCGATATTTAAGGCTGGTCTGCTTTACGGTAATACCGGTTTTTTTCAAAAACTTATCTCCCGTCTTCTTTCCGTATATTGCCGGAGAAAAACCTTTAAAAGCTATTCCCGGCTGGTTGATCTGGGGTTGAGCTTCGGTGACAACTTCTTTTGCCGAGTTATGCAGTTTCTGCAGAATGCCGCTGTTATAGTCTGAAGTGTTCAGGTTTTTAATGTCCAGGCCGGTCATTTTTTTAAAATCATCGGCAAGCTGCGCTTCATAGACTGCAGCTGTAAATCCCTTATCGGCTTTGCCTGACGTATTTATGAGGGATTGATTGTTGGCGATTACGGCTCGCCCTTTCAGCAAATAGTCGGCAAGGAGCTTTGCCAGCTTTTCATCATTTTGGGCGGCAAACAGATTTTGCGCGAAAAGAAGTGTTGCTGAAACAAGTCCCATCACCAGTACCACCGAAACCCTTTTTTTCATCATCGATGTATCCTCCTTATTTTTGCCTGCAGTTGCCATCATCTCCGGCAATCAACCAGGACGGCCATTTCATTCCATCAACTCGAAGAGAAATGCATTGTTAATCATTAAATCCTATTCCCACGTGGGAGCTTACAATTTTCTCAGGATGATTAAAACTCTTTTTTATGGAAACTTCGATTAGCAGTGTTCTTTTTGTCCAGACGGGTCCTGCCATGTTCAGCAAAGGTGTTGAAAATGCTTCAATTCCACCCGGACAGACCCTCTTTCCAATCCTCCTCTATTTTTATGATCATGCTCATTTTTGTCCTTGCATCTTCCTTTGTTATTATTTATTGTGATCATGGTCATATGATGGAGACGCAAATGCGCATCAGCGAGCAGGCAAAACAGGAGAGCCGGACACGGCTTCTGGAAAAGGCTGCAGAGTTATTCGTAAACAAAGGATTTGAGGATACCACCACCCGAGACATTGCCCAAGCGGCTGGGTTGGCTGCTGGTACCATGTTCAACTATTTCCCCAGCAAGGAAACCCTTGCCATGACCATGGTCACGGAAGCTTTGGAAAACGGCATCGGCGATTTTAACCGCCGGCGTACCGGAGAAGAAGACCTGGCCGAGGAGCTGTTCCTGTTCATCAGCTCAGGACTGCGCCGGCTGCGGCCGTTGCGCCACTTTCTCGGCCCGGTCCTGGAGCGTTCCCTGAGCCCCTTTCCCCGGAAGAACATCTGTCATGAAGGAGAGGCTGCTCGTCTGCAGCACCTGAATGCCGTGCAGGCCATTATCGAGCGGCACGGCTTCACGGAGGCTCCCGATGAGGTAACCATAACCATTTACTGGTCCCTCTTTCTCGGCATTCTCGCCTTCTGGACCAGTGACGAATCGGTGAATCAAGAGGCAACCCAGGCTCTGATAGACTACTCCATCCGGACCTTCGTTCACGTGATCAGCGGTAGCGGATCGGAAGGGAGTGTACACGATGCAGTGTGAAAGCGGCTATAGGACCGATTCCGCCGGCAGAACCGGCAGTACCCTCACCAAAGAGACCGAGAGGCAACTGGCGGAATTGATAGAGCGGGTTGCTGGTAAGAAGCCGCCGGTCAGTTCTTACTCACGCATGTGGATCATGGGGTCGACCCAGGCGAAGGTTGCCATGACCTTCTTGGCATCATGGGTTCAGTGCCTGTTTTCCGATGCCGACCGAAAGGAGCGGATGCGGAACGAGGCGCGGCTGAAGGCCGCCCTGGAGCTGTTGGGGACCATGGGGTACCTGCGGGGTGCCGTCATGAAACTGGGACAGCTGCTGGCAAACCTGCCGGAGGTGATCCCGGAAGAGGTGGCGGAGATATTGGGGAAGCTCCATTTCCAGGCGCCGGCCATGCATTTTTCCATGGTTCGCGAGGTCTTTCTCGACGAGTTCAGACGGGAGCCTGAAGAGATCTTTGCCTCCTTCGAACGCAAGGCTTTTGCTGCGGCTTCCCTGGGGCAGGTGCACCGGGCGCGCCTCCACACCGGCGAAGAGGTGGCGGTGAAAATCCAGTATCCCCACATTGCCAGGACGATCCGGGCAGACATGCGCAACCTGCGTCTGTTGCTGCAACCCATGCGCATGACCGAGGATTGGCCGAACCTTCTGGATAAGCTGGCAGACGTGGAGCAGATGCTTCTGATGGAGGCCGATTACCAGCAGGAAGCCGCCTTCGGTACCGAGATACGGAGCCATTTCTCTCCGGAGGAGGGTATAGTGGTTCCCCGGGTGTTCGGGGAATACTCAACAGGCCGAGTCCTGACCACCGAATATCTGCGCGGACTGCACCTTGACCAGTTTCTCGCCCTCGATCCCGATCAGGCTCTGCGGGATCATTTCACCCACCTTTACACTGCAGCGACCATGCGGCTTCTCTACCGGGTCCACTGGCTCATGGCCGATCCCAATCCCGGCAACTATATCTTCATGGAGGACGGTCGGCTGGGAATCGTCGATTTCGGCTGTACCCGCGTCCTTTCGGAAGATGAATGGTCTCTCCAGCGCCAGGTGGAAGACGCTGTCTTGAAGGGTGACGAGGCGGAAATGAAAAGGCTCGTTGCCAAAGCCAGCCTCTATGAAAGCGCTGAAGAAATGGGACCGGAACGCCTGGAGGTTGTCGGACGTTCCATCCGGTGGATGTTGGAGCCGTGGCAGACGGAGGGGCTATTCGATTTCGGCGACCGGGATTTTTTCTGCCGAGGTGTCGATGCGCTGATGGATGTGGCGAGGAGGCGCTATACCCGCGGCATGCCGGTCCATATCTGGAGCACCCGTTTCATTCTGGGGGCGCGGGCAATCGTCTACCGGCTTAAGGGGCGCTGTGATTTCAGAAAGATCTATGACAAGGAATCGGGCGGAGCTGACAGAACACGAATTCATGCAGCTGATGAGGTTTTCAATGACTGATGAAACGCTTATCAAGGCAATGCCCAAAGATGCGACCATCGACCCGACCGGGGAGCGGCTGGCAGAACTGGTGAGCAGCATTGCCGGCAGGAAAATGCCGGTCTCCTCCTTTTCCCGCATGTGGAACCTGGGTTCGGCCCACGCCAGGGTCACCCTGGGTTACTTTGCCTACTGGCTCCGCAGTCGCTTTGCCGATGATGATGGGAAGCAGCGCCTTAAAAACGAGGCGCACCTGGCGGCAGCCCTGCAGTTATTCTCCACCATGGGATATCTGCGGGGTGCAGTGATGAAGGTGGGGCAGATGCTGGCCAACCTGCCGGAGATTGTCCCGGAGGAATTTGCCGAAGTCCTTTCGGCGCTCCATTTCGAGGCCCCTCCCATGCATTATGCCATGGTCAGGGATGTTTTCCTGGACGAGTTCGGGCGAGAGCCGGAGGAACTGTTCGCTTCCTTCGACCGTCAGGCTTTCGCCGCCGCTTCCCTGGGGCAGGTACACCGCGCCCGGCTGCATAGCGGGGAGGAAGTGGCGGTAAAGGTCCAGTATCCCCACATCGCCCGGACTATCAAGGCAGACCTGCGCAATCTCCGAATTCTGCTGCAACCCATGTGTCTCACCAGCGACTGGCAGAACACCCTGGACAAGCTGACGGATTTGGAGCACGTGCTGCTCATGGAGACCGATTACGAAAATGAGGCCCGTATCAGCAACGAGACGAGGCAGTTGTACGGCGACGAAGACCAGGTGGTGGTGCCGAGGGTCCATGAACAGTATTCCACGAAGCGGGTTTTGACGACGGACTATCTGGCCGGCAAGCACCTTGAGCAACTCCTGGCTGAAAATCCCAGCCAGGAGGAGCGTGATCATTTCTGTACGCTCATTTCCAAGGCCATTTACAGGATTTATTACCGTCTGCACCGGGTGCATGCCGACCCGCACCCCGGCAACTTCATATTTATGGAGGATGGACGCCTGGGGCTCATCGATTTCGGCTGCTCCCGGGTCATCACCGATGATGAGTGGCGGCTGATGATGGCTATCGAGCAGGCCGGCATCGACGGGGATGAAGAGGCTTTGAGCCGTTTGATTGCCGAAGCATGCCTGTGCAAGAACCCCGGGGAGATCGAACCGGACCGGCTGGAAACGGTGCGGCGCGGGGTCGATTGGCAGCTGAAGCCTACGTTGACTGAAGGGCTCTACGATATGGGGGACCGGGAGGAATTTCTGCGAGGCGTCACCAGTTTAATGGAGATGACCCGCAAAGGATATACCCGCGGTTCCCCCTTGTACCTCTGGACCAATCGCTTGTGCCTCGGTGCCAGGGCAGTGGGGTACCGCCTGAAAGGACGCGTCCATCACCAGAAGATCCAGCGGCAGGAATTTGCCGCCGTAAAAGGAGATGCTCCATGTTGAGACTACGCGATGTAACCAAGACCTATGACGGAAAGTCGGAAGTGACGGCCCTTGCAGGGATCACCCTCACTATCGATCCGGGCGAAATGGTGGCGATCATGGGGCCGTCCGGCTCCGGCAAGTCAACCTTGCTCAACCTTTTCGGAGGGCTGGATGTTCCTACCTCGGGCCAGGTCATGGTGGCGGGGAAGGATCTGGCGGGGGAAAACGAGAAGGAACGGTCGCTGTTTCGCCGCTCGAAAATTTCTTATATTTTCCAGGCCTATCACCTGATGCCGACCTTGAAGGTAAGCCAGAACGTGGCGCTGCCCCTGCATCTGGCCGGCGTATCTTCCACCGAGATCAGTCGCAGGGTTGCCCAGGCCCTGAAGGACGTCGGCTTGGAGTCGCGGGCGAATCACCTTCCCGACGAGCTTTCCGGCGGCGAGCGCCAGCGGGTCGCCATTGCCCGGGCGCTGGTGACCGGGGCGCCGCTCCTTTTGGCGGACGAGCCCACCGGCAACCTGGACAGCGCCCGTGGAGAGGAGATCCTGAAGCTGCTCCGTACCATCCACCGTGAGCGGGGCACCACCATCGTCATGGTCACCCACGACCACCACGCCGCTTCCGCCTGCGACCGCCTGATAAGCCTGCGGGACGGCAGGGTTGAGGGGGATGGCGCCGTTGGAGGTGGGAAATGAATTTCCTGCTTCGCACCCTGTCTCTCTCCTACGTCAGGCGCCACCTGATGAAGACGCTGCTGACCCTGCTGGGTGTCGTGGTCGGCGTCGCCACCTTCAGCGCCATTCGCAGCGCCCAGGGAACACTGGTCAAGGGAATACGCTCCACTGTCGACCGTGTCGCCGGCAAGGCCCATCTGCAGATAACCATGGCCGGCGGAGTGCCGGAGGAGGCCCAGGAGAAGGTCCGAACCCTTCCGGGTATCCGGGCCGTCTCACCGGTCATCGAACAGATCGTGGTGCCGGAGCGGGGCGAACTGGGGAGCCTGATGGTGATCGGCATTGACCTCCTGGGGGACCGGGAGATGCGGGAATACGGTTTCGAGGGAGATGATGCCGACCTGGACGATCCGCTGCTGTTCCTCGCCCAGCCCGACTCGGCCATCTTCACCCGCGACTTTGCCCAAAGGGCGGGGCTAAAGACCGGTGACACCCTTCCGGTGCGGGTATCTACCGGGGTGAAGCGGGTTGCGGCACGGGGACTCCTTTCCGCCAAGGGTTTTGCCGAGGCCTTCGGCGGCAACCTGATGGTGGTGGATGTTTATGCCGCCCAGGAGCTATTCGGCCGGGGCCGCCGCTTCGACCGCATCGATGTGCGGCTTGCGGAGGGGACAACGGTGGCCCAAGGGACGGCAACGCTTCAGAAGGTCCTGGGGCCTGCCTATGGCGTGGAGACGCCGGACCGTCGGAGTGCACAGATGGAGCAGACGGTGAACAATTTCGTCGTCGGCTTCAATGTTACCAGCGGCTTTGCCCTTTGCATCGGTACCTTTCTCATCTTCAACGCCTTCAACGTGGCGGTGAACCGCAGGCGGCGCGACATCGGCACCCTGCGCGCCCTGGGGGCCACGCCGCGGCAGGTGCAGTCCCTCTTTCTCTTGGAGGCGCTGGTAATCGGCCTGGTCGGGGGTGCTGTCGGCTGTCTGGCTGGAGGTGCCATTTCCGAAGGGTTTCTCCGCATGATGGGGCAGACGACGGAAACGGTGTACGGGATTGCCTCCTCCGGAAGCTCCGTTATGTTTCCCCCTGGAATCGTCCTTGAGTCCATGCTGCTCGGCGTTGTCGCATCTCTCGTGGGAGCTTGGAATCCAGCGCTTGCCGCCTCCCGGATTTCTCCGACTGAAGCCTTTGCCAAAGGGGCTTTCCAGGCAAAGATTGCCGGAAGCCATGGGCTCCGAATCGCAGCCGGCGCCGTTGCTTTCGGCTGCGCCATTCTCATTGCCCTTTTTCCCCCTTTTGGCGGGAACCCACTCATCCTATCCGTGATGGTCCTCGGCGGAATCGGAATGGTGCTCCTCGTCGGCCCGTTTTCCCGCGTGCTCCTGCGTTTCTTCGCCCCGCTTCTTATGGGGTTTTCGCCGGTTGCGGGACGTCTCTGTTCCAATGCCCTCCTGGGAGCTCCCCGCAGGACCTCCGGCACGGTCATGGCCATGGCGCTTTCACTTACATTCGTTCTCGGATTCGGCGGATACATGGGATCTATGACAGAATCGATGGCCAAGTGGATGGATGATGTCCTCACCAGCGACCTTTACGTGCGGGCGTCCGCCAACTGGTCGCGCCCCGATTTCCTCTTTCCGGGAACATTGCGGCAGGAACTTCAGAAGGTGTCGGGCGTGCGGGCAGTTGAATCGGTGAGGACGATCCGCCCCATGTACCAGGGACATCAGATCGTAATCAGCTCCTTCGAGGTTGAGCCGGTACTGAAGCGGATCGAGTACGAATATTTCAGCGGCAACGAGCAGTCCATACTCCAGGGGGTCGGCAGGCAGGGGATGTGCTTCGTTTCGGATAATTTTCAGAGCCGCTTCAACCTGGGCGTTGGGCAGGAAGTCGAACTGATAACCCCCCAGGGGCCCGTGCGGTTTCCCATAGCCGCCGTTGTGCGCGATTTTGGCTCGGACCAGGGTTCCATTTATATGGACCGGAGTACTTATCTGCGCCATTGGCAGGATGACCGAGTGGATATCTATGACGTGTCAGTGGTTGGCGGAGCTGATGTGGGCCAGGTCCGCAACCTGATTCGGGCGCAGTTGGCGGGGAAGATGCCGGCTCTGATCTCGACCAGGCAGGAGTTCGTTGCCGAGATCAAGAAGGCTATCGATGCCTTTCATGCCCTGACACGGGTCACCCTGTTCCTTGCTTTGGCGGTGGCGTTCCTGGGCATCGTCACATCGCTTCTAATTTCAGTGTCGGAACGGACCCGGGAAATCGGCGTATTGAAGGCACTCGGCGCGATCCCGTCGCAAATCGTCCGGAGCGTCGTGGCGGAGGCACTCGTCATCTCCCTGGTGTCGGTCTTCGTGGCAATCCCTGCCGGAAATCTTTTTGCTGCCTTCATGGAGGGGGCGGTGGCAAGGTTCTTCACCGGCTGGAGCATGCCCCACCTCTATCCATGGAATATCCTGATCCAGCTTTTCATCGCCCTTCCGTTCGTATCCGCGTTTGCCGCCTGGGTTCCGGCGCGCCAGGCGGCACGGCTGAAGATAACCGAGGCAATCGAGTACGAATGACCCTTTCTCCCCCTTAAGAAAGGGGGCTGTGGGGATTTTTCTGCGATAGTATAAATCCCCCTGAATCTCCCTTTCCTAAAGGGGGACTTGGTCCGGCGGCAGTTTGCGAACATCGGCAAAACCTGTGGATAAGGAGGTACACATTGGCGGAAATAGCGATAAAAATAGGCGGAGTCCTCTCCGCCCTGGTCGGCATCGGTCACTGTTTTTTCTACCGTGGTTTCGGCTGGCAGGAAGATTTCGAGAAAACCCGATTGCTGACTGCCCAGGTGCTTTACACAATCCATCTGTTTCTTATCCCCATGTTTTTGTTCTTTGCCTACGCTTCCCTCTTCCATACGAGTGAACTGGCTGGAGGAAGCCCGCTCGGTATTGCCGTCAGCACCTTCTACGCACTTTTCTGGTTTTTTAGGCTTTTCTGGCAGATGGTCTATTTCAAGCCGGCCCAGATAACCGGATTCGAGAAGCTCTTGCCGTTGCATTACTTTCTGATGGTCTGCTTCGTTGCTTTAACCGCGGCCTATGCTCTTCCGCTAGTATGGCAGCGGTGATGATACAAGGGAAATTCGGCTGAAGTTCCCTTTCCCTGTCGGTTTGCCAAATATCAGCTATGGAGACAGTCATGCACAAAAAAAACGGATTATCGATTACAACTGCGGCATTGTTGCTCTTAGTCTTCACCACCACCCTGGCCCTGGCGGCACCCGATGCCCGGGCACTGCTCAAAGAGTCTGAGGCCCGCCACCGGACGAAGACCCAGCAGTATTCCGGCAATCTTGCCGTGGTCAACAAGGATGGCAAAGTCCGCAAAAAGGGCTGGAAAAGTTACCGGCAGGGCTACGCCGGTGACGCCAAGACCCTGACCCGGTTCACCGAACCGCCGGAGGTGAAGGGGGTCGGCTTCCTCTCCATCTCCCGCCCCGCCGGACAGAATGCCGACCAGTGGCTCTATCTCCCCTCCATGAAACGGGAACGGCGCATTGCCGCCCAGGATCGGGATGCGTCATTCGTCGGTACCGATTTCAACTACGAGGACATGGAGGAGTTCGACCACGAAAAGCACAAAGTGGCCATGCAAGGAGAACAGACCGTGGATGGGCAGCTTTGCTATGTGATTACGGCGATTCCACTGGAAAGCGCCGGCAAGTCGGTCTACGAGAAGAAGACCCTTTACCTGCGCAAAGATATCCTCTACCTGTTGCGTATGGACCTTTACCGGAAAGGTGACAAGCAGCCCGGCAAGATATTCAGCCTTTCCGACCTGCAGAATGTGGAGGGGCACTGGGTCGCCAAGAAATGGGAAATGAGCGACCTGAAAAAGGGGAGCAAGACGACGGTGATCTTGAAGGATGTGACCTTCGACAAGCCCCAGCCGGCAAACCGCTTTACATTGCAGAACCTGAACCGTGAAGGTGGCGATTGAACCATGTTTGCCTTTCCCTTTGCCTGATCCTGCTGCTCGTCTGTCCTTATTCAGCTGAAGCGGCGGAATATTCAGGCTATGCCGAGATCAAGGGATTCCTCTATCCCGAACGGACCCACGGCCACAGTCCGTCGGTGGTGGGCTGGGGGACGCTGTTCAACAAGGTGGAGCAGCGGCTGGGGGAGGCTCAGCTGACCGGATCCCTGCGGGGGGAGTGGCTTTCCACCGATGATCGGGGAGGGCGCCTGTTCGATCCGATCGACCGGCACATCCGCCGCCCGCCTTTGTCGGTGCAGGATTTGTGGCTGCGCTTGCCCCTGTCGCCTGACGTGGATCTGCAACTGGGGCGCTTTCAGTTGGGGTGGGGCAAGACCGACGGGTATTCTCCGGCCGATGCCTTTCTCCCCCGTGATCTGACTGATCCCTTTGCCGACGAGAAACTGCCCCTCTGGGCGGTACGGCTGTCTGGACAGAGGGGCTCCGTGCGCTACGAAGCGGTCGGCAGCCCAATTACCACACCCTGGCGCCTTCCCGTACTCGGCAGCAGGACTGCTCCGCTCAATGGGGAGATTCCCGGCACCGTGACACTGGAAGAAAGGGACAGCTCGCCGCCGGTGCCCGGATTCGGCGCGGTGCGGCTGTTGGCCACCCTGGACCAGTGGGATGTGGGGGGCTGGGTGCGCGCCGGTATCCGTCCCGCTCCCCTCCTGGAGTTCCAGGTTGATCAGGCTCTGGAGACTGCCAACGGGCTGGTGATTCCGGTGGAGCGCCGCTATGTGGAGGAAGAAGGGGTTGGGATCGAGCTTTCGCGGGTGGTGGGCTCCTGGGTGATCCGGGGGGAGGTTGCCGGGCTCTTTTCCCGTGACAGGGAGCTGGGCAATGCGGTCATTGGGGCGCTGAGCGCCGAAAAAGGCTTCGGCGACGGAACCTTGCTCATGACCCTGGCCGGGAATGCCATCGATCCGCCGGTGGATGAAATCCTGCTCTTCGACCGGGCGATCCTCCCGGCGCTCATTACCGCCTGGACCCGTACCGAGGAGTGGGGAGAGTGGAAGGCGGTCTGGAGTGTGGGGCTTAAGCATGGGGATGGTCTCGTGAAAGCTGAGGTTTCCTACAACCTCACCGATGTCTGGAAGCTGACCGTGGGAGGGGAGGCCCCTTACGGATCAGGCCAGGGGGGATTCGGCGCCCTGGATGCAGCCAGGCGCCTGCGTATGGCGGTTCGCCGGAGCTGGTGAAAAGATTCGGTTGCTAAAAACAGAGTGAGGAGGGGGTATGAGCATGTTAGGCATTGACAGAGTGAAGGAACTTTTTCACGCGACATCATCTTCCGTCAGCTTGGGGACCAGCAGCAAAGGGGAGTTGAACATTGCTCCTGTGGGCAGTGCCTTCATGCCGGACGAAAGCAGCATAATCCTGTTGCGGGGGCCGTTGCGACAGACCTATCTGAATTTGCAGGAAAATCCTGAAGCAGTGTTTCTGGTCGCGAACAAACATCCGTTCCGCTGGCTCAAATTTTTCGTGACCGGAAAGTTCGGCGCATCTTTCGGATATCGGATACACACCCGGTTGAGAGAGGTCAGGCCCGTGACCAGTGCGGAAACCGAAGCCATTCTAAAGAAGCGCTTCGGCCTGGTAGCCGGGTCGAGGGGAGGCAGGAAAATTCAGGCCACTCTGAAGCATATGATGATCTTCGATATTACGCAGATAAGGGAAGTAACGCCTTTTTAGTATCTTACACAAGGCAGGAGGGGAAAACATGGCAAGCCTGCAGAGCGTGGTCCAAAGATTGAAGCTGAAATACAACAAGTCCTATACCGCTCCATGGGTTCACCTGGAAAAACTACGGGCGATACAGGAAGATGCTGCTGAGCGGATTCCGTTGCCCAAAGACGTGAGGACTCAGACGGTTGTTGCCGGGGGGGTGGATGCCGAATGGGTGCATCCCCATGAAGCGACAAAAGAGAAGGTGCTGATGTATCTCCACGGCGGTGCGTACGTCATGGGGTCGTGCAACACCCACCGCCCGCTGGCGGCGCAGATCGCCAGGGCATGCGGAATGCGCGCCCTGTTGCTGGAATACCGGCTTGCTCCTGAGCATCCCTATCCTGCGGCAATTCATGATAGCGTCGCAGCCTACCGCTGGCTGCTGTACAATGGGGTTCATCCCGACGATCTTGTTATTGCCGGGGATTCAGCCGGGGGTGGCCTTGCCCTGGCGACTCTCTTGTCTCTGCGGGATTCGGGAGAGCCCATGCCTGCGGCTGCGGTATGTATCACCCCATGGGCCGATCTGACTGGTGCTGGCGAATCCGTCAAGACCCGTGCCAAGGCCGATCCCTGTCTGTGGCCCGACCATTTTTCCTTTGCCGGTCACTATGCAGGTGCCCATGATCGTTGCGATCCGCTCCTTTCCCCCTTGTACGCGGACCTGGCCGGATTGCCGCCCCTGTTGATTCAGGCCGCCGGCGACCACATCCTGTTGAGCGACTCCACCGGGCTTGCCCAGCGGGCGAAGGATGCGGGCGTTGCCGTCACCCTGGAGGTCTGGCAGGGGATGTGGCACGCCTTCCATCTCCATGCGCCGCAGTTGCCGGAGGCCAGGAGCGCCATTGAAGCCATCGGCAGCTTTGTCAGGCGACAGCTGCAAACAAGGGGACTCGGCGCGCGTGCCTGTTTATAGCTGCAGTCGGCGGTCGGCGGCTGCCGATCGGCAGGGATGTGACGAACTATAAATGAAAAAGGAGGTTCTTATGTTTATCAAACGTGTGGTCGGCGGGCTGCTGGCGTTGGTAGTAATGATGGGGCTCGGCGGGTGCGACAAGCGTTCGCTCTTCCAGTCGATCATGAATCGTGAACGTGAAAGTGCCAAGCTGACCGTCAAGATGGAGAATCTCCCCTATGGCAAGGTGGTCTACCTGACCAATGGGCCTGCGGCCGGCAGCGAGCCTCCCATCGTCATGCTGCACGGCTTTGGCGGTGAGAAAGACAACTGGAACCGTTTTTCGAAGGAACTGACCGATGAGTATCGCGTGATCATTCCCGATCTTCCGGGGCATGGGGAAAGCGTTCAGGATTCCGGTCTGAATTACGGGATCGACGAGCAGGCAAAGCGCCTGAAACAATTTCTCGATGCGTTGGGGGTAAAAAAGGCCCACCTGGTGGGCAATTCCATGGGGGGCGCCATTGCCCTGCGCTATGCCTACCTTTACCCCCAATCCGTCGCCTCTCTCGGCTTGTTTGCCGCGGCGGGGGTTGAACAGACCGTTGCCGATTTTCACACTGCCATGAAAGCAACCGGCAAAAATCCTCTGCTGGAGATTCAAAACGCAAAGGATTTTGAAGATGTCATGAGCAGATATGTCTTCGTGGATCCTCCTTATATTCCCGGTTTCATAGTCGATATACTGGTGGAAGAAAAGCTCAAGCGGAGGGCCCTGGAGAAGAAGATGTTCGTCGAGCTCATGGCAGACATGGACCAGACGAGCATCCTTTCGTCCATCAACTCTCCAACTCTGATCCTTTGGGGAAGCCAGGACAAGATACTGCACGTGGATAATGCGGAGCTGTTCCGGACCAAGCTCGCTGGAAGCCGCAAAGAGATCATCGATGGGGTCGGTCATTGTCCCATGATCGAGAAGCCAGAGGTTGCGAGGGAGGCATACCGTAAATTCCTCCAAGAGACAGCGCCTCAGGGCAAGCGGGCCGGGATTTGACAGTAACATGCTTGTCGTTGCGCCAACGGGCTGCAATTGCCATATGTTAAGGCTGGAGAAAATGAGATTGACGATGGGAACGTTTTGGAGTAGTTTGCGCAAAATTTATATTTTTCTTATGAAGGTTTCACATGTTTTCTGTCACCTCCCCTTATATCGTTTCGAATTGCATTAACGCGGTCAGAATTTGCCGTTGGGGTGCATCATAGTCTTTGGGGGGGTGCAGTAACAACTATAGCCAAAACCCCCATCGACATGTTGCCGCTGGGGGTTTTGTTTTACTGCAGGAAAGGGAAATGCTCTGCTGCAACTTTTCCGTAATTGGAAGGAGATATTTCGTGAAATATAAAGTCCGCATGATGATTCTTTTTTGCCTGGTTTTTTTTGCATCAGGTTGCTCAACCTTTCAGGCAATTTCTCTGGTCCGCGGGGGTGAAGCGCTATCTCCGGGCCAGAAAGAAAAGGTCCTTCCTACGGAATTCAACGGCCATATGATTCTGGTAAAAGGCAACATCAACGGATCGGCCAAAGAATATCGATTCATTCTCGATACCGCCGCATTGACCATGATTGACAAAGAAACGGCGACCGAACTGCGACTGGCAAGGGATGTGGAGGTCAAGACAAATGACAGTGCAGGGGGAACAAAAACAGCCCACCTGACAAAGCTGGGGCGTCTCACTATTGGCGACATTACCGTTACCAATACTGCCGCTGTCATCATGGATATGACCAAGATCCGGCAAATGACAGGCATAGAGGTTGACGGCATCATCGGCTCCAACTTTCTCCGCTTTTTTACGGTCAAGATCGACTATCAGCGGCAGCAGGTTTCCCTTTCCGGTGATCTGTCACCACTCAAGGCGGTTCCCGGAGCATCCCTGGTCAAATTCGAGCAATCCATGAAACAGGGCTTTGCCCCAATGGTGGAAGCTGCAAGTGGAGATGTTTCGTTCAAGGCGTTCATCGATACCGGCCTTACCTATCCCCTGTCCCTCCCGCTTTCCATCGTTAAGAAGGCAGACAAGGAATCGGTGATCGAAGGGAAAGGGTTGATGGGGGGCGGCTTTTTAGAGAACAACAAAAAGGAAGTACTGACCCGTCTCAACA
Source organism: Geotalea daltonii FRC-32 (assembly GCF_000022265.1). Lineage (NCBI taxonomy): Bacteria > Pseudomonadati > Thermodesulfobacteriota > Desulfuromonadia > Geobacterales > Geobacteraceae > Geotalea > Geotalea daltonii. The sequence continues at coordinate 2,272,363 of NC_011979.1, forward strand.
GTTTCCGGATGGGGAGTAGTAGCGAATTCGGGAGAATTGTCGCCAACGGGACGGAAGGAAAGGACGTGGCTCTCATCGGCAAGGAATTCCTTTCGCGATTTGTCGTCACGCTCAATTATCCTGCCGGAGAGATGCTCCTGGTTCCGGTTAGTGGCGTGAAAGGGGACGACAACATGTTTACCGCAGGCATCGGCGTTATGCGGGATGCCAACGGCAAATTCCTGGTTTCTGGCGTCTGGAGCGGTTCGCCAGCTGATAAGGCCGGTGTTGCCGCCAATGACGAGATAGTAATGGTTAACGGCAAAGGGGCTGCCAGTTATACGCTAGGGGAAATGCGCGCCATTTTGAAAACCAATGACGGCAAAGATGCTGTGGACCTGGCAATAAAAAATGCCGGTGGGGAGAGAAACCTCACGATCAAAAAGCAGTTCCTTTTTGCCCAGTAGTAATCACCGTTTCTGTAAAACCGGCGGAATGCTGTTGAATAACTATGTAAATGGGATGATGACCTTGTTTGCCGGTAAGCAGGTTTGACTTGGACTTTCGTTCCCCTTAGCTTTCCTTGATTAATGAAGTTAGCGGAGTATAAAGCGGCGTCGATTACAAAAGAGTGAAGTGTTGATTGGATGGGACGGGTCAAATGCACAGCCCGTTGGGCGACAAAATACCACAAGAGGAAATTATGAAACGGCTTGAAGGCAAGATCGCGATCATCACAGGTGCTGCAAGGGGAATTGGAGAAGCAATAGCTCGCGCATTTGTTGCAGAAGGTGCTTTTGTATACCTCACTGATATCAAAGACAAGCAAGGCGCAATCGTTTCAGAACAAATTGGAAACAAATCGACCTATCGTCGTCTCGATGTCAGGGAAGAAACTGACTGGCAACGTGTCACTTTGGAGGTCATCGAAGAGCATGGCAGGCTTGATATTGCCGTAAATAACGCAGGCATCACCGGCTTTGAAGATGGGATTATCGAGCAAAACCCAGAACATGCAAGCTTGGACAGTTGGCATGACGTCCATCGGACAAACCTTGATGGGGTTTTCCTGGGATGCAAATATGCAATCCAGGCTATGCGTAAGACAGGAATGGGTTCAATTATAAATATTTCGTCTCGATCCGGACTGGTTGGTATCCCAGGTGCTGCCGCCTATGCCTCGTCAAAGGCGGCAGTTCGTAACCATTCCAAAACAGTAGCGCTCTATTGTGCGGAGCAATGCCTCAATATTCGCTGTAACTCGATACATCCAGCCGCAATTCTGACACCAATGTGGGAACCACTTTTAGGCGGTTCCGCGCCGGAGCGGGCGGAGCGAATGAAGGAATTTGTAAAAGACACCCCGCTTCGTAGATTTGGCACACCTGAGGAAGTTGCTGCTGTGGCTGTTCTTTTGGCCTCAGACGAGGCAGCATACATGACGGGCACAGAATTAAACATTGACGGTGGAATGCTGGCTGGTTCGGTAGCAATTCCAGTTGTAGAATGAACGCCGAATAGTCCAACCAATCGGCAAAATGGGGTCAGGATTGGGGAGTGACAGAGGGGTCAGCCCTTGAGTGTGACAGAGGGGTCTACCATAGGATTTAAGCAGATGACGGAGCATTTCCTCTCGTGTAAAATACCGTCTGACGGGGGTGTGGCTTATGGGGTCAGTGGCCTGTTCATTCAGACTCACTCGGGCCTGAAATGCCGCCCCCGTCATCTGCGTCATCCTCAAAGGTCGACCGGGATGGTGCCGCAAGTGGCTCTGTAAGTAGACGAGACCTTGGGATGACTAACTCGTCTGGTAAAGGAGCCCCTTGTGAGAAAGAGTTCTCCCCTTGAACTGCGCGTTGGTGTCGACGTCGGCTGTCACAGTCACAATGTCGCCATTGGCCTTTCAAACGGCGAAATTTTGGAAGAGTTCTCGATCAAGCATGAGCCGGAAGGATTCCGGCAGTTCTTTGCATGCATCGAGAAGCACGAGAAGAAGCATAGCTTGCCTGTTTCAGTAGCGATGGAAGGCTACAACGGCTATGCCCGGCCCTTGGACACGCTGGTGCGTGCTCGGAACTACCGGCTATTCAACATCAACAACCTGAAGCTCGCCAGGTTTAAGGAGATCTTTCCTGGTGCAGCGAAAACCGATGAGATCGATGCCAGAAAAGCGCTGGAGTTGTTCCAGCTCCGCGATTACCTTCCAGTTGCCAAAGATGTGCTGCAGGAGGTACGTGCCACGCCCAAAGAAAATGAAGTGCTTAAGCGTCTGTCACGCCGTCGCCGTCGTTTGGTAAATGAGCGCGTGCGGGTGCTGAACAACTTCCAGGCCGACTTGCAATCCGTCTGTCCGGGCCTGTTGGAGATCACCGGCGATGCTGGCAATCTCTGGTTTCTGCGTTTCATTACGAGTGTAGACAGCCTCCCAAAGCTGGCCAGGATGCGTGAAGGTACAATCCGTAAGCTCCCTGGTATCGGGGCAAAGTACACGGGCATCATCATAACGTGGCAGAAACAGGCTCACTTCAGCCACGAAGTCGAGTGGGTCAGCGACATGATCCTTGAAGACGCGTGGCGGATACTGGAGTTGCACGAAAGCATAGACAGTCTAGATCGACGAATGGCTGCAGTCGCCATCGATTCGGAGATTGCGCAGAATCTTTCAACTATACCTGGATTCGGCTCTACGACTATTGCAGAACTTGCAGGTGAAATCGGTACAGTCGAGCGGTTCAAAGACGAACAGAGCCTGGCATTGTATCTTGGAATGACCAATCTCGACAACAGTTCTGGTAAGAAGAAAGGCTCTAAACCACCAAAGCAAGTGAATGAGCGAGCGAAGGCAGCCATGATGACAGCTGTCGACAGACACAGAAAACAAGTCCCGCAGTCACAAACGTACTATCGAAAAAAACGAGCAGAAGGAAAGAAGCACAATCAAGCAGTACGCGCCCTTGGTCGTCATTTGTGCCGAGTTATCTTCAAGATGTTGAAAGAGAACAGGGGGTACTTGCTGCCCCAATGACAAATTTTTCTTGAAAATTCCAGCGGGATGTTCAGCCCTTGAAAAAGGAAAATGTAGTGTCGATAGCCCAAAATTCTCTTTTCAAGGGCCGCCCCCATATTCTTCAGGGCCGACCCCATATTCTTCATTCGTTCTTCATTCGGAGTATAACCCCATTATTTATGGAAAGGAGAGCGAGTCATGGCAAATCCGTTTGTGCATGTGGAACTCATGACCACTGATGTGGCTAAGGCAAAGGAATTTTATAACGGACTGTTCGATTGGCAATTGGAAGATATCCCGAAGATGGATTACACCTTGATCAAGGTCGGTGAAGGGACGGGTGGCGGCATGATGAAAACAGTCCAGCCAGATTTACCGTCCCACTGGATAGCCTACGTGCAGGTAGAGGATGCGGCCGCTGCCACCGAAAAAGCCCGGAAACTTGGGGCGACGATTTGCAAGGAAGTGACCCAAATTTCCGGTGGCTGGTTCAGTGTCATCACCGATCCGACTGGGGCAACACTGGGGATATGGCAGATGAACCCTGCTGCCTGTCAAAAGCCTGCGGCCTGAGCTGAGGTTTGTCTTTTTGAGATCACTTGCAAAAGAAGTTGAACATTCTCGAATTAGGACAAAGGTTAAATTGTCGAAAAATCAATGGGGAGGGGGCAGCCCTTGAAAGTGAGACTGTGCAGGAGAAGCAAAAACAGAAATTGAAGCTGGAGAATAAGTATATCCAGTTAGCAAACATTGGAATGCTTCTGCAGGTGGCGAGTAAAATTGGGAGGCGAAACATGGAACCTAGAATAGAAATACTAGAACCTAAAAAACTCATTGGGATTCACAAGAAAATGTCTCTATCAAACAATAAAACTGCCGAACTGTGGCGAGAATTCATGCCAAGACGAATGGAAGTAAAAGACAGATCAACAACAGATTATATTTCAATGCAGAAGTATGATAACTGCTGGACTTTTTCTCCGGACGCGGTGTTTGAAAAATGGGCAACAGTTGAGGTCTCTTCCCTTGAGGAGATCCCTACGAGTATGGAGACATATTTACTGCAAGGTGGGAAATATGCGGTGTTTACCCATCACGGTCCCGCGAGTGCTGCGGCCGGAACTTTTCAATACATTCTTGGCGAATGGCTGCCGAAATCATCATACAACTTAGATGATAGAGAACACTTCGAAGTTCTGCCTGAAGGCTATAATCCAATAGATCCGGAAGCCAAAGAAGAAATATGGGTTCCGATAACAGGCTGAAGTTTAGGTGCAGAGGAGCATCATGGAGAATCAGGGCATTTCCTGGCAGTATGACGAATTCAAGCAAATAGGCACCGATTACAGCAGCAAGACGGAAGTAGATAAGTACGACTCGAGCCATGCCGATTTTCGCGACATTAAGGCCGAAAGCATAAAAGTACTGGATCTGCTTGAAGTTACGAAGGAACATACGCTTATCGATTTTGGGTCGGGCACCGGTACTTTCGCCATTGAAGCGGCCCTGCGCTGTGCCAGGGTACATGCTGTCGATGTCTCGCGAGAAATGATCGACTGCGCTGCGACCAAGGCAATGAAGGCTGGAGTGACCAACCTTCATTTTCATCATGCCGGCTTCCTGACATACCGGCATCAAGTTGCTCCAGTTGATGCAGTGGTGACGACCTTCGCCTTTCATCATCTGCCTGATTTCTGGAAAGGGATTGCACTGAAGCGGGTGAATGCCGTGCTGAAGCCCAGCGGGAAGTTTTATATCCATGATGTGATCATCGAGGAAAACCAGGCGCTGAAGAACATTGCTGCATTGATCCAGAAGCTCGGGAAAGCTGGTGGCAAGCTGATGCGAGAGGATGCGGAGAGGCATTTCAAGGATGAATATTCGACCTATGACTGGGTGATGGACGGTCTCCTGGCTCGTGCAGGCTTTACCATCAGGGTCAAACGCATTGAGGACGGGGTGCTTGGGACCTACATCTGCACCAGGAATTAGCTTGAGGTAAACAATCAATGGCAATTGAACTCAGCAAACAGGAAGTCGATGACATCGTCCATTCTCTTCGCAAGTATTGCAAAGAAGAGCTGGAGCAGGAAATCAGCGGCATGCAGGCGAAGTTTCTTCTTGACTATATCATGAAGGAGATCGCTCCTTTCGCCTATAACAAAGGCATCAAAGACGCCGAAGCGTATTTCCAGGCAAAGGTTGAAGACCTGCCGGGCATCTGTTTTGAGGAGGGAATGACGTATTGGCACAAGAAGCGAAAATAACAATGCTGCAAGGGTATCAGGTCAAACATTGACAATATCGAATCTGTTAATGTCTAGACATGACACTATGAATTCTTGGTAGTTACACACATTGAGGAGGTTAAATGAAACACGTTTTTGCTGTCTTTGCCATCTTTGCTCTTACAGGCTGTGCTTCGTTGCAGTCGGTCCCCACCGAAGCGATAACCAGGTTGCCGGTTGTCCGAGTCGGTAGTCAACCACCGGAAACCATGGAATATGTCACGTTCTACCCGGCAGGCTTTGCGTTTCCGGTAAAACTCAACGCAACAGGCTCGCTGTTTGCGTCTGCGAGCCGGGTTGAGTCCCAGGCAATCCTCGCCAAAGACTTGTACCTGTATAAGTATTGGGCGAGCCACGATGGGAAAACATGGGAAAACTCGCACAAATTGATCGGGGTGGAGTTCGGCGGCGGCTTTGATGTGAAGGGACTTCAGGCAAACATAAAGCTGGAGGCGAAGTAAAGGGTACTGGTGACCTATATCTGCACCAGGAAATAGCTTGAGGAAAACTGAAATATTATTGCCGGAGGGATAGATGAAAAGCTGTTGCAGATCCATAGTGCTTTGCTCTGTTTTTGCCATGGTGCTTACCGTTGCCCATGGGCACGCTGCCGACAGTTCTGCCAACGAAACGGCAAAGGAGTTGCTGACTCCGCCGACTGTGGCTGCCGGGGCGCATCCCTGGAGGTCGACGGCGAACCTGACCTGGCTTCCCGACAGCGACATCCGGAACAGTGGGGGAAAACTCGCCATGGAGGAGGTGGAGGCAACCTTCGGGAGGAGCTATTTTCTTACCCCCGACCTCACCGTCTCCACGGAAGCGGCCTATTCACTGAGAAACCTCGATGGGCCTGCCGGTGCACTCCTTCCCGAAGAATTGCATACCTTCTCGGTGAAGCTGGAGGCCGATTATCATTGGAAGCCGGATATTACCCTGACATTCCTGGTGGCGCCGGGACTCAACGGCGACTTCAGGGAGATCGGCACCGACGATATCCGCACCCAGATGGGGGTGCTGGGGCGCTACAATCTGTCGGAAAAATTGATCCTGCTGGCGGGACTGATATACCAGCAGGGCTACGAGAAACTGCCGCTTCTTCCCGTTGCCGGCTTGATCTACCGGCCCAACGATCAATGGATGTTGAGCCTGGCCGCTCCCCGACCGGGAATTACCTTCAGCCCGAACCGTACCTCAAGCTATTACATCGGCGGCGAGATTTCCGGTACTGAGTATCAGCTGCACGATAAATCCATCGGGGCAGAGAAGGTACTGTATCGTGACTTCAGAGCCTTTGCCGGGGCCGAATATCTTCTGTTCTCTGCCGTAAAAGTGAATCTTTCGGGCGGCTACGCCTTAAATCGAAAATTCCTCTTCTATGACGGGGCTCGGGATGATCTGGCGATCGCGGACGGTCCCTTTGCCAGGGTCGGGGTAAGTCTGAACTGGTAGCAGGCGTGGAAGACGATTACCGTCGAAGAGAAGCTGCGATATCAGCAAGGAATCTGTACAGGAACAAGCACCGGTAGAAGGAGATGCAATGGCAACCGTTGCGGAACATTACGAATATCTGTTGGCCGACTATTACTCATGGATGTTCGGAGACTTCGCCGGCAAAGTGGAAACTCACCACCGCTTTTTTTCCGTTAACCAGATTCAGCCGACCAAATCAGGGCTTGCCATGGATCTGGGCGCCGGTCCGGGATTCCAGTCCATCCCCCTGGCGCAGCTGGGTTTCCGGGTGCTGGCCGTGGATCTCAGCCTCAGGCTGTTGGAAGAGCTGCATTGCAGGTGCGGCAACCTCCCCATTACCCCCATCCATGGCGATTTGATGGATTTCGCAGCCTGGGGCGAAGCACCCATAGAGTTGTGCGTCTGCATGGGGGATACCCTGCCGCATCTGCCCGACTTTGAGAGTGTAACGCTTCTCCTGGAGCAGGTTTACCGATCCCTCGAACCGGGAGGGCGATTGGTGCTCTCCTTTCGCGACCTGAGCCTTGAGTTGCACGGCACCGACCGCTTCATACCAGTGCGCAGCGATGCGGATACGGTCTTTACCTGTTTTCTCGAATACGAATCCCATTATGTCACAGTCCACGATCTGCTCTATACCCTCAAGGAAGCCTGGGAGCTGCGCAAGAGCACGTACAGAAAAATACGGATATCGCCGGCATGGATTGTTGAACAGCTTGAAAAGGCGGGTTTTTTAATGGAAATGGCTGAAAATATGAACGGCATGATCACCGTAATCGCCCGAAAGCCTGTAGTCAGCCGATGATCCGCTGTGTTGCAAGGGACAAAATTCTCACTGTACAAAAGATACGGAGTGTTCACCCTGCTCCGCTATAAAACCATCGGAGAACTGTTGGTCAAGCTGTTTGAAACATTTGTTTTGCAGCATTCGGGAACCTTTTCCTTCCTGTTGCGTATATCCAGCTGGAACACGCAGCTTTCGGCCGGAACGGCATGGGCGAAGGAATCATGAATGAGTCATCATGGATATGGTTGGGAAATTGGAATGCGGGGGGCTTTTTTGAAAGCAATTTCAGTGCTGTTTCTACTTGTAACCCTGCCAGGTTGTGGGGTATTACGGACAGGTGCTGCCTCATTGAAATCAACCGCGGATTTTATGCCGATGGAAGCGGATCGACGCGTTTTTGCCGAAGCCGGCGGAGAGGATGTGGCGGCGGTGGCCGCGCAACTGCTGCCGGAGGCGGTCGCCACGGTCGAAAAACAGCAGGGCCGGCCTTTTCCCAAGCCGGTGGAGGTTTATGTTACAAGGGATGAGGAGAGTTTTGCCGCGTTTACCGGCGTGGCGAAGCAGGTGCGGGGTGCCGTCATTCTCAAGCTGTTCCTGTCAGGTGGGCTGAGAAAGGAGCCTGAGCGGATCCGCAGGATTCTTGTACATGAGCTGTCCCATATGCACCTCTGGCAATATGTTGGACTGTACCCCTACAATGCAAATCTGCCGTCATGGTTTCAGGAGGGGCTGGCGGTGCTTGTTTCGGGTGGAGGGGGCGCCGAGCGGGTCAGCGAGGATGCTGCAGCCGCTGCCATTGCGGCCGGCAAGGCTGTTACGCCCGAGTCGACGGGAAGTTTCTTTTTCAAAAAGTCTGGCGCCTCGTACGGGCTGGAACCCCACATGTTCTACCGGCAGAGCGGAATGTTCGTCTCTTACCTGAAGAGTCTGGATGAGGAACGCTTCGCTGCTTTCATGTCGGACCTTGAAGGGGGGCGTACCTTCGAAGATGCCTTCAACGATGCTTTTCGAGGCAGCGTCGGTGAACTGTGGCAGGTTTTTGCGGCGCGATGCAAAACAGCCGCTGACTTACGGCACCGGATTTTCAGAAGAACCCAGTCGCCTCAAAAAGCATCGTCACCGGAAACTCCCGTTCGGGTGACCTCGGCAGCTTTTAAATGGGAAAGATATGTGACTGCAAAATGACTGTGACGGGCAGTTCTGGCGAAATATTGCATATTGTTTTGTTTCCGATCGGCATTTTCTTGATATATGTCCTGGCCAAATTAGTAGCGTTGGCACGAAAAGGATATAAAGGGGCGATTGTATTGGGGGCACTTCTTGCCATTTTTGCCCCTGATCCGGTCTATGAAAAACAATGCAAACTAATCCGGAAAGCAAAGGCACAAGTTGAGTGCGCAGAGGAATCCGGAGATCCGCCCTCTTCCTAGTGTCACGTGCGGTTAACTCTTTTTTGATAATTTCGGGTCTTTTGGCCCCCAGCTGTGTTGCGGCTTCTGGCCTTAGGCCAAGCCAGGCCTGCGTTGCCGCGCCTTGCCGGGAACCAAATCCCTCGAAATTCTTGCAGGGAACTAATCTGCACGGGACACTAGGGGTGAAACAGTAATGCGGAAAATGCAAAAGGCAAAGTCAGTCAAAAAGTGTTTCCTGTTTGGATTCGGAACGCTTATCGCACTTATGACCATTGTTGTAGGAATCGCCATGATCTCCTCGGGCTCGGAAACAATGAAAATGACGCCGTATCATCCTTTTCGCTCAGCAAAAGCGAAAGAGCAATATCTGAAGGTATATGATCTGAAGGCCGGTAACTGGCCGGTTCCTTCGGAATCGAGGCTGGTGAGCACTTCTTTCGGAGAAACCTTTGTAAGAATCAGCGGACCGGCGGAGGCTCCACCGCTGGTTTTGCTGCATGGGATCAATGGAAATTCGCTGCAGTGGATAACGAACGTTGAAGCCTTATCGGCAAGATACAGAGTATTCGCGGTGGACAACATCTATGACTGTGGGAGAAGTGTCTATACGCGAGCCGTGAAAACACCGGATGATTATGTAGTCTGGCTTGATGAGTTGTTCGATGCACTTCAGCTTCGTAACGGTATCAATCTCATGGGGCTGTCGTATGGAGGGTGGCTGACAACCCAATACGCTCTCAGGCATCCGGGCCGCCTGGAGAAAATCGTGCTGCTGGCGCCGGTGTGCACTGTATTGCCGCTTTCATACAAATGGATCAGCCGGGCAGTGCTTTGCGCAGTGCCGCATCGCTACTTTACAAGAAGTTTTGTGTACTGGTTATTGGAGGATACGGCCAAAAAGGGCGAGGCCGGCCGGAAAGTGCTGGACGAAGAGGCGGAGTTTGCATTTCTGGCTTATCGCAGCTTCAAGCACAGGCCCATGGTCAATCCGACCGTTCTGTCTGATGAGGAATTGCAGGCCCTTAAGGTTCCCACGCTCTTCTTGATCGGCGAAAACGAAAAGATCTATTCCGCCCGGAAGGCCATTGAACGTCTTAACAGAGTGGCGCCCCGGATAAGATCGGAGGTCATTCCGAAGGCAGGTCACGATCTGACCGTCGTACAAGCGAAGCTGGTCAATGGAAAGGTGCTGGAATTTCTGAGCTTGTCATTTTGATCAAGGAGGAAATCATATGCGTGACAGGTTGAACGCAGCAACGGATTGCCATGCCCGGGCTCGGGTGGGAGTACTCGACAGCGAGATAGCATATGTGGATGCTGGAGAGGGTGAACCGATCGTATTTCTTCATGGGAATCCCACTTCCTCTTATCTGTGGCGAAATGTGATTCCACATCTGGAACAGGTCGGCCGCTGTCTGGCCCCCGACTTGGTGGGAATGGGCGACTCCGGCAAAATGCCCGGCGGCAGTTATCGCTTCGTGGATCAGGCACGCTACCTGGATGCCTGGTTTGATGCACTGGGGCTGACGCATAACGTCACCCTGGTGGTTCACGATTGGGGATCGGCCCTGGGCTTTCATTGGGGTGCCCGCCACCCGGAGCGGGTCAAGGCCATTGTCTATATGGAAGCCTTTGTCCAACCGCTCCGCTGGGATATGTGGCCCGAACATGCGCGGCCGGTCTTACAGGCGCTTCGGTCGCCCGCGGGGGAGCGCCTGGTTCTGGAAGAGAACATTTTTATTGAACGTTTCTTGCCGGGCAGTCTCCTGCGGGGGCTGACGGAGGAGGAATTGACGGCCTACCGTCGTCCCTACCTTGAGCCGGGCGAGGTGCGCCGTCCCATGCTGATGTGGCCGCGCGAGATTCCGTTTGACGGTGAACCGGGCGATGTGCATGACATCATGGCCCGCTATGCCGCCTGGCTTTCGACCACTTCTGTTCCCAAGCTTTTCATCAACGCTGATCCCGGCGTTATGTTGACAGGGGCACAGCGCGAGTTTTGTCGCACCTGGCCTTGCCAGCAGGAAGTCACCGTCCGCGGACGACACTTCATCCAAGAAGACGCCCCTGCGGAAATTGGCCGGGCCATCGCCGCTTTCCTGCAGTCCCTCTCAGATTAGAGGTCTGCGCGGAGCAAGTGATAAGCATTGAGAGGAGCCCTGATGGCGGTTTGGGGGGGACGCAAACATGGAGGGACGGGCCTGTATGATCTCGACAGATTGGTGGAATGAATTCTTCGCGGGGCCTTGGTCGCAGATCCAGGCCGGAGGTTACCCGGCGGAACGGACGATCGCTGAGTGCGACTTGATAGAGGTGGCGTTGGAGTTGGAACCTGGCGCGCGCATTCTCGATATACCGTGCGGGATCGGACGACACAGTGTGGAGCTTGCGCGACGTGGTTTCCAGATGACCGGCGCAGACGTTAAACCCGAATACATCGCGCTTGCCAAGTCGAGTGCCGAGAGTGCCGCCGTCGCGGCACGCTTTTTGGTCTGCGACATGCGAGAGTTCGCTTCCGCAGACCGGTTCGACGCGGCATTCTGCTACTTCGGCAGCTTCGGCTACTTTACGGAAGAGGACGACATCAGGTTCGTTCGGGCCGTTGCAGCGGCCCTCAAGCCGGGTGGGCGATTCTTAATCGAGGGACATGTCGCGGAGACGTTTTTGCCGATCTATCGCGAGAGGGACTGGTTTTGGGCAGGTTCGCCGGAAAACCGCGTGCGTGTTCTAGAGGAACGTTCATGGAACATCGAGACCAGTCGCATCGAAACAACCTGGACGATAGTCGGCGAAGGTGGCACCAGGTCCACCGCAACATCGATGCGTATTTACACCTACCCGGAGTTGCGAGCCCTGCTCGCCTCAGCCGGTTTCACCGATATGGAAGCTTTGGATGGCAAGACTGGCGGGCCGTTTCGACTCGGCTCACCCCGCGCTCTGATTGTAGCCGGGAAGCGCGCGGAAGACCCTGTAGGTGGACTATAGAGATGCCCGGACTGCCGGCCTCCGGCACCAACAGGTACGTGATACAGTTTTGAAAATTTGATGAGGAGTTACCATGTCGAACCTGTTCCCACGCATTGAGGCCTTGACCTGAGGACAGGGCGTCCCAACAGGGGCAGGCGCCATGTAATCCGGCTGGGCTGATGTATAACTTTGCCGTTCCCGATGTTGACGCAGAGTACGACCGACTCATGGCAGCGGGATTCCAACCCGTCATGCCGATTGACGACCATCCATGGGGTGACCGCGGCTTCGCGATTAAAGACCCCAACGGCATCATGCTTTATCTTTATTCCGATCGTGAGCCGAGCGAAGAATTCAAGCAGTACTACAAAGCTGTTGAATAGCGTCGACTCCATCAACCTACAGGGGACTACATGGCAAGAAACATCGAAATAAAAGCTTACATCGAGAGCGTAGATGCTCTGGTACCTAAAGCCGCGGCCATTGCCGACCAGGGGCCTATAGATATAATCCAGGACGATACCTTTTTTCGTTGCGACTCTGGCAGGTTGAAATTACGCGCTTTTTCCCCGGAGGAAGGCGAGCTGATCTTCTATCGCCGGGCCGATCAACAGGGGCCGAAGGAATCTTTCTATCTCCGTTCGCCGACATCAGCGCCCGAGGCATTGCGCGAATCCCTGTCCCTGGCCTACGGGCAGGCGGGCCGGGTGCAAAAGCACCGCACCCTCTTCCTCGCCGGCAGAACGCGCATTCACCTGGACAAGGTGGAAGGGTTGGGGGATTTCCTGGAACTCGAAGTTGTCCTGGAAGAAGGGGAACCGGCCGAAAAGGGTGTTCGGGAGGCCCACGAGCTCATGGCCAAGCTGGGGGTTGAGCCGTCGCAGCTTATAGAAGACGCATACGTGGATCTGCTTTCTGGAGGGAGAAAATTGCCGTGAGGTCAATGCTTCTTGTTGCAGCTGTTATTTCAGTCATGATCATCAGCGGTTATGGCGGTCAAAGACATGGACTGGAGCAGAATTATGGAAGAATCGGACATAGCCCTTTTTTTAGTGTACGCTGAGGTGCAGGAATGGTGGTTATAGGAAAACCGGCTCAGGATCTGGCGGGACAGGTGCAGCAATGGTGGTCTGCCCAAGGGGGAACTGCGGGGGGGCGGAGCTTTTACGAGATTCCACCCGATGGCAATATGAACCTGATCTTCCGGTTCTCGGCTTCCGGTTGGAGAATGTCCCTGTTGGGTCCGAGAACCGAGAAGGCGTGCGTCGAGATCGACGAAGCCTCCGATTATTTCTGCCTCAGCTTCAATCCGGGGCAGACGCCGCGTTTGGCTGACGTGCGCCCTTCGGAACTGGTCGATACCTTTGCCGACCTTCCCGGACTAGGGGGGATGAGTAGCGCATCCCTGGCTGACCGCCTGTATTCCTTGCGGGATCCGCTGTCGCGAAAACTCGTCATGGAGGAACTGGTGCGCGGCTCCCTGCCCCTTGTCCGTGATGAGCGCTGCCGCCATGCCGCCACACTTCTGAAAGCCCATGGGGGACAGCTGCGGATCGATGAGCTCGCTGCCGGGCTCGGCCTCCATGTGCGCAGCCTGGAGCGTCTGTTTATCGATCATTTGGGGGTATCTCCCAAGCAGCTTGCGCGTCTCATCCGTTTCAACCGGCTTGCCTGTGCACTTCGTGCCGGCAACTTCGCCAGCCTTGCGGATATAGCCTATGCCTGCGGCTATGCGGACCAGTCCCACATGATACGGGAATACAAGGAGTTCACCGGTTGCGTCCCCGGCGAAATCGGTTCCTGCGACATGCGTCCCGTGGCAGGGGCGCCTGGGACGCGGATCGTGCACCGCTTTCGTTCATAGGCAGAGTTCATCATGTCGCATTTGTACAATATCGTGGAGTTATTTTCATGCTATCTGTTGGTTTATAATCCACACATTGTACGGAGTTGAATATGCCCAGTTTACGAAGCCGCATCTTTCTCACAGTACTCAGAAACCGCCACCTGTTGAAGTTCAAGCTGAAAAAGGAGACCGCCCGCGAGTGGGAGACCTCCCTTCCCGCGGTGCGCGCCTCGGCCGCAAAGACGTCCAAGATGTTCGGGAAGCTGCCGAAGGGTATCCGATCGGCGCCCGTCGCCATAGGGGAACTATCCGCCGAATGGATTGAACCCATTCAGGCTGATAACGATTCCGTCATCCTCTATTTCCATGGCGGAGGGTACATACTCGGTTCCATCGAGGCCCACCGGGGGATCGTCGCCAAGTTCGTCAGCGGGAGCGGTGCCCGTGCCCTGCTGTTCGGTTATCGTCTGGCGCCGGAGCACCGCTTTCCTGCCGCCCTCGATGATGCGGTTGCTGCTTACCGGTGGCTGCTCTCGGTGGGAATTTCACCAGCGAAAATCGTCTTTGCAGGAGATTCCGCCGGAGCGGGGCTCTGCCTGGCGACGCTGCTTGCCGTTCGAGACCGGGGAATGCCGCTGCCGGCTGCCGCAGTGGCCCTTTCTCCCTGGACCGACATGAAGCATACCGGCGAATCGTTGCAAACCAATGCTTCGAAATGCCTGGCGCCGACCGGTTCCTGGGTCGTCTGCGCCAATCATTACCTTGGAGGGCACGACCCTGGTGATCCGTATGCATCTCCTCTCTACGGGGACTTGCGTGATCTCCCGCCGCTTTTGATATATGTGGGGGGGGACGAAACATTGCGGGACGATTCGGTCCGCTACGCACGGAAGGCGAAAGATGCGGGAGTGGAGGTGACGCTCAGGGTCGGAGAGGGGATGTGCCATTGCTATCCGGCATGCGCCCCGCTGTTTCCTGAGGCAACCAGGGCCATGGAGGAAATCTGTTCTTTCATCAAGAGGCATCAGGGGAGGCTCGACTGACATGAACAGGGAAACCAGCGAGGACATGATCATGACTGCAGAAAATCAACTTGTGGAAGAAAGCGATACCAGGTTCATCAAGGGCTATTTCAGGGAAGGTCCCAACGGCCCCCTTGCCTTCTTTCCCACCAAGGAAAAGAAGCGACTTGCCATTTTGCGCAGGTTGATCAACAGGTTCGATCCCCAGCGCACCTATACGGAAAAAGAAGTGAACGAGATTCTTGCCGAGACGTTCCCTGATTACGCCATTCTGCGGCGAAACCTGGTCGAGTACGGCTTTCTGGACCGGTACGCCGACGGCAGCTGCTATTGGGTGAAATGCTGAGGGGACTCCTGTTATTGATTCTCCGGTCATATGGACTGTACAAGGGAGAAAAGATGCTTTTTAAATGTCGTTTTGCCGTTCTGTTTCTCTTGGGGGCGTTTTTTGCGCCCGGGACAGTCCATGGGGCCGATGGGCCCAGTGATGTAGCGGCCCGGGATATGGAACTGCGCCTTGCCGTCACGCCCGCGGTCATGGATTATGCCGTAAATACGATAAAGCCGGTCCTTGACGCCAGTCCGGACAAAGACCGGCTGTCGCAACTTTTGAAAGTGGTAGATGTGCTCAAGGACCCGAAGACAGGCGTGGACGCCAACCGGATAGCACCCGATGCCTACTTCATCTACAACCTTCTCGATAAGGTCAAGCTGGGATTTCTCTACACCTGGAAGTTTTCTCCGGAGCAAAAAGAGATGCTGCAGCGCTGGCATTCCAAATACATGAACGACCATCCTGCCGACGTCTTTTTTGCCCCCACGGCCGATGAAATTATCAAAACCAGGGCCGGTTTCGGCTGCACCCACTATGCCCGGGCATTCATCGTGGTCGTCAAGGCCCTGGGGCTGGTGGAAAAGCCTGAAGACCTGCGCTATGTGGTGTCCAGCAAAGCCGATGACTACAATCGGGCCCTGGAAAAACAGGACCTGAAGATGACCATAAACGGTCATCAGTTCGTGCTGGTGAAGATCGACTCAAGATGGATCGCCATCAATACGTCGCAAAGGGAAGCGGTCCAAATGCCCGAGGGATTCAGACCGGAATCCTGCAGCCCGCCCAGCAATATTTCCGTCAGGTTCGAATCTTATCCGCCGGGGATAGTTTTCCTGCTCAGAAAAATCGGCAAGGACTTCAATGATGATTGCGGCGATAACTCCCTTTCTCGTCTGATGAACATTTCCCGCTCGGGCGATCCTCAAGATGCGGCTTTTAAATGGGAAGGATATGTATCTGCAGACAGCAATGGAAAGTTATGATCGAATGTTTCACCGCAGTTTGCTTTTGCTCGGCAGCGTTGGCTCGGCATATATCCTTATCAAATCTGTCATGTGGGCAAGAAAAGGGTGTAAAGGAGCGATTGTATTGGGGGCGCTTCTTTGCGCGGATGGGCATAGGGCAGGTCTTGGTTATAAACGCGCGGGAAGAAACGGAGGCTTGAATGAAGATTTGTCATATACGGATGATCGGAAAGTTTTTGTTGTCCACTGTTGCCGCATTGGGCTTGGCCGGCTGTGCCGGCGCGCCGCCGAAGCCTGTAGAGATGCCGCGCAGCGATTATTCCTACGTTAAGGAGTACATTTCCTGGCTTGCCCGCAAGGAGATGAAAAAAAATAACGTCACAGGTCTCAGTATCGCCCTGGTTGACGATCAAAAGGTGGTATGGGCGGAAGGATTCGGTTATGCGGATAAGGCAAACGAGATCCCGGCCACACCGTCCACCGTCTACCGGGCCGGTTCGATCTCAAAGCTCTTTACTGCTACCGCGGCCATGCAGTTGGTGGAACAGGGAAAGCTGAACATAGACAAGCCGCTTTCCACTTATCTGCCCGAATTTTCCATTAACAGCCGGTTTCCCGATGCAAGTCCCATTACCCCTCGTACCATCATGACCCATCATTCCGGTCTTCCCTCCGACCTGGCAAAGGGAATGTGGACCAAAAACCCGGAACCTTTCGAGAACAACCTGGATCGGCTCAAATATGAATATGCTGCTTATCCCCCCGATTTCGTTTTTTCTTATTCAAATGTGGGGGTAACCGTTCTGGGGCACGCGTTGGAAAATGTTGCCGGCCGGGACTTTGCCGCCCATATGGATGCTTCCATACTGAAGCCGTTGGGCATGTCCCACTCGGGTTTTTCCCTGGGGCCTGACCGCACAGTAAACGGAGCCAAGGCATACCGGAAAGGTAGAGAGGCGGAAGAACTTCCCCTGAGGGATGTTCCTGCGGGGGGATTGAACACGACGGTCTTGGATCTCTCCCGGTTCATGGAGATGATCTTTGCCGGGGGGCGGATCGGGGAGCTGCAGATTGTCAAACCGGAAACCCTGGCTGAAATGCTGCGCCCACAGAATGCCCATGTGCCGCTGGATCTGAATTTCAGGGTCGGGCTCGGCTGGATGCTGAGCGGCCTCGGTGACATAGACATAAGGAATGCCGGGCCGGTTGCCCATCACGGCGGGGCTACCCTCTATCACCGCAGCCAGCTTGTCCTCCTGCCGGAGCAAAAACTTGGTGTGGTGGTTATGGCCAACTCGGCCGACGCCGGCGGGGTGGTCAATATATTGGCTACGGAGGCGCTGAAACTGGCCCTGGAAGCCAAAACCGGCATTCGTCAGCCGGTACAGGAGAAACCGGCATACGCCGCCGAGTCGCTGCCATTGGAGGCTCTGCAGGCCTATGAGGGACGCTACGCCACCGTTGCCGGGCTGGTCAACGTGAGCAGAAGATCCGATTATCTGCGCGGCGAGGTCATGGATGCCACTCTGCGCCTGGTACCCCGCGCCGATGGGCTGCTGGGGGTGCAGTACCGGCTGCTGGGGCTTATTCCCATCAGTCTCGGCGATCTGGACTACATCGGTCTGTCCCGCGCCGTGGTTGCGGGTCGAGATATACTGAAGGCCCACTTTGGGGCACAGGAGATGCTGGTCGGCGAGCGGGTCCGTCCGGAACCCCTTGGGGAGAAGCTGACCCGGTTCATTGGTGAATACGAAATCGTCAACCGTGGTGATGACGCGGTGCTCTTCGAAAAGGTGCGCGTCCGCCAGGAAGGGGACTTCCTTCTCGTCGAATATGGACTGCCTCTCTTCGCCGAAGGGAGGATGAGCATGGCCATCAAGCCCATATCCGAAACTGAGGCCTTGACCTGCGGATTGGGACGGGGCATGGGCGAAACGATCAGGGCGGTTACGGTGGATGGTGAAGAACTGCTGCAGTATTCGGGGTATCTGCTCAGGAAGAAGCCGGATTGATTCAATTTAAGGGGACTACATGGCAAGAAACTTCGAAATAAAAGCTTACATTGAGAGCTTAGATGCCCTGGTACCTAAAGCCGCGGCCATTGCCGACCAGGGGCCTTTAGATATATAGGGCATTAGCCTCTCTTTCACGGACGATGGCTGCCCAGGGTGGAAGGGGGGAGCTTTGCTGCACTTTTCATCTTGACCCGTCTACCGGTTCACACTGTAGCGTTGTCTTTGTCACGGCCATGACAAATCCAAAATGCAAAAAAGGAGAAAGGCTATGAAAGGGACAGTGACGGTAGATGAGTGGGTTGCCCGTTTCCGGGCCGTCGGACTTGATGACGGGGCAATGAACAAGTGGCACAGCCTCTTTGAGCGGGAGAATCCGTCAGGGCATCAGAGCTTTCTGGAGTGGCTCGGGCTTTCCCAGGAGAAGATCGCGGAAATCCGTTCCAAGTCGGCATGATTCGCCTGCCCCCGGTAAGTGCCGGGGGCACTCCCTTTCCAGGAGGATGAATGTACAAAATTTCCCAGCTGGCACGCCAGTTCGGGCTCTCCCGCAGCACGCTTCTCTATTATGACCGCATCGGGCTCCTCAATCCTTCGGCGCGCACCGAGGCGAGCTATCGCCTCTACTCCCCCTCCGACCGGGACAGGCTCTCCGCCATCTGCACCTTCCGGGAGGCAGGTCTGGGGATCGACGACATCAGGTCGATTCTCGCCTCGGAGACCGATGATGCTGCGATGGTTCTCCGGCGCCGCCTGTACGGGGTGGGCGAGGAAATACGGGCCTTGCAGACCAAGCAGCGGCTTTTGGCCGGGATGCTGAAGCTGAAGACTGAGGGTGGACCGGCATCGACGGTGGACAAGGTGATGTTCGTGGAGCTGCTTCGCGCCGCGGGGATGGACGATAACGCGATGAAGCAGTTGCACGCCGAGTTCGAGCGACGCGCCCCGGAGGCCCACCACCAGTTCCTGCTCTCCCTGGGGATATCGGAGAAAGAGGCGTTGCTGATCCGCAAGTGGTCGGCTGACCATGAGAAGGAACTGTTGACGGATTATTTCTTTGAACTGTACGAAACCATGCCACGCCAGGGCCCGGGGTGCCTGGCGGCGACAAAAAAGGCGCTGTCGATGCTTCCGCCACTGCCGGAAAAGCCCGACGTGCTCGACCTGGGCTGCGGCAGCGGGGCTCAGACGTTGGTGCTGGCATGGGAGATAGACGGCCATGTGACGGCGGTGGACAATCACCGTCCGTTCCTGGACCTGTTGGAGAAATCCGCATTAAAAGCGGGATTGACGGATAGAATTCGTACGGAACAGGCATCCATGCTCGATCTTCGATTCGAGGCTGAAAAGTTCGACATGATCTGGTCCGAGGGGGCACTCTATATCCTGGGCATCGAGCAGGCGCTCCATGCTTTGCGGCCACTGCTCAAGTCCGGCGGCTGCCTTGCCTTCACCGAGCTTACCTGGCTCTCCGACGATCTTCCCGCCGAGGTTCTCGATTTCTGGGGGGAGGGGTATCCGGCGATGCGGGATGTCTCCGGAAACCTGGAGCTTGCGGCGCGTTGCGGGTATCGGATCATAGGCCATTTTTCGCTTCCACGGGAAGCGTGGGAGGAGCACTATTACCAGCCGCTGGAAAAGCGCCTGGCCTCTTTTCTCGCAGCGCACAAGGATGATGCTGCGGCCGCGGAAGTAGCGAACCAGTTCAACACGGAGATCTCCCTTTACCGGCAGTATCCGGACAGCTATGGCTATGTCTTCTACCTCCTGGGCAAGCCCTGACAATACTGGGGACAGATGAGCACCATTAATTACGACAACCGATATTTCAAATCCATCTCGAATTCGACCAACGGCGATGCGGGTGACGAGACGGTTTTTCACTACCGGCAGGAGGGCGACTTGGTCTGGGCTACCTACCGCGGCGGACAGGTTCGGTTCGGGACTCTTGTTGCAAAAATCGGTTGCGACGGAGCTCTCGACATGCGGTATCAGCACCTCAACGACCACGGCCAGCTCATGACCGGTGTCTGCCGTTCTGTGCCCGAGCTGTTGCCCGACGGCCACCTCCGCCTGCATGAGAAGTGGCGATGGACGTGCAGGGACGGCTCTGAGGGTGAATCTGTCATTGAGGAGTTGAAATAGTGGCAGTACAAGGCAGGTACTCGATCCTATGTCAGAGCGGCCCTTTACCGGCCTATGTGACGCTTCTATCCATATTCTTCGGAGCGCCGGTAGTCCTGCACGGATGCGCGGCCGAAACGCTCGGGGCAACGTGGAAGGCCCAGCTCGCGTTCATATGGCGCTCCATTAGCGCAAGGCAGGCTGAGGGAGAGAATGCCACGCGGAAGGGGAAAAGATAATGCCGCACAATGCCCGTATCCACAGGGAGACCTCCAGTCCCCCCGCCGATAAGCTGCCGACGTGGCTCTGGCTGTTGCTCGGCATCGCCACCGTTGCCCTTGCCGCCAACAGATGGGGGGTGGCGCTCCTCGGATGGATCGCGCCCGTGCCGTTTCTCGTAGTGGCACGCAGGATGGCGGGCTGGCGCCGCTGGCTCGTATTTTTCGGCGTGACATGCACCGCGGGCCTCCTTGCGACGGCCAAGATCATCACCGACCCGGTACACCCCGCCCTGTCGCTCCTCTTCGGCATTCCCGCCGGGATTTCGATCTGGCTCATGATCTATGCCACTGAAAAGATCCGCCGTGCAAAAGGCGAATTGACCGCCGTCTATGCATTCGCGGCTATCGTCACCGTAGTCGACTGGTTCGGGTACTCAGTGGCAAGGCAGGGGATATGGGGGACGATGCCGGCCTCCCAGCTGGACAACCTGCCCCTTCTCCAGCTCGTGTCGCTCGGCGGTCTCGGCCTCGTCAGCTTCATCATGGCCTGGTTTGCCGCGACCGTCGCGGTACTGATCGGCTCGGACCAGCGAAGGCGCATCCATCCCCATCTGTACGCGGCAGCGGCAATGATTACCGCTGCCCATGCCTGGGGGGCGTGGCGGCTCGACAGGCTCCCCCCGATGAAAACCGTCACCGTAGGGGGGGTCGTCACCGATCTCGGCCTGAGAGACGGCTTCCCGTCGCGTGAGGCATTGGCGCGAAACGTAGACGAGCTCTTCGCCCGTTCCGCAGTGGCTGCGTCACGGGGTGCCGCCCTCGTCGCCTGGAATGAAGTGGCGACCCTTCTGATGGAAAAGGGAGAGGAAGCTTCCCTGAAGGAGAGAGCCGCACGTTTCGCCCGGGAACACGGGGTCGATTTTGTCATGGCATACGGGGTCGTTCTTTCGCGTGCGCCACTCTCCTTCGACAACAAGTACGTCTGGTACGGCCCCGATGGCCGTGAGATCGAGACCTATCGCAAGCATCACCCCGTACCGGGTGAGCCTTCGCTGCGGGGGACCGATCCGATAAGGGTCAACGCGAGACCGTGGGGGCGCGCTGCCGGTGCTATCTGCTACGATTACGACAACCCCGGCATCGTCCGCGAACACTCCAGGGGCGGCGCAGATCTTGTGGTGCTGCCGTCGTCTGACTGGCGCGGGATCGACCCCCTTCATACGCTCATGACCCGCGTCAGCGCGATACAGGGCGGATTCTCTGTCGTCCGCCCCGTCCGCTGGGCAACATCCATGGCTTTCGATCAATACGGGAGAGTTCGGGCCAGCATGTCGGCGTGGGAGGATAACGACAGGATCATTATGGCCACGGTCCCCGTCGGGCAGGTTCCGACCCTCTACCGCCTGCTCGGGGAGTGGCCGCCGCTTCTGTGCGGCCTGTTCCTGCTATTGCTGTCGGCAGGGGCGGTGAGGTCGTTCGTGAGAGCCAAACAGGCAGGCAAGAAGACACGCCACGACAGAGTAAAGCAGCACTTCGACATTAAGAACAAGGGGGTCGAGATACTCTATTACAGATGAAAATGGAGGGGGAACGATGAGCGGAGATGTAATGCAGGAAGAGCGCAAGGCGGCGGTAAAAGAGACTTTCGACACGGTTGCTTCGGGGTACGACAACCGGTCGCTCCGGTTTTTTCAGGAGAGTGCGGTTGCCATGGCCGAATGTTTCAACGCGGAGGAGGCCATCCATATCCTCGATGTCGCCACGGGAACGGGGAACATGGCCCTGACCCTTGCCCGCCGCATGCCCCGCGCCCGGATTACGGGCGTAGATTTCTCTGCCGCTATGCTGGCCCAGGCCCGGGAGAAAGCGCAGACCTTGCAGAGCAACCGAGTGGAATTTCTGGAAATGGACATGCAGTCGCTGCAGGTTCCGGACAATAGCTTCGATGCTGCCGTCTGCGCTTTCGGAATCTTTTTCGTGGAAGATATGGAGCGGCAGTTGAGACATATTGCCGACAAGGTCAAGCCCGGCGGCAGGACGATCATTTCCTGTTTTTACGAGGGGACTTTTTCACCCTGTGTCGATCTCTTTCTGGACCGGATCGAACTGTTCGGCATCGAACGGCCTCCCTTGAGATGGAAGAGCATCGCCCGGGAAGAGGCTTGCGAAGCCCTGTTCCGGGCTGCCGGTTTCACCCATGTGAGGGTGGAGAGGAAGGACCTGGGCTACTACCTTGAGGATGCGAACGCATGGTGGGAGGTGATCCGAAACGGCGGATTCCGCGGCTTGATCGACCAGTTGCCCCAAGGGGAACTGGAACGGTTCAGGAGAGAGCACCTGGAGGAGATCGACCGGCTGCGAAGCGATTCAGGAATCCGGCTGAACGTGGAAGTCCTCTACACCATCGGTATCAAACCATGAAACTGTAGCTCCAAGGGACAGTACAACAACCGGGAGGAGAAGAAACCATATGCGAATCCTACTCAAATATGTGAAAAGGAGCCGCCGCAGATGATCATCGGACCCGCCACCGCGGCGGATGCAACGGAAATACTGGCCCTGCAGCGGCTGGCTTACAGGAGCGAGGCTGAACTGTACGACGACTTCAGCATTCCGCCCCTGACCCAGACCCTGGATGAGCTGATGGCCGAGTTCCCGGGGCGCACGGTCCTGAAGGCCGTGGACGGAGAAAAGATTGTCGGCTCGGTGCAGGGATTTCAGGTGGGGGATACCTGTTTCGTCGGCCGGCTGATGGTCCACCCGGATTGGCAAGGGAACGGCCTCGGCACGCAGCTCATGGCTGCCATCGAGAGCCGCTTTACTGCCGTCGATCGCTTTGAGCTCTATACGGGCCACAGGAGCAGCGCAAACATCCGCCTGTATGAGCGGCTCGGCTATGGGCAGTTCAGAACCGAAAAAGTGAATTCCCGGCTTTCCCTTGTTTTCATGGAGAAACACGCATTGCAAGGGGAAATCGCCGGTTGAAAAAATGCATCCTCACTCCCCCATCTGAGCTTTGGTGAAAATGATGATCATGAAGATAAGACGGATGATTGCTCTCACGTTCGCATCATTTCTTTTGATTATCACAATCGGCCGCTATCGTTTCAATGCAACAGGACTTCCTCTTTTTACAGAAGACTCCCTTATCAAAAGGATTGCGGTAACATTGAAAATCGGAAAGATGGGCCGTAGGGGATGATGAAGCGAAGACCCTTTGAATGGGAGGCATAATTGAACGAAGACCTGCGTGACGAACTTTGTCTGATGCAGCATGAAGACCAGAGAGTATTGCAGGAATTGATAGAAAATGGTGAGTTGGGCACGGTCGAATACCATCCTCGCATCAAGGAGATCCACGAGCGAAATAACGCGCGCATCAAACAAATTGTCGAACAATATGGATGGCCGGGACGCAGCCTGGTGGGCAAGGAAGGAGCCGACGCCGCCTGGCTGGTCGCCCAGCATGCGGTGCTTGATACAGCATTCATGGAGTCCTGTCTCGCCTTGCTCGGAGCGGCCGTTAGAAGCGGTGAGGCAGAAGGTTGGCACCTGGCCTACCTGCAGGACCGGGTGTTGACCATGTCCGGCAGACCGCAAATTTATGGTACCCAGCATCAGATTGATGAAAATGGAACTGCTTTTCCCCTACCGATAAAGAATCCGGAAGATGTCGACAACCTGCGGAGAGAAATGGGATTGGACACTCTCGCGGAGGCGACAAACAGGATACAAGAGAGGGAGAACGCGGTACGGCGTCATCGCGTGGCCGCTACCCCCGAAAATAGGCAGGAGGCTAAATGAAGAGCCGTAACGTCCGGAGGCCGTTTTGACGCCTCCATTCATATTGGGCTTGCCGAACGTTTGGATACTGTGTGTTCCGGTGGTTTTGGGGATGGCTGTCTGCGGCCTCAAAAAGGGAGTCGCAAAGCGTATGTCCGACATGACCGGCTACAATGCCCGGGAAAGATTCTACACCATCGGCGCATCGGTTGCCCCGTATCCCTTCATGGTTGTTGCCGTGTGGACACCGTTCACTTCCATCAAGCCTGCTCTTTACGGGGGAATGGCCCTTTATCTCATAGGTCTGGGTTTCTTTGTCGCCACACTGTATATACTTGCCGCAACGCCTTTGGATCAGCCGTTTTCTGCCGGGCCTTACAAAGTTTCAAGAAACCCGCTTTATGTGGCGGCGACGATATTATTTTTCAGTATCTGCGTTGTTTCACTCAATGTTATCCTCTTTGCCATTACGGTCATCCTCGTAGTTCTACAGCATTTAATGATTCTGGCAGAGGAGCGGGTCTGCAGGCTCAGATATGGCAGGACCTATGAGGAGTATATGAAAAAGGTGCCCCGCTATTTATTGGTGTAACTGAAGGTAGAAGGAGAGATTGTGATGGAACCGGTATTGGCGCTCATGGAAGTGCATGTGAAAGATAAGGAAAAATTTGCCGAGTATCTAAAGGGACATATGCCGACGATCGATCAATACGGCGGCAAGGTCACATTGAGAAGCGAGGGGATCGAAAGTATCGAGGGTGACTGGCTGCCGAAGCTGTTTGTGATGCAGGAATGGCCCAGCGTGGAGGCCTTCAGGAAGTGGTATGCATCCAAGGAATACCAACCATGGAAGGATCTCAGGAAAGAGGCGTGCGACCTGAAGCTTACCCTGGTAAGAAAACTTTAAAAATTGTAACGGAAATGCGGAGTCCTGTGCCCTCCCATCTGGATGACCACAATCTGCCGGTCAAGCTGTTTGCCGCCACCATAGTCATACTGATGGCGCTTGTTCCGGTTGTCCCGACCTCCGGCAAAATTGCAATCGAGGTTGCCATGGTGATCGTTTCTGCCTTGTCATGGCGAAAGCCCTCATTTCCCTTGGGGCTGTTCGGCACCATATTTGGCGGCGTTGTTTTTCTGCATATCCCATACTCCCAGCTCTCATTTGCCCTGGTGATCGTCCTGTATCTGCTTGTCATAGCCATGTTCCCACACCTGCGACGCGGCTCGGGCTGGTTTTGCCGGGGAGAGTTCGGGCGCACCGTGATTCTTTTGTGTTTCGGCACCGCTGCTGTCAGCGGGGTGGCGCTCATCGCCTGGTTCATGCTCACAAAACCGGGTATCGCGGATCTGATCCGGAGCTTCGTCCCTCAAGCATCTTTGCCCGTTCTTGTTGTCGGTGGCCTTATATTCGCCATGGTAAACGCTGCCGTGGAAGAGATGGTGTATCGCGGCGCTGTGGTCGGGGGCCTTGTGGAGTCAAAGGTGCCGACCTCTATCCTTTTGCCCCTCCAGGCCATCGCCTTCGGCACCATCCACATCGGCGGCTTCCCTCGGGGGTGGCTCGGGGTTGCACTTGCGACCGTCTACGGGTTCCTTCTGGGAGTTATCAGGCTTAGCTCCCGGGGGCTGCTTGCTCCGTGGGCCGGACATGTGCTGACAGACCTTGTGATAGTGGCGATTGTGTTTTCAGTTGCCGGTTTCTGAATCAAACCTGTGCTGCCCAGGTTCAGCATGATATGCCCCCTGTAACTTTAGCAAGATTGGAATAGCGCGGAGCCATGTGCCCGTGCTATTTCTCTTTGTGGAAGAGGGAAAGAATGAAGGAAACTACAGTCAACAATTACCAGGAGCGGGTGAATCGGGTCCTGGTCCATATCGATGCGAACCTCGACCAACCATTGTCCTTGACCATGTTGGCTGAAGTGGCCTCTTTTTCTCCCTTCCACTTTCATCGCATTTTTGCTGCACATATGGGGGAGACCCTCCATGGTCATGTTCGGAGGTTGCGGCTGGAAAGGGCCGCACAACGTCTTTTTCGCACCGACAGCGGGATCACGGAGATAGCGTTGGCCGCCGGTTTTGAGACACCTGCAGCTTTTACCAAGGCTTTCCGTGAGCATTTTGGGCAGACGCCATCAGCCTTCAGGGGAAATGGAGGGCCGTGGGAACCAGGGACGGACTTGGTGCATAGGGAGACGGCCGCAGTGCCGCAGCCGCAATTGACGAGTGTGAACGGCAGGGATGTCCTGTTCGTCCGGAAAACGGGCCCATATGAGGAAGCTGCAGCCGCGGCCTGGCAGGCGCTAATGGCCTTCGCTTACGCGCGGCGCCTGATGACCAGAGAAACGCAATTAATCGGCATATCCCACGACGATCCCAACATCACCCCAGAGAACCGCATCCGCTATGACGCTTGCATCACATTCCCAGGGAGTGTGAAACCTGAGAATGAAGTGGGGATTCAACGCATTGCAGGTGGACGATATGCTGTTTTTCTACATCGGGGAGCTTACGAACGGATGGGGGCGACGATAAATGCCATCTTTGCCGGATGGCTCCCTGGAACAGACCGACAGCTGCGAGAAGCCCCCTGCTTCGAGATGTACCTGAACCGGGACCCACGACGGACGAAGCCGGAGAATCTCCGGACAGAGGTCTGGGTTCCGGTTGAATAAACCCCATTCGGGAGGAGATGACTATGGAAAAGGTAGACTACAAAAAGCAGCTGAAACATCTGTACGCCCCTTCCGTCGGCAAGGTCGGCATTGTGGATGTACCCGAGATGAGTTTCCTCATGGTCGACGGGGAAGGGAATCCCAACACTGCAAAATCCTTCAGCGACGCCGTAGAAGCGCTGTTTTCGGTTGCCTACACGTTAAAATTCATGATCAGGAACAGGGGTGGGGGAATCGATTACGGGGTGATGCCGCTGGAAGCCCTCTGGTGGTCCGACGACATGAATGCCTTCGTCACCGGTAATAAGGATGCCTGGAAATGGACGGTAATGATCATGCAGCCCGAATTGATTACTGCTGCAATGGTTGCAGAGGCTCTGGAACAGGTGAAAAAAAAGAAGAATCCCGTTGCCCTGCCGTTGTGGAGATTCGAGAGTTTCCACGAGGGGAGAGCAGCTCAGACCATGCACATTGGGCCGTTCTCCGAGGAAGGACCGACCATCGAGAAGGTGCATGCATTCATAGAAGAGAATGGCAGCAGCAGGGTAGGTAAACACCACGAAATATATTTAAGCGACATTCGCCGGGCAGCACCGGAAAAGTGGAAGACTATCGTCAGGCAACCAATGTCATGATTATCAGGAATACTCAGCGAGGCATCCATCGGAGTGGAGACATTTCTTTCTCTTTTTGACGGCATAGCCGCCATCCCAAGGCCATGAATGAAACGTCCGTCACCCACCCCGAAATTCTTTGCGGTACCGTGTGGGTGAGATCTTCAAGATTTTATTGAAATGCAGACGCAGGGAAATTTCTGAGCCGAAACCGGCCTGCCGGGCGACCTGGTCTACCGGTTTGCCGGTTGTTTCCAGCAAGCGTTGGGCCAGTGCCAGTCGCTGATTGAGAAGCCATTTACCGACCGTGGTGCCGGTTGCCTGGCGGAAGCGCCTGGTAAAGGTGCGGCGGCTCATGAAGACGCGGGCGGCCAGGGTATCCAGGCTATGGGGGTGGTCCAGGTTCTGCTGTACCCATTCCAGTGCCTGGGCGAAGCGGTCGACGGTGGGCGTGCTCTGCAACGGCTGCTCGATGTATTGCGCCTGTCCCCCCTGGCGATGGGGCGGGACCACCAGGCGGCGCGCCACGCGGCTTGCCACTTCAGCGCCATGGATGTTGCGCAGGATATGCAGGCAACAGTCGATTCCGGCAGCCCCACCGGCAGAGGTAATTATCGTCCCTTCATCCACATAGAGGACATCCCGGTCTATTTCGATCAGCGGGTAACGGCTTGCCAGATCATCGGCCCAGGCCCAGTGGGTGGTAGCGCGGCAACCATCCAACAGCCCGGTTGCAGCCAGAACGTAACTGCCGAGGCATAGTCCCACCAAGATCGCACCACGTTCGGCGGCCTTGCGCAGTGCCCTCAAAAGGTGTTGCGGCGGCAGCTCATTGGGGTCATACCAGCTGGGAACGATGATGATCCCGGCCTTCTCCAGCTCGCCCAGGTCATTAAGCCCGGTCAGCGAGAATCCGGCGCTGGTGGCCAGCGTCCCCCTCTCCACACCACAGACTACCACCTTGAATTGCGGCACTCCGGCATCCCGTCGGTCTTCTCCGAATACGGCACAGGGAACCGAGAGGTGCAGCGGACTAATGCCGTTGAATGCTACCACTGCTATGTTGTCTTTTAACATCCCATTTCTCCGTAAAAATATTCGGTTCTTCAGACATTTTCGGGGAAGGCAGTCGTGGCGTCGGAAGTGAATGATCCAAATATGGCCCGATTGTAACAGATATTGTCAATCAGGCCACTGTTATTCTTGCGCCTTCCGATGGATAATGTTTTACAGCAACGATCGGAGAGGAGGAATCATCATGGCTGAACTAAGAGCGCTGGGAGAGAGTGATTTAACGCAGATCAAGAATTGGCCGCCCTATCCGGGGGACATGGCGCAGATGGACTATGCATTGCGGGAAGAGGGCTGGCTTGATGAATGTCTGACGAAGGGGGAAGCCTTCGCTTACGCTGTGGAAGAAGGGGATCAACTGATAGGATTTACCATCTTGCGCAAAACTGGTGCGGCAGAAGCTGAATTCCGCATCGCCCTGCGTGCCGACAAAACCGGACTGGGGTTTGGTGGTAACATTACCCTGCAGACGCTGCGAATCGGCTTTGAGAAGCATGGGTTTTCCCGAATCCACCTGATCGTCAGGAAGAATAATAGCCGGGGCATCAAGCTGTATCAACGGATCGGCTTTGTGGACCGCGGTGAATGCCGCCAGGAGATCCTGGGAAATCCGGTTGATTTCCGGCTGATGGATATTAGCAGCGAGGAAATTGCACAAATGGGTGTTGGAAATCCTGAACAACTTGATGAAAAGGAGAAACCTGTGGCAAAAGCGCCAGGACGTGCACTGATCGTTATCGATGTGCAAAACGATTATATGGGCGGTAAAGTGCCGATCGAATTTCCGCCGGTTGAGCAGTCTCTTGCCAATATCGGCAGGGCGATGGATGCGGCCAAGACTGCCGGTGTGCCGGTTGTGGTTGTGCAAAACGTGCTGCCGGAAGGCGCTCCTTTCCTTGCCAGGGGAACGGATGGCGCCGAACTCCACGCCACAGTCAGATCCCGTGGCTGGGACCACTATGTCTTGAAAGGTCTTCCCAGCGCCTTAGCCGGCACCGGTCTGGAAGAATGGCTCAGGGCGCACGGAATCGATACCATTACCATCGTTGGGTACATGACGCACAACTGTGATCTTTCGACAGTCGTGGAAGGAGTCCATGCCGGGTTTGCGATGGAAGTCCTGTCCGATGCCACCGGGGCTGTTCCATATGAAAATCGGGCCGGGGCAGCCGGTGCGGCGGAAATTCATCGTGTCATGATGGTGGTGATGCAAGCCCGCTTTGCCGCCGTCATGGGGACCGATGAATGGATTTCCATTCTTGCGACAGGTGCTGAGCCGGAAAGGGACACGATCTACAGTTCGAATCGGCGCGCACGCAGGCTCAGGGCTACCTGATCGCCTGCGCCGGCCAGTATTGAAAACAATCCTTGACAGCGCAGGACTATTAACGTATTTCTATACTTCGACAACTATCGAAGTGAAGGAATCAAATGGATACCCAAAAACTGGCCAAGATGCTCAAAGCACTATCCCACCCCAACCGGCTCGAATTATATCTGGAGATTGCCCGAAAACACGAGGCAAGTTTCAAAACAGGTTGCGACTGTTTCGTCAGTGACATCATCGGCTCCCTCAACATCGGCGCCCCGACCATTTCCCATCACCTGAAAGAACTGGCCAATGCCGGGCTGATCGTCACGGAACGGAAGGGGAAGTTCCTGGTGGCAAGGGTCAACGAGAAGGCCGTAGAAGAGGTGAGCAAGGTCCTGACGTTTCCCCATTCTACAGTATGAGCGGGCAGTCGCGACATCGTCCGTTCGCCTCTGTCGCCACAGCTGCGGACCTTGCGGTGCCGCACGAGTAATGGTGTACTATGCTTGAATTGGCTGGTTGCCTCTCCGTTCCACATGCGGCGGGTGTCCGCTCGCAGCTGTAGCTCGTCGCTCACTCCCGATGCCGCGACTGCCTCCTCCGGCAATGTCAGAGGAACCATTTTTTTGCTCGGTCATTTCGATGTTTGTTGAATTGTCAAAATATCAATAACAGAGGAGGAGTCTATGGGTGGAGAGGAGCAGTGGGATGACCGGGAGACGGTGCTGGTCACCGGCGCTACCAGCGGCATCGGATATGAGTTGTGTCGTCGATTTGCCGCCAATGGCCATAACCTGGTGGTCGTGGCGAGGGATGCCCGGCGGCTGGGGGAGATCGGTGCCGAGTTCGAGAAAAGCTTCGGCATAAGCAGCATGGGGATAACCGTGGATCTGGCAGTGCCGGGTGCTCCACAACAAATCTTCGACGACCTGCAGAGGCGGAACATCCCGGTGCATATTCTGGTCAACAACGCCGGTTTCAATGAATACGGCCCTTTTGCCGATACCAGTCTCCAGCGGGAACTGGAGATGATCCAGCTCCATATCGCTGCCATCACCTCCCTCACCAAGCTTTTCCTGCCGGCGATGCTGCAGCGCAGGCACGGCGGCATCCTCAACGTGGGTTCGACCGGCTCGTTTGCCCCGGTGCCGCTCAATGCCGTCTACTGCGCCACCAAGGCCTACATCCTCAGCTTTACCGAGGCTCTGGCCGGGGAACTGCAAGGTTCCGGCATCAAGGTAACGGCCTTATGTCCCGGTGCAACGGCAACGGAATTTGCCGCAAGGGCCAATATGGAGGAAACCCGCATCTTTAAAGGGCCGCTGATGGATGCCGCTGCGGTCGCCGCTGCAGGGTACGAGGCCCTGCAGGAGAACCGAGGAGTGGTTGTCCCGGGAATTATGAACCAGGCGACCATTGCATCCATACGATTTGCCCCCAGGCGGCTAGTGGCAAGGATCGGCAGGTGGATGCTGGAACAAAAGCCGGCCCATTGACCATTAACAGGTTGATGTTGTCGGACATCAGAAAAGGAGGAGACGATGAATCTTAAATTTTGCTGTAGCGGTTTTACCTGTTGCACCAGTGGGTCCCATCTCGCCAAAGAGGGACTGGATGCGCGCGTCCCCCAGGAGGAGATCGCCCCTTTATACGACCGGGTGTCCGGCATCTACGATATCTGGGGGAGATTGGCCGAGTCCCACGCCAGAAGGCGCGCAATCGACCTTGCGGCGATCAGGGACGGTGAAACAGTGCTGGAAGTGGCCGTCGGCACTGGTTTGGCCTTCCTGGAAATTGTGAAGAGAAATCCCCATGGGCGGAACATGGGGATCGATCTATCCCAGGGGATGCTCTCCAGAGCCCGGAAGCGGCTTGCGCAGGTACGAGGAGGCAATTACGAATTTTCCACAGGTAGCGCCTTCCATCTTCAGGCAGAAAATGACTCGGTCGATCTGTTGGTGAATAATTATATGTTCGACCTGATCCCCTATGAAGACATGGATAAGATCCTTGCTGAGTTCAGGAGGGTCCTGAAGAAAGAGGGGCGGCTGGTTCTGGTGAACATGACCCGGGGTGAACGATTCGGCAGTCGGCTGTACGAAACCCTGTATAGACTGTCACCTCGGGCAATGGGGGGCTGTCGTGGTGTGTGCCTTTCCGACAAATTGCGAGAGCATGGCTTTTTCGTAGTGGTAAGAGAGTATCATCAGCAGATGCTGTTTCCTTCCGAGGTGATACTGGCTCGTCCATAGTGGTACTTCCGCTGCATCAACTTTTTGTTGCAGCAACCAATAAATAAGGTTAAGGAGAAGATATGAAAATCGTTTGTCTTTTGGGAAGTCCCCGTTCGAATGGAAACAGTGCCGCAATAGCCCAGCGCTTTCTGGAAAAGGCCGGCAGCCTTGGTGCAGAAACCCGTATCTTCGAACTGAATCGTCTATCATACCGTGGCTGCCAGGCTTGCTATGCCTGTAAATCGACCGCTGACCACTGTGTCCTCGATGATGATCTTAGCCAGGTGCTGGAGGGGGTTAAGGATGCCGATGTGGTTGTCTATGCCTCGCCGGTCTATTACGGTGACATCACCGCCCAGCTCAAGGGATTCATGGACCGCACCTTCTCTTACCTGGTTCCGGACTATGAAACCAATCCGCAACCGACCCGGTTGCAGCCTGGGAAAAATCTTCTCTTTATCCTCACCCAGGGCGATCCGGATCCGGAGCATTTTGCCGACATCTTCCCCCGCTACGAATATTTCCTCAAGTGGGGGGGATTTGCCCAAATCCGTCTGATCCGTGCCTGCGGCTTGGGAGGGGAAGGAGCCGCAGATGTTTCCGAAAGTACCTTGCAGGAAGCGGCGGACGCGGCTGCCGCGATAATGGCATGATTAAAAGCGCTCCGGAGGAAATATGTGCGAGTTTTGCCTCAAGCATGGCGAGGGTGAGAAGTGGTACCTGCAGGCGAAGAATTATTCCGAGGACCTGTTGAGCGACCTGCGCCGGCGCAGGTTCATGGAACATTTCGCCGACCCGGAACAGTTCGGACCGCAGACCAACCGGAGCGTCCAAAGGTTGGAGCGTCTGCACAGGCTCCCTTGGTTCATCAGAAATGTGGTCGGCCGGCTGGTCACCCGCAGAATGAAAAAGCAGCATTTCGGGCAGGTAGTGCCCATCGAGGAGATCGAGCAGATCTTCCAGTTCACCAACTCGGTCGTTCGTGTGGCCTGCATTTGCCGACAAAACACCGTGGGGAAGGAGAAACGCTACTGCTACGGCATCAGCATGGGACCCGACGGGGGAAAGGCCCTGGAGATTTTCC
This sequence comes from Geotalea daltonii FRC-32, assembly GCF_000022265.1. Classification (NCBI taxonomy): domain Bacteria; kingdom Pseudomonadati; phylum Thermodesulfobacteriota; class Desulfuromonadia; order Geobacterales; family Geobacteraceae; genus Geotalea; species Geotalea daltonii. Next base: position 2,305,573 of record NC_011979.1, read on the forward strand.
AAGGGGTAGATGGAAGCTTTTACGGCGGCCCTGCCGACGATAAGCACGAAATCCTCACCAAGGAAGAGGCCCTTGCGGCCATGCGTGCCCATGAGCTGGAAGGTCTATGCCACACAGTGTGGACCTTCCAGACCCCATTCATCGGCGGTATCTGCAACTGCGACCGCACCGACTGCCTGGCCATGCGGGCCACGGTTACCCATGATGTCCCGGTGATGTTTCGCGCCGAGTATGTGGCGGAAATCGATCCCGAGTCGTGCAGCGGATGCCGCCAGTGCATGCGCCTTTGCCAGTTCGGTGCCCTCGGCTACAGCGCTTCCAATAAAAAGGCCGTCGTCGATCAGACCCACTGTTATGGTTGCGGGATCTGTCGTTCGGCATGCAAGACGAATGCAATCAGCCTTGACGACCGGGCGAAGTCGCCGGTGGCGGCACATCTGTGGTAGAAGCTGTCGGTTATGCTGTGGTGTCTGAACCCAACGTTGACTTTTGAATGTTGACCCGAGTGACATTCGTGTGCATAATTGTGACACAAAAACGGAGGTGCCAGGATGAAATTTGTCAGCGTGCGTGATCTGCGAGGTAAGTCTGCGGAAGTATGGAAAGAACTCCCTGGGGAGCGGGAGATGGTCATTACCAGCAACGGAAGGCCTATTGCCATTCTTGCGGCAATAAACGAATCCAATCTTGAAGAATCTCTCTCCGCATTTCGGCAGGCGCGGGCAGTCGAGGCAGTGGCAAGTATGCAACGCCATTCTGCAGACAAAGGAACGGACAAGATAACTATGGATGAGATCGACAAGGAAATCAGGGCCGTACGGAAGAAGCGTACCAAGCAATGAAAATTGTTCTCGATACCAATGTCTTGGTTGCCGGCCTCTTGTCACCCTTCGGCCCCTGCGGGGAAATCGTCCGCATGGTCTCGTCGGGTGAACTCATTCTTGCTCTCGATGCCCGTGTATTGGCTGAGTACCAAGAGGTTCTCAGCCGCCCGAAGTTTAAGTTCGAGAAGGACATGGTTGCGGCCCTACTTGATTACATCGAATACAAGGGGTCCACTGTAGCCGGTTCTCCGCTTCCCCAACCATTGCCTGATATGGACGATGAGCCATTCCTTGAGGTGGCGATAGCCGCACGTGCAGAATGTCTTGTCACAGGGAATCAGGTTCACTTTCCACTGCAACTTTGTCAGGGCGTGACGGTGCTTTCTCCCACACAGTTTCTGTCCTTTTACCGAGAACGACGCAATACCTCTCTCTGACAAGCCAGGCAAGGAGTTAAAGAGACCCTGGCCTAGAGGATACCAATGAATCCTGAATCACAACAAATTGAAGATTATCTCGTTTCAGACCAGATCGTAGATTGGGAGGCACCTGCGGTTCAGCAGAAGGCTGCGGATCTGACTCGATCGATTTCGGATGACGTGGAAAAAACCCGCTGCCTCTACGAGTGGGTCCGGGATACCATTCCCCACTCCAACGATGCGGGGATAGATCTGGTTACCTGCACCGCGAAAGAGGTGCTACAGCATCGTACGGGGATCTGCTTTGCCAAGAGTCATTTGCTGGCCGCCCTGCTCAGGGCTGTCAATATCCCGGCGGGGTTCTGCTACCAGGTTTTGCGCCTGGACCCGCCGGTCAATAACCAGCTGGTATTGCATGGCTTTAACGGGGTCTATCTGCGGAGCCTCGAAAGATGGCTCCGCATTGATCCCCGGGGCAACACCGGGGGGATCGATGCCCAGTTCAGCGTTGAGAAGGAGCAGTTGGCCTTTTCCATGGAACCGGCGGCCGGTGAATTTATCTATGACACTATTTTTGCCGCACCGGCAAGGACGGTAGTTAACCGGCTGCGGAAATACAACAGTAGAACCGAGCTGTGGCGGGATTTGCCGGGGCCGTTTTGAACATGCGGTACCAACGTCTTTTATTCCTACTCGCGGCTTCATTCATAAAATAGAGTTCCTTCCTGTTCTCCTTTTTTATCTTGCCTACAAAAAATCGGGAACCTTCCCCTTCCTGCCGCGTATAAACCAGTAAAACAAACCCGAAAGCAGAGCAAATGGAAGATATCCAGGTCATACAATGTATCCAGGCGGGTGATACCGAGGCTTTTGCCGTTCTGGTTTCCCGTTATCACCGCAACCTGCTGAATTTTATCTACAGGCTGGTGCGTGACGAGGCGCTTGTGGAGGACCTGGGGCAGGAGATATTTCTGGATGCCTTCAGAGGGCTGCGAGACTTCGACCCTCACCGGGGCGTTCCCTTTGCAGCGTGGCTGTTCATCCTGGCCCGCAACCGGTGCATTTCTGAAGTGAGGGCTCGAACCCTACGCAACTTTGTGGATATTGAGGGTATTCCCGAGCCGGCTGGCTCCATCCCTGATGCGGAGGAGCTCTTTCTAGCGGGGGAACGCCGGGAGGCACTGCGCAGGTCGCTGGAGCAGTTGCCGGAGCCTTTTCGTGAGACCATTCTGCAAAGCCTGGCGGGAAAGTCGCTGGAGGAGATTGCCGCCAAGGATGGGGTGTCACTGGGTACGGTGAAGTCGCGCCTGTTCCGGGCCAAGGAAGGGTTGAAAGCGCTTATGGGGCAGATATACAGGAGAGAGAACAATGGCAGAATTTGAACCGTCACCTCATTTTGTGCACCGCGTTATGGTTGCTGTTCGAGCCGAAGCTCGGCAGCCGATACCGGAGCGGTTGCCCGCACTGCTGCTGTCTGCGCCGCTGCGCTGGTCTCTGGCGGTTGGTGGATCTGTCCTGACACTGGTGAACCTGTTCCGGATGATCGGCTCCTTCTTCGCCCCTTCCTTTTGCGGCTAGCTTGTGTCTATACGGAAAGTCCGGATGAGACACTACCGGTTTCCAGCAGAGAAACGAGGAATTTTTTGTTCTGGCAAGGAAATCAAGGGATTGCGCGGAGGCGTACATGTGTACGCCGCACAAGCAAGACCGAAGATTGACACCGCCAGGGCGAAAAAGGACCGTTTCCGGATGGAAACTAGCTTGATTTCGCGCCACGGCAATGTCTAAAAACTCTCAGGGAGGTAACTCATGTCACGAACAACATCATCGAAAGGCGTGAACTGGCCGGCTCTTCTTCTAGGAATGACCATGCCCGGTCTGGGGCAGATGGTGAACGGCAAACTGGTCAAAGGGATCTCATTTTTCGCCATCTACGAGATGATCGCCCTTATCGGGCTTCGCTGGGCGGTGCGCCTTCCGGACCGGCTGCTCATGGTGGGTACCGGCGTAACGCTGCTGTCAGTCATCATCTTTTATCTCTGGGCAATGCGGGATGCGGCGGTGACGCGCAGGGAAGGGGAGCCGAGGCCATACAACCGCTGGTACTTCTACCTGGCTACCTGGCTGGTGGGGATGGTGGCGGTGAACGGTGCGGTGATCGCCCATATAAAATCCTCCACCATCGAGGCGTTCCGAATCGTTGCCGAAAGCATGTCGCCGACGGTTCTGCGGGGGGACTTCGTGCTGACGGATAAGACCGCCTACCGGCGGGCAGCGCCCCAGGTGGGGGACGTGGTGATGTTCGTCAATCCCGACGACCGGAGCAAGATCTTCATCCGCAAGATTGCGGCGCTCCCTGGGCAGAAGTCCCCGGACGGGGAAACGGTGCCCCACGGCATGGTCTATGTCCTCGGCGAAAAGCCTACGGCGCCAGGCAGCGCTACCACCGGTTATATTCCGCTGCGGGACCTGGCGGGGAAGGCGCGGCAGATCTACTGGTCTAAAGGTGATGCCGGAGTTAGACTGGAACGGATCGGCATGGTCGTGACGTCGGGCAGGTAGATAAAAAAATGCCTCCAGCGCACTTGCAGGCTGGAGGCATTTTTGTCTTTTGTGCCGGTGGCTATTCCGCCTTCTCGAAGTTCCCCTTCTCCTGGCACTGGGGACATTTCTGGGGCTTGCACCGTCCTTCCTTGGTGTAGTCGCAACTACTGCATTTCCATACTGCCATGTGTTTCTCCTTATGTGTTAATCCCCCTATTCCATAGGGGGGAAGCGAACGTACGTGAGCAGGGGGGTTATTTCCCGTTCTCCAATTTCAGCTCCCTCACCTGCCCAAAGGCAGAAAGTGGCCCATCCAGTTTCTTCTCATCCCCGACAACCACCAGCACCATGCGCTCCGGGTGCAGATACTTTTTAGCCACGCGTAGCACATCCTCTTTCGTCACCTTGGCCAGGTTATCCCGGTAGTTTTCCAGGTAACCTGCCGGGTAGTCGAAATATTCGAGCCGAACCCGCTGATTGACGATGGTATCCGGTCTGGTGAAGCCGAAGATGAAGGAGTTGATCATGAAATCCTTGGCCAGCTTCAGTTCTTCGTCGGTAACCGGTGCCTTAGTCATGCCGGCGATTATGTCACGCATCAGGTTGGTCGCCTTGATGGTGGACTGGCTTTTTGTTTCGGTTTCTGCCACAAAGGTGCCGATAAACTGACGGCCGATATCGAAGTGGCTGTCCACGTTATAGGCGAGTCCTTGATTGGAGCGGATTTCCTGGGTGAGGCGCGAGGTGAAACCGCCGCCAAGTATGTAGTCCATGATCCTTACCGCGTAAAGGTCCGGGTTGTTCTTATCGATGCCCAGATCTCCCATGCGGATCACCGACTGGCCAATATCCTTCCTTGCCAGCAACACCTCGGGCTTTATCTCCTTTTGCACCGGGGGGACGGGAGGGTATTCGACCGCCAACTTTTCCCAGCCGGCAAAGGTCTTTTCCAGCTTTTCGATCAGCTCCTTCTTGTCGAAATCGCCGGCTACGGCGAGCATCATGGTATTGGGGTGGTAATATCGCTGATGGAATTTGATCAGGTCATCCCTGCTGATGCTCTTCACCGTTTCGATGGTGGGTATTCTCCCCAAGGGGTGATTGGGATAGATGGCCTTTTGCAGTTCCCGGTCCGCCACTTCCTTGGGGTTGTCATTCTGGCGGCGCAGCCCTTCGATGGTGCGATTTTTTGCCAGAGCCACCCGGTCCTCGCGAAAAGCCGGATTCATGGCCAGATCGGCGAAGAGGAAAAGGGTCGTATCCAGATTCTTTTTCAGGCAGCTGAGGGAAATATTGCCCACGTCGGCGCCGATGCTTGATTCAATGGATGAAGCCATGAATTCAAGTTCCGCATCCAGCTTCTCCGGTGTTCTGGACCTGGTTCCGCCACTGCGCATTACCGCCCCGGTAAGCCCGGCCAGCCCGGCTTTGTCCGCCGGCTCATAAATGCTGCCGGTCCTTATGTAGGCGGTGATGCTGACGATGGGGAGTTCGTGATCTTCCAGCATATGAACGATCATGCCGTTTTTAAGCTGTACCCGCTCAGTTTTGGGAATCTCGAACTTAAGTGGCGAAAAGGCCATGGTTCGCGGGTTTGCCACCTGTGCGCCGGTGGTGCATCCTGAGATGACCAGCACCAGGCTGAGAAAAAAACCGCATCCAGTTAAAGCTCTTTTTATGTTTTTCATGGCTAACCTCGGAATGGTCTAGTTTTTTCAGAAGATGGGCTACTTGCCTGCCTGGCGCTTGGCGATGACTCCTACGATCCGGTTCGTCTTCACCAGGTATTTCTGCGCCACGCGTATGACGTCGTCGGGTGTCACCCTGGCGACATGCTGCCGGTGCTCGATCAGATAACGCCAGCTGCCGGTGGTCGCCTCGTATTCGGTGAGGTTTCTCGCCAGGCCACCGTTGGAAATCATCTGTCGTGATTCTTCGTATTCCAGCTTGTTGAGTATCTGCTGCAGCTCGGGAGGGGTAACCGGTTCCTTTTTCAGCCGTTCCAGCTCCTCATAAACAGCCTCTTCCACCTCTTTTGCCGTATGTGGGTCCCGCGGGGTTGCAGCCAGGACATACAGATTCGGGTAGCGGGTTCCCGGCGCTGGAAATGAGGAAATATCGGTGGCCAGCTGTTTTTCCACCACCAGCTTCTTGTGCAGTCTGGATGTGCGGCCATCGGCCAGCAGCATATCTATGACATCGAAGACGTAGTCATCGGGAGAGGGAAAGGTGGGCTTGTGAAAGGCTATGATCAGCTGCGACTCGGCGTCGGCCTCTACTTCGATCCGCTTTTCACCAAGCTGCTGTGGCTCTTCCACTGCAACCGGCTGCACCGGTGTTCCCGGCGCTATGTCACCAAAAAATTTTTCCACCAGGGCTATGGTCTCGGCAATTTTTATGTCGCCGACGATGGCTATAATGGCGTTGTTGGGGGCGTAATATTTATGGAGGAAGGCCTCCGCCTTGGTCCGCGACAGGTTTTGCAGGTCGGACATCCAGCCGATGATCGGCTGACCGTAAGGATGGGCAACGAAGGCGGTGGCAACGAAATTCTCCCACAGTTGACCTTCCGGTTCCGTCTCATAGGAGCGGCGACGTTCTTCCATGACCACATCACGCTCCGTGTAAAACTCCCGCAGCACGGCGTTCTTCATCCGGTCCGATTCAATGGCCGCCCATAGCTCCATCTTGTTGGCCGGCATGTTGATGAGGTAGGTGGTGCCGTCCTTGCTGGTGAAGGCGTTGTAGCCGGAGCCCCCATTCCTGGCATAGATCTGGGAGAATTCTTCCTTGACCACATACTTCTCCGCCGCTCTTTCCAGGGCGTAGAGCTCTTTTTTCAATTTGTCGATGGTTTCCTGATTGGCATTTTCCCGTCTGGATTTTTCAAGCATCAGGGCCTGGGCAGTCTGCTCGATCTTGTCCAGGAGAGGCTTTTCTTCGGCATAATTGGTGGTGCCCAGGGTCTTGGTGCCCTTGAAGAGCATGTGCTCCAGAAGGTGGGCCAGCCCTCGCTCGTCGCTGCGCTCGTCGACGCTGCCGACCCGGTACCTGATCCAGGCGGCGACGGTGGGGGAGGTATGGCGCTCGACCAAGAGGAGCTTCATGCCATTTTTCATGGTATATTCCTTCACCTTGTCCTCAAGACCCTGGCAAAAGGCAAATGGGGTGGTAAAGACGACGCACAGAACGGTAAATAGGACGATTCGCTGCAAGGCATTCATGATGGTAGGACCTTTCGCTGTGATGGATTTTTTGCAGAGAGCCGTATAAATACCATTAAGAAGATGGTAAGGCAATGGCTAAAAATACATTGTTTGATGTGATGCGGCTATAGGATGGGGTTTCGTCTTTAAAATTTCTAATTTTACTGCTGAACTCATTCTTGGGGGTAGATGCTGGAGATGTGCCGTATGATGTCCAGGGAATCAAAAAATGCCTCGACCACTTCCGGATCGAACTGCCGTCCCGATTCGCTGCGCAGCTTCTCCAGAACCTCTGCTTCGCTCCACGCCTCCTTGTAGCATCTCTGGGAGCAGAGGGCGTCATAGACATCGGCTATGGCCACTATCCTGCCGAAAAGGGGTATCTCCTCCCCCTTCTTGCCGAGCGGAGCCCCATCTGAATTCAGCTGCCCCGGCAGAGGTTCCCCGCTCCGGCGGTTCACATGGCCCGGATAACCTTGCCCATCCCAACGCTCGTGATGGTTCAGTGCCACCACGTAAGCAGCCTCGTCAACATCGGAGTAGAGCTCGGCGAAGAGGCGGGCACCAAGCACCGTGTGCTGCTTCATAATATCGAATTCTTCCGGGGTAAAGCGGCCCGGTTTCTTCATGATGACATCGGAAATGGCCACCTTGCCCACATCATGGAGCATGGCCGCCATGGTCAGGATATCCTTGTTCCGCTCAATTTCAGCAGGGGGGATGTTTTTTTTCATGGCCCATGTCTCATAGATGGCCGAAGAATACGCGCCGACCCTTTTTACGTGAGGGCCGGTCTCCTTGGGGTCCCGCAGTTCCGCCATCATGTTCATGCGCATGATGATCCCCCTGGTCAGTTTGGCCCGCTCCACTGCATTTGCTGCATTATTGGCAAAGTGCACAAGGAGGGGTTCATCTTCAGCAGCAAATGGGGCCGGTGCACCGCCTCCATCCTTGGCATTTATCAGCTGCAGTACTCCGGTAATTTCGCCGCGGGCCGTCTTGAGCGGGAAGGTAAGCATGGATCGGGTCCGGTAGCCGGCGATGTCGTCATAACTTTTGTCAAAAGAAAAAGGATCATTATCTGTGAGCTGATATACATCGGCGATGTTTACCGCTTCCCCTGAGGCCGCAACGTGCCCGGCAATGGAGTGGTGGTCGATGGGGATGGAAAATGTGGAATAGATGAGTTTTTTACCCGGAGGCAGTTTTTTCTGCAGGGTATCATTCTGGGTGTAGCTGAAGAGCAGCTTCTCCTCTTCCCTGATGTAGATGGACCCGGCGTCTGCCCTGGTAAAATTTCTGGCCTCCAGGAGGATCTTTTCCAGCAACAGATCGATGTCGTTGATGCGGGAAATCACCAGCCCAAGATCGATGATCCTTTGCAGTTTGCCGCTCATTTTCGTCATGGATTCACCATCCGCCGGTCAATTTCATTAAGGAGTGGAGTGTCTTCATTATAGAAAGTTTTGCGTATCTTGCCATACATTTATTTCAGGTAACGATGGAAGCTACTTCGAAACTCCTTTTGTTTGGCGACAGGTTGTTGTGGTAGAGTTAAACCACATGCCAATTGAACCTGCGGGGGTAACATGAGTCTGTTTCTGTTGTCGTTCTTTCTTATCTACGGTAGCCTGCACGCATATGTCTTTTTCAAGGCTAAAGAGGCTATGGCATTCGGTAATGCCATGGCTGCCATGATGGTTGTTTTTTTTGTCATCATGGTCATATCCCCGGTGCTGGTGCGGGTAACCGAATTGCACGGCATGCATCCCACAGCCAGCGTCATTGCCCATATCAGCTATACATGGATGGGTTTTCTCTTTCTTTTTTTTTCCGCTTCAATTGCCGTCAAACTATACAATTTGCTGCTGATCGTTGCAGGAAAGCTGTTCGACCGGGGATTCTCAGATTTTGCTTTGCAAGCAGTCCCTGGTTTTTATCTCCCTCTGCTCATTGCTGCCGTTATTTCCATGTATGGATTTTTTGAAGCCCGCCACATAAAAGCAGAGCGGATCACCATTACTTCGCCCAAAATGCCCGTAGCGGTGAAAAAACTGGTGGTGGTGCAGATCTCCGACCTGCATCTGGGAGTTATGGTCGGGAAGGATCGTCTGACAAAGGTTCTTGAGCTGGTAAAGGCGGAGGATCCTGACATGGTGGTCTCCACAGGGGACCTGCTCGACAGTCAGCTGGACGGACTGGGAGTGATGGTGCCGCTCCTGCAGGAGCTGAAGCCCCCTCTGGGCAAATTTGCCGTCACCGGCAATCATGAGGTCTACGCCGGCTTGCAACAGGCCCTTTCCTTTATGGAAAAGGCGGATTTCAAAATACTTCGCCACGAGACTGCTGCCGTTGCCGGTCTGCTTGATCTAGTCGGAGTAGATGATCCGGCTTCCCTGCGGGACTCCAGGAAAAAGGCGCCGGCAGAAACCGATCTGCTTGCCGGACTTTCAAGAAATCGTTTCACCCTGCTCCTCAAGCATCGTCCGGTAATCGAACCTGCATCCCTCGGGCTGTTCGACCTGCAGCTGTCGGGTCACGTTCACAAGGGACAGATATTTCCATTCAACCTGCTGACCCACCTTTTTTACCCGGTGAAGATGGGCCTCTCCCGCCATCCAAACAATTCCTCCCTCTATGTAAGCCGCGGTACCGGCACCTGGGGGCCGCCGATCCGCTTTCTTGCCCCGCCCGAGATTACCGTCATCACCATCATCCCTGCTCGTTAACCATGTAAGCCTGGTTGGTTGACGACGGCGTCGCTCTATGCTAAAACATCCGGGCGTATTTAACCCAAAAGAGGGAGTGCTTTGTGCAGACCTTTGGCGAAGAGCTTGAATCATTGCGTGCAGCCGGGCTTTTCCGTTCCATGCGCCTGGTGGAGGGGGAACAGTCGAGCCGGATCATTCTTGATGGGCGGGAGGTCTTGCTTCTTTGTTCCAACAACTACCTGGGGCTGGCGGATCATCCCCTGCTCAAGGAAGCTGCCATCAGAGCCGTCGAACGCTTTGGCGTGGGGAGCGGCGCAGCACGGCTCGTTTCCGGCAATATGGAGCTGCATTTCCGCCTGGAAGAGCGGATTGCCGCCTTCAAGGGGACCGAAGCGGCCCTGGTCTTCAATTCCGGCTATGCTGCCAATACCGGTATCATCTCCGCCATCGCCGGACGTGGAGACCTTATTTTTTCCGACCGGCTGAACCACGCCAGCATTGTCGACGGTGCTCTCCTTTCCCGGGCCAAGGTTATCCGCTATTCCCACAACGACATGGTGGCATTGCGCCGCCTGCTGGAGGAGAACCGCTCCACATCCGGCCGCCGGATCATTGTCACCGATGGCGTTTTCAGCATGGACGGCGACCTGGCCGAGCTGGCCGAGCTGGCGGCCCTGAAGGAGGAGTTCGGCGCGCTGCTGATGGTGGACGATGCCCATGGCACCGGCGTCCTGGGGGAGCATGGGCGGGGGAGCGCCGAACTGTGCGGGGTCATGGACAGGGTTGACATACACATGGGGACCCTGGGCAAGGCCCTGGGGAGTTTTGGCGCCTATGCCGCTGCATCTAAGGAAATCATCGATTACCTGGTAAACAGGGCCCGCAGCTTCATCTTTTCCACCTCCCTGCCACCGGCGGTGCTGGCTGCCTCCATTGCCGCTTTCGACCTGGTTGATTCTCAGGCAGGAGCCGATCTGCGAAAAGGATTGGCGGCGAACAGCACCCGGTTCAAGGATGGGCTGGAAAATGCCGGCTTCAATACCATGGGGAGCGAAACGCAGATTGTCCCGGCCTTTGTCGGCGGTGCGGCAGAGACCATGAAGTTTTCCAGAAAACTGCTGGATCAGGGCATTTTTGTCCAGGGGATCAGGCCGCCGACCGTGCCGGTTGGCAGCTGCCGCCTGCGCTGCACGCTTATGGCTACCCATTCTCAGGCCGATGTGGACCGGGCAGTGTCGGCCATTGCCCATGTGGGCAGAAAGCTTGGCGTAACAGGCTGTTGAAAAACTATTGCGGTTCCGATCTGCTGTGTTACCGCTCACTCAAAACCTCAACGTACAGAGGGTACGCCTCGGTTTTTCGTTCGCTAAGCCTTGCATCTCGGCATCCTCTTAACGTTTTTCAAAAGCCTGTGCAATCACTGAGGTATGGGGAAGATGGCTTTTTTCGAAACCAGCGATGGCGTGACAATTCACTATGGGGATCTTGGCCAGGGAGGACCGCTGGTTTTCGTCCACGGCTGGGCCATGTCCAGTGTGGTCTGGAGTTTTCAGCGGGAGCTGGCCGACCGCCGTCGGCTGATCGCCATGGACCTGCGCGGTCACGGCCAGTCTGCGCCCTCGGAAAACGTCACCCTCGAAGCGTTTGCCAACGACCTGATCGAGCTTTTCACCCGGCTGGACCTGCACGATGCCGTCCTTGTCGGCTGGTCCATGGGGGTGCAGGTGGTATTGCAGGCTTTCAACAGTCTGCGACCGCGCCTTGCCGGTCTGGTACTGGCGGGTGGAACACCCCGTTTCAGCGCTGCTGCCGATTATCCCCACGGTTTACCGCCGGTGGAGGTGAAGGGGATGGGTGTTCGCCTGAAACGGGACTACCAGAAAACCATGGGCGATTTTTTTCGGGGCATGTTTGCCGAAGGGGAGCCGGACCGGGAGCAGTATCAGCGCATCGTCCACGAGATTGTCCTGAAAGGGCGATCCCCGGAGCCAGTGGTGGCGCGAAAGGCACTGCAGGTGCTGGCAGATGCAGACCTGCGCCCCCTTCTTTCCAGGATTGACCGGCCGGTACTGCTCATTCACGGCCGGAACGATACCATTTGCAGGCCGGAAGCTTCCAGTTACATGGCTGAAATGCTTCCCATGGCGCGTCTGCAGATGGTTGATGGCGGCCATGCGCCATTCATGGCCCGTTCGGCAGAATTTAACGGCCTGATCAGGGCCTTTATGGAGGAAATCATTGGGCGGCATTGATCGAGAGAAGGTAAAAGGCTCTTTCCATCGCCAGGCGGCAACCTACGACCAGCATGCCAGGGTGCAGAAGCAGGTGGTGGCAAATCTCCTGGACGAGGTGCGGAAAGAGGCTGGCAATCCCGGCAAGATCCTGGATGTCGGGTCCGGCACCGGCAGGCTCTTGGCCGAGCTGCATCGTCTCCATCCGGAGGCCCAACTCTTCGGCGTAGACCTGGCACTGGGCATGTGCATCACTGCCAGCGCCCATCTTGCAGCAGGAACCTTTGTCACCGCCGATGCGGAGTCGCTCCCGTTCATGGACGGCGCCTTCAACCTGGTCACTTCCACCTCCACCTATCAATGGCTTCCAAACCTCGGTCATGCCTTTGCCGAGGTGCGTCGGGTCCTGGCTCCGGGGGGTACCTTTCTCTTTGCCCTTTTCGGTGAACGAACTCTTTTCGAGCTGAAGGATGCCCATTTTCTGGCGCTGAAGCGGGAAGGGGAGGTGGAGGATATCACCCACCGCTTTTTTCCCAAAGCAAGGGTTGAGGAGGCATTGGCTGGTGCCGGATTTAGTCTGTGCCGGGTGGAGTCGACGCTGGAGGTGGAACTTCATGCCGACGTCACGGCTCTGCTTAAATCATTGAAAAAAATCGGTGCCGGCAATGCTTCTCCCAGGGCCTCTGCCGGCCTTTACGGTCGCCAACGCATGCTGGCGATGATGGATATTTATCGGGAGAAATATGGAACTGCCGACGGCATTCCTGCCACCTATGAGGTCATTTATGGTGCAGGACGGTGCCCATGAGCTGCTTAATTGGTTGACACGGGGCGTGCCGCCGGTGTATTAGAGAGTACTTTTTCAAGTAAGACCAAGGAAGGATGTATTGTCATGATCAAGATCGATTTCGATAAGATGGGGGGGCTGATTCCGGCGGTGATCCAGGATTACCAGTCGGGCGAGGTGTTGATGGTGGCCTTCATGGATCAGAAAACCCTGGATTTGACCCTGAAGGACGGCAAGACCTGGTTTTTCAGCCGCACCCGCAACAAGTACTGGATGAAGGGCGAGGAGTCGGGCAACACCCAGGAGGTTATGGAGGTCCTTACTGACTGCGACGCAGACACTGTCGTCATCAAGGTGAAGCAGAACGGACCCGCTGCCTGCCACACCGGCAACAGGAGCTGCTTTTACGTGAAGTGGGAGGATGGACAGTGGGTGGAGCATTCCAATCCCTTATTCGATCCTAACGAAGTTTATAAGAAGGGATGAATCCGCTTTTTACGCCATATCTGCGTTGGTCTTCGGCGCTCTTTCGTGCGGCGTAGCGCTGCTACGCCTCCTCGGAGCACCTTGCCCGCCTTGATCTGACGAAAAAAATCGAATTCAGTGGGGGTAAAATCTTTAAAGAAAGGCGTTGCACATGTCTGATATATTGAAATTCGGTATTCCTAAGGGTTCCCTTGAAGACGCCACCGTCGATCTTTTTGCCAAGGCGGGGTGGAAGATTTCCATCTCTTCCCGCAGTTACTTTCCCGGTGTTGATGATGCCGAGCTCAACTGCAAGCTGATCCGCCCCCAGGAGATGGGGAAATACGTGGAGCGCGGCACCATCGACGTAGGTATTGCCGGCCGCGACTGGGTGCGGGAGAATGACTCGGACGTGGTGGAAGTGTGCGAGATGGTCTATTCCAAGGTATCCCGCCGACCGGTGCGCTGGGTGCTTGTGGTAGCCCAGGATTCCAAGGTGCAGCGTCCCGAGGATCTCGCCGGCGCCACCCTCTCCACCGAGTTGGTGGGCTTCACCAAACGCTACTTTGCCGAGCGTAACATCCCGGTGACTGTGGAGTTTTCCTGGGGAGCAACGGAGGCCAAGGTCGTTGACGGCCTCTGCGATGCCATCGTCGAGGTGACCGAGACCGGTTCCACCATCCGCGCCAACAACCTGCGCATCGTCTGCGACCTGATGGAATCGGTGCCGGTGATGATCGCCAACCGCAAATCCTGGGAAGATCCATGGAAACGGGAGAAGATCGAGACCATCGCCACCCTGCTAAAATCGGCTCTGGCCGCCGAAGGGATGGTGGGCCTCAAGATGAACGCCCCCGGCGACAAGGCGGATGCCATCACCAAGGTTCTGCCCAGCCAGAAGGCGCCAACGGTCTCCCACCTCTACAATTCCGACTGGGTCTCCATTGAGAGCATCCTCAACGAAAAGGAAGTGCGTTCCATCGTTCCTGCGCTGCTCAAGCTCGGTGCCGAGGGGATTGTGGAATATCCGTTGAACAAGATTATCTGATTAATTTACCGTTCAGTCACAAAAATCCAGATTATTATGCGCAAATAGCTGTAATTGAAAAGAAAAATGACATTTAGCCTTGACTTCCTGCTCTTAAAGAGTTATCTAAGCACCTTCTTAAAAGCATAGGCAGGAAGATAGACGATAATACTAAACCATCCGCGAGGGTGGGACGGAAAGCCCATTGGGTCTCATCGAGATAGCCGGGTCGCCGAAATATCACACCGATATTATGGCGAACCGGCTTTTCTTTTGCCTTCGGAACTGGTGCCGGTTATCGCAACGAAAGGAGGATCAATGAAAGATTTAAGTAAAAAAATGAGTGCAAAGCAAAGGCGCACGAACTCATTGCCGCCACCATGAAGAGTCTTGCCACCCTGCAGCAAGGTTTCATTACCCTTGAGGAACTGGAATTCTATCTGGAGGGGGCCAGGCTTTCAGATCAGGCCAGCCAGTGCATCAAGGCAGTAGACCCTTTGACCACCGGCTGGCTCAGCCGCGGGGCGCTGCTGAACTTTTACCAGGCTAATCTCCGTGCCCTTGATCGCGGCGTCCGGATCACCCGCATCTTTGTCACTACCCGGGAAGAATTGGCAGATCCGGAAGTACAGAAAGTCCTGCTGACCCAGTACCGGGACGATATCGAGATGCGGATCGCATTTCGCAACGAGTTGCCCACTGCAGTGGATATCGGTGGTGTCGATACCAACAGCACCTTCGATTTTGCCATCTATGACGATCGGGCTGTAACCGACGTCTTCGGCCAATCCAGTAAATATTACGGGCGAAAGACCTGCCAGCCTGTCGAGGTTGCCAAATACCTCTACATCTTCGAACTTCTTGAGCACAGTTCCCATGCGGTCACCCAGGAAAACGACCGGATCGTCCTGGCAAGCGATGTGCTGGAACTGGCATCCTGATACAACAGCGTTGCTTTCCATAAAATGCCAAAGCAAAGAAGACCCGCTGGACTCCGATCCAGCGGGTCTTCTTTTTATGGAGATGCGGGGCCGATGCCCTCCCTCAGGTCTTCTTCTCATTTGGATAAATTTAATATGAAAACCATTACCGAACGTGATAGAAATCTTGGGACCAGGGAGAAATGCACTGGCGAGAAAGTTCAACAATTGACAGGCAGGAACCCACGTCCACAGCGACCGGGGAGACCGAAAAAGGGAAAATAATCCGTATTATGTTCTCCAATTTGCTTGTCCCCAGATTTGCTTGTCCCCAGATTTTGCTGAAGTTCACCGAACTAGCCGGGAAAATGGGACGTGATGTGTCAACACTCAGTTCTGCAGCGGAGCGAATACGTGACAACAAGGCCTAAGACCCGCCTAAAACTAGCGGTTCAAAGCCACATCCGTTGGTCCAGAGGAAAAAACAAATGGAAACACTAGAAGAGAAAATTGCGAGGGTGGTGAAAGAGGAAGTGGCCATTGTGCCATATGATCCCCGATGGAGAGACCTCTTTGAAGAAGAGAGGAGACATCTTCTATCGTGCTTGCCTCATGATCTGGTGAAAAGGATCGAACATTTTGGGAGCACAGCTGTCCCAGGCCTCACGGCCAAACCCATCGTGGACATTCTGGTCGAGGTAACAAGCCTCGATGAAACCCAAAAGCTTATTGCCCCCATCTTGGAAGCGCAAGGGTACGACTATTTCTGGAGACCCACATGTGGAGATGACACGCCTCCATTCTATGCTTGGTTCATAAAGCGAGACAAGAACGGAAACAGAACACATCATATTCATATGATTGAACGCGATTTTGAACACTGGGACAGACTCCTGTTTCGGGACTACCTCATTGATCATCCAGATGCTGCACGGGAGTACGAGGATCTCAAGACACAGCTCTCTGAGGCGCACCATGGTGATCGTGTCTCCTACACGAAGGCCAAGAGCGATTTTGTCAACCTAGTAACCGAAATGGCCAAAGCAGACTTACAGAAAGGCCCAACCACTCGGCGGCAGACAACCGGCTGAAGCCGCCGCTGCGCTTAGGCACCGCTGTGCTGCACTACCAGGTTGTTGAAAAACGTCATGAGGAGGTCGCTATGCAAGGCTCAAGCGAGCGAGGAGACGAGTCGTACCCTATGTACGTTGAGTTTCCGAGCGAGCGGCAACGTAGCAGAGCGACCCTTTAGGCCCCGCGGGTCCGCAATAGTTTTTCAACAACCTGCTATAGGAGGCATTACTGCATGGAAGTAGAGATAGTCACAACCGCCCAACCATCAGGTGGTGTGGTGAACCCCCTCGGATCGTCATGATCAATGCCTGATAAAAGGAGAGATTTATGAAGGGAGTCATATGGAGCATAATGCTTGTTTTGCTTTTCTGTACAGGGGCGTCTGCCGAATCGTCGGTCTGGAAGGCGCAAAAGGATAATTCCACCATCTATCTGGGTGGAACCTGCCATGTCCTGCGCGAGTCCGATTATCCGCTGCCGCCGGAATTTGAAAAGGCTTACAAGGCATCGGAAACTGTGGTCTTTGAGACAGACATCGCTAAACTGCAGGATCCATCCATGCAACAGCAGTTGCTGGCAAAGGCCATGTATACCGACGGCAGCACCGCTGATAAACACCTGTCACCCAAGGTGTATGGCCAGCTCAGCTCCTTTTGTGAAACAAACGGCATTCCCATCAAAGCTTTCAGCCAATTCAAGCCGGCGATGATAATGTTGACGCTGACAGTCATTGAGCTTAAGAAACTGGGGGCTACCGAACAGGGGGTGGACCAGTTTTTCCACAGCCTGGCCAGTAGGGACAAAAAGCCCGTGGAGGGACTTGAGACGGTTGAGGAACAAATTGATTACATCGCTACCATGGCCGATGGCAACGAAGATGATTTCGTGCTCCACTCCCTGAAGGATATGAAGACCATGGACGAGCAGTTCAGTAATCTTGCAGCTGCATGGCGCAAGGGGGATGGCAGGAAACTGGACGAGTTGATGGTCAATGATCTCAAATCACGGCAACCGCAGCTCTACAAGAGATTGATCACCGATCGCAACAGAAACTGGTTTCCCTTGATCGACGCCTATCTAAAAACGCCCCGGACTGAATTCATCCTGGTCGGAGTTGGCCACCTGGTGGGGCCGGACGGGATCGTAGAGGCGCTGAAGAAGAAGGGATACAAAGTGGAAAAATTCTGACAAAAAAGGCCACCATTTCCGGTGGCCTTTTGCGTTTACGCCCTGGTCAGTTGGCGGTACTTGATGCGGTGGGGCTGGTCGGCGGCGGTGCCCAGGCGGGCGTGGCGGTCTTCCTCATACTCGGAGTAGTTCCCCTCGAACCAGACCACCTTGCTTTCTCCCTCGAAAGCGAGGATATGGGTGGCAATGCGGTCCAGAAACCAGCGGTCGTGGCTGATGACCACGGCACAGCCGGCGAAATTCTCCAGTGCTTCTTCCAGCGCCCGCATGGTGTTCACGTCCAGATCGTTGGTCGGTTCGTCAAGAAGGATGACGTTGCCACCGTCTTTCAGCATCTTCGCCAGGTGAACCCGGTTCCGCTCGCCGCCTGATAGAAGCCCGACTTTTTTCTGCTGATCGGCGCCGGAGAAGTTGAAGCGGGAGACGTAGGCGCGGGAATTGACCGTCTGTTTGCCCAGCTGGATCTGGTCCTGGCCGTCGGAGATGGCTTCCCAGATGGTCTGTTCAGGGTTGAGGCTGTCGCGGCTCTGGTCCACGTAGGCAAGCTTGACCGTCTCGCCGATGCGGATGTTGCCGCTGTCCGGTTGCTCCTGATTGGTGATCATGCGGAAAAGGGTGGTCTTGCCGGCGCCGTTGGGACCGATGATGCCGACGATGCCGCCTGGGGGGAGGCGGAAGGTCATGCCTTCAACCAGGAGCCGGTCGTCGTAAGCCTTATTGACGTTGTCTGCTTCGACTACGATGTCGCCAAGTCTCGGTCCGGGGGGGATGTAAATTTCCAGATCCTTGGCCCGCTTTTCGCTTTCCTGGGTGAGGAGCTGCTCGTAGGATGAAATACGTGCCTTGCCCTTTGCATGGCGGCCCTTGGGGGACATCTTGATCCATTCCAGCTCACGCTGCAGGGTTTTCTGGCGCTCGGTCTCGGTTTTTTCTTCCTGGGCCAGTCGCTGCTGCTTCTGCTCAAGCCAGGAAGAGTAGTTCCCCTGCCATGGTATTCCCTGGCCCCGGTCCAGCTCAAGGATCCAGCCGGCAACATTGTCCAGAAAATAGCGGTCATGGGTGACGGCGATAATGGTGCCGGCATAGCGCTGCAGGTGATGCTCAAGCCAGGCGACCGATTCGGCATCCAGGTGGTTGGTCGGTTCGTCCAGGAGCAGGATGTCCGGTTTCTGCAGCAGAAGCCGGCACAGGGCCACGCGGCGCTTCTCCCCGCCGGACAGTACTTTAACCGGGGTGTCGCCGGCCGGGCAGCGCAGGGCATCCATGGCCATTTCCAGCCGTGCATCCAGGTCCCAGGCATCCAGATGGTCCAGCTTTTCCTGCACCTCGGCCTGACGTGTTACAAGTTTGTCGAAATCGGCATCGGGCTCGCTGAACTTGGCGGTGATGTCGTTAAATTCATTGAGCAGATCGACGGTCTCCTGCACCCCCTGCTCGACGATCTCCCTGACTGTCTTTCCTTCGTCCAGCTGGGGCTCCTGCTCCAGGTAGCCGACGGTGTACCCCGCGGAGAGTACGGCCTTGCCGTTGAAGTCCTTGTCGACTCCTGCCAGGATGCGGAGCAGAGAGCTCTTTCCCGAGCCGTTCAGACCGAGCACGCCGATCTTGGCGCCGTAGAAATAGGAAAGATAGATGTCCTTCAATACCGGCTTCTTATCGTAGAATTTGCTGACGCCGATCATCGAATAAATGACCTTGTTGGGTTCTATCGCCATAGGATTTTCTTTATTCCTCCTCACAATTGAATGGCCTCATTTTTACACGTGCTTCAATGGGCCTGTCAACATCTCTTTGCCCATGCATCGCACATTTATCCCTTGCTCCCCCACCGGCTTTTTCCTTGACTAAAGGAGAGCAAATACGTTAATTTGTCGGTTTGGAAAACCGGCCAGAAGGCTTTTTCAGGAAAGGCGATACCGTGGCAACTGAAGAACTGAGTGAATTGTTGTTGCAGAGAAGACGCAAGGTTGACAGCATGTGGGAAGCGGGGATCAATCCTTATCCCAACGATTTCAGACCCGAACACACCTCGGCTGATCTTGTTGCCGCCTATGGCAATGTACAGGAGATCGAGGCCGACCCGCAGCATTTTATCGTTGCCGGGAGGATCATTGCCCGCCGTTCCTTCGGCAAGGCTGCCTTCGTGCAGCTCCAGGACCGCAAGGGGCGTTTCCAGCTTTATGTGAAGAAAGATGCGGTTGGAGAGGAAGTTTTCGAACAATTCGAATCTTTCGATATAGGCGATATCGTCGGTGCGACCGGTTATCCTTTTCGCACCAAGACCGGCGAGCTTTCCCTCCATGTCGAGCAGATCAGGCTTCTAACCAAGTCACTCTTGCCGCTACCCGAGAAATTCCACGGCCTTACCGATGTGGAGACCCGCTATCGCCAGCGGTATGTGGATTTGATCGTCAATCCCGAGGTTCGGGAACTGTTCGTCAAACGCTCCAGGGTCATTAATCTGATCCGCGAATTCATGGTGAAGAATGACTTTCTGGAAGTGGAAACGCCGATGATGCAGCAGATCCCCGGTGGAGCCACGGCGCGTCCCTTTGTCACCCATCACAATGCCCTGGATATGGAGCTCTTTCTCCGCATCGCCCCTGAACTTTACCTGAAAAGACTTGTGGTAGGAGGCCTCGACCGGGTTTTCGAGATCAATCGCAATTTCCGCAATGAGGGAATCTCTGTTCGCCACAACCCTGAATTCACCATGATGGAGTTCTACCAGGCCTACGCCACCTTCGAGGACCTGATGAACTACACCGAGGAACTGCTCTGCCATGTGGCGCAGAATGTCCTCGGCACCCTCGATTTCAGCTACCAGGGAATGCCGATCAGCTTCCAGCGCCCGTGGAAACGTTTCACTGTCAAGGAGGCGATCCTGGAATACGGCGACATCGATGCCAAATCCCTGGAGGATCGGGACATGGCCTATGCCTACGCCAAAAAGATCGGCCTCGATCTGCCCGAAGATATCGGTTACGGCAAGCTCATTACCGAAATATTCGAGGAAGTGGCGGAAACGAAACTGATCCAGCCTACCTTCATCACCGCTTACCCCACCGAGGTTTCCCCCCTGTCGCGGAAAAGCGACCACGACCCGGAGATCGTCGACCGCTTCGAGTTTTTCTGTGCCGGTCGCGAAATGGCCAATGCCTTTTCCGAGCTTAACGATCCGGTGGACCAGAAGGAGCGCTTTCTTGCCCAGGTTGCTGCCAAGGCCAAGGGTGATGAAGAGGCCCATTACATGGATGAAGATTACATCAGGGCGCTGGAATACGGTATGCCACCCACTGCAGGGGAGGGTATCGGTATTGACCGGCTGGTGATGCTTCTTTGCGATGCTCCCTCCATCCGCGATGTAATTCTCTTTCCCCAACTGCGAAAAGAAGTAAAATAATGATGAATTGTCCCGGCAATTCATTTTTTGAGGTTATAAAATAAATATGCCTTTTGAACTCTTCATCGGTCTCCGTTATCTGAAGGCGAAACGCAAGGCGACCTTCATCTCGCTGATCACGCTTATTTCCGTTGCCGGCGTGGCACTGGGGGTAATGGCGCTGATCATCGTCCTTGCCGTCATGACCGGTTTTGAAGAAGACCTCAAAGAGAAGATTCTCGGCACCAACGCCCATATCGTAGTGCTGAAAAGCGGCGAGGGAATAGAAGACCATCAGCAGCTGATGGACCGGTTGAAAAAATTCAAGGGCGTAGTTGCAACCACGCCGTTCATTTACAGCCAGGTGATGCTGACCACCGGCAAAAATGTATCGGGGGTGGTACTGCGTGGGGTGGATACCAAGACCGATGCCCAGGTAACCAATCTGCACAAGACGGTGGTTGAGGGAAACCTGGTTGACTTGGATCGCCGGACACCGTTGCCGTCGAAGAGTGACGAATCACCGCTGCCGGGAATTGTAATCGGCAAGGAATTGGCCAAGAACCTCAACCTTTTTCTCGGCGACAGCGTCAATGTAGTCTCTCCCATGGGTAATATTACACCGCTTGGCATGATGCCGAAGATGAAGCGTTTCCGCCTGGTGGGTATCTTCAACACTGGTATGTTCGAATATGATTCTACCCTGGCCTATGTGGGGCTCGGTGACGCGCAGGATTTCCTCGGATTGGGCTCGGCCGTTACCGGCATCCAACTTAAGGTTGCCGATGTGTACAAGAGCGGTGAAATTACACGCAGGATCAATCAGGAGCTGGGCTTTCCTTATTTTGCCAGGGACTGGATGCAGATGAACAAAAACATTCTCTTCGCCCTCCGGACGGAGAAGGTTGTCATGTTCATCATTCTTACACTGATCGTCCTGGTGGCCGCCTTCGGCATTGCTTCGACACTGTTCATGGTGGTCATGGAGAAGACACGGGACATCGCCATTCTCAAATCCATGGGGGCTACCAGCAGAAGCGTCATGCGCATTTTCGTCTTCGAGGGACTTATCATCGGTTTTTTCGGTACGGCCATCGGCGTTCTCGGGGGGCTGCTTGTGGCCCTTAACCTGGAGCCGATCGTCAATACGGTGCAAAAGCTGACCGGTTTCCAGTTTTTCAGCAAGGATATTTATTACCTGGACCATTTCCCTTCGCTGGTCATCCCCTCGGATGTGATACTCATTTCAGTCACAGCCATCGTCATCTCTTTCGTTGCAACCCTTTACCCGTCATGGCAGGCATCGAGACTTTCCCCAGCCGAGGCACTGCGCTATGAGTAATCTGCTGGAGGTCAGTGACCTGTATAAATCTTACGGCAGTGGTGCGGGCAAGGTGGAGGTGCTGAAGGGAATCAGCCTGAATGTGACTGCCGGTGAAACCATCGCCCTGGTAGGGGCTTCGGGGGCAGGCAAGAGCACGCTGATGCATGTGCTCGGCACCATCGATACCCCTACCTCCGGTGTGGTAAAATTCGATGGGGAGGAGATCTTCAAGCTGGGGGGCGCTGCCCTCGCATCGTTCAGAAATCTCTCCATAGGATTCGTCTTCCAGTTTCACCATCTCCTGCCGGAATTCACCGCCCTGGAGAATGCGATGATGCCGCTTCTGATCGGCGGCACCAAGCGGAGCGAAGCGGAACCCATCGCTGCCGGCCTTTTGCGCGATGTGGGGCTGTCCCACCGCCTGACCCATAAACCGGGAGAGCTTTCCGGCGGCGAGCAGCAGCGGGTGGCAATTGCCCGTGCCCTGGTCCGTTCACCAAAGCTGCTTCTGGCCGACGAACCGACGGGTAATCTTGATATGAAAACCAGTGACGAGGTCCATGATCTCTTGATGGATATTCATGTCAAAAGGGGACTTACCCTGATCATTGTCACTCACAATGAAAAGCTGGCGGCCAAGATGGCCAGGACCATCCGCATGGTTGATGGCAGGATCAGCTGATCAGAACATCTAGTTGTTCAATTTAACGACTGACCGACTTTTTCGGGGGATGCTTGTTACGGATAGCCAATAGACTTCTTTTTCTGATGACAATGATTGCCGTCTTCTGTGGTTCAGCCTTTGCCGATGGGGAAAAAATCTCCCAGCTGCAAATCAAGGGAAATCGCAGGATCGAATCCGCTGCCATACAGAAGGTAATCAAGGTGAAGGAGGGTGATACCCTCTTTGCCGATAAGGTGGACAGCGATGTCCGTGCCATCTACAAGCTGGGCTATTTCGAAGACGTGAAGGCAATTCTGGACAAAAGTGACGCCGGTGCCACCCTTACCTACCAGGTGACGGAAAAACCGGTGGTGCGAGAGGTAAAGATCGAAGGCAACAAGGAACTTTCCATCGACAAGATCAAGGAAGCCCTTGAGATCAAGCAGAACACGATTTTTACACCGAAGGATCTGACGAAGAGCATCAAGAAGGTAAAAAAGCTCTATGCAGACGAAGGGTATTATCTGGCTGAAATAGACAGCAGCGTTGAGAAGCGTTCGGCTACTGAAATCAGGATCATGCTGAAAATAAACGAGGGTAAGAAGGTCCTGATCAAGACCATCCGCTTTGAGGGCAACAAGGCTTTCTCCGCCAGGAGGCTGAAAAAGGCCATGGAGACCTCGGAACGTTGGATGTTCTCCTGGCTTACCGGCGCAGGCACCTATAAGGAAGAGGTGCTGAAGAACGATGTCAATCTCATTTCGGACCTTTATTTCAACGAAGGCTATATAAACGTCAAGATAGGCGAACCGGCGGTTCGCGTTCTGGAGGACAAGAGCGGTCTGGAGGTGCTGATCGGCATCACCGAAGGGGACCAATACAAGGTGGGAACGTTGGGATTCAAGGGGGAAATGCTGGACTCCCAGGAGACTTTCTCCAAGATGCTGAAAATCAAAAGCGGAGAGGTTTTCAACCGCAGCACCTTGAGAACTGATGTCTTCACCCTGACCGATTTCTATGCCGACAAGGGCTATGCCTTTGCCAACATAACTCCTTTGACCAAGGTCAATCCTGAAGCAAAGATCATCGACATCACCTTTGATATGGAAAAAGGTGAAAAGGTATATATCGACCGCATCAATATCAGCGGCAACACCAAGACCCGCGACAAGGTCATCCGCCGGGAATTGAAATTTGCCGAAGGTGATCTCTACGGATCTACCCCCTTGAAGCGGAGCAAGCAGAACTTGATGAACCTTGGTTTTTTCGAAGAGGCCAACCTGGTCACGGCTAAGGGAAGTGCCGATAACAAGCTTGATCTGAATGTGGATGTGAAGGAAAAAGCTACCGGCACCTTCAGTATCGGTGCAGGCTACAGTTCCCTTGACGGGATTATCGGTCAGGGCTCCGTTCAGGAGGCGAACTTTCTCGGCTTGGGGCTTAAGGCTACGCTTTCGGCTTCCCTTGGCGCCAAAACCCAGACCTACAATGTGGGACTGACCGATCCATATTTCCTTGACACCAGATGGACCGTCGGTGCTGATATTTATCGCACCGAACGGGACTATACGGATTTTTCCCGACGGGTTACCGGTGGCGACATCAAGGGGGGCTATCCCCTGAGCGACACCCTGAGCACTTTCTGGATCTACAAGTATGAGCAGAAGGAGATCTTCGACGAATCCGTATCCCTGCTGGAAAGTATCAAAAATGGTACCGTCACCTCCGAAACAACCGGCACCACCAGTTCCATAACCGCCAGTCTGACCAGCAACACCACCGATTACCGCCTCGATCCTTCCCGTGGAATGATGAATACCCTTTCCGCTGAATTTGCCGGACTTGGCGGCACCAACCGGTTTGCCCGCTATATTACCGAGAATGCCCTCTATCTCCCTGCCGGTTGGGGTGGTGTATTTTCCCTGCGTGGCACCTTCGGCTACATCCAGAGTGTGGGGAAAGAAGTCCCGATCGACGAGAAATTCTATCTTGGGGGGATCAACACCCTGCGCGGCTATAGCAGCAGAACTGTCAGCCCTTACAAATTGGTGTCCACGACCAACAGCGATGGAACGATCAGTTCCGATAATTTGTACCTGGGAGGGGATACTGAACTCATTTTCAATGCCGAGTATCAGTTTCCTCTTTTGAAGGATGCGGGGCTTAAGGGGGTAATATTCTTCGATGCCGGGAATTCATACGGCAGTATCGGAGATATATTTACCCGCTTCCAGACCAGTTATGGCGCCGGCATCCGCTGGTTTTCACCCATCGGCCCCTTGCGTCTCGAATACGGAATACCCGTTAATCCCCGTACTGGTGTAGACAGTGCTGGCGGTAAACTGGAATTTTCAATAGGAAGTTTTTTCTAACCATGTTCATAAGGAGAAACGGATGAAAAGCATTATTATTCTTGCGGCAGTCTCTATCTTTTCGCTGGGCATCACCTCGGCTGCTTTTGCTGCTGACGGGGCCAAAATCGGTTCGGTCGATGTTCAGAAGGTGCTCCTCCTGTCCAATTCGGGCAAAGAAGCAAAGGAACAACTTGCCCAGAAGGCCAACAAGTACGAAGCAGAGAAGAACGCCAAGGATGAGGAGCTGAAAAAACTGAAGACCGACCTGGAAAAACAGAGCGTTCTGCTTTCCGAGTCGGCCCGGAGCAGCAAAGAACGTGACTATCAGCAGCGGCTCAAGGAATATCAGCGTTTTCTCAAGGATGCCCAGGATGATCTGCAGGCCAAGAATGACGAACTGACCAATCGCATAGTCGACGAGGTCGTCAGGGTCACCCAGGATTTTGCCCGCAAGAACGGCTACACGGTCATCTTCGTCAGGAATGAGACCATGATTTACCTGGATGACAAGGCTGACCTTACCGACCAGATCCTGAAACTCTTCAATGACAGCAAGAAAAAATAATGCCGTGAAGGGTGAAGAGTGAAGAGTGAAGAGTGAAGAGTGAAGAGTGAAGAGTGAAGAGTGAAGAGTGAAGAGGGGCAACTGCTTTTTTCTCCTCACCCCTAACTCCTTACCCCTCTCTGTTTACCGAAAGGTGATAACGTGGGAAAAACACTGAAGGAAGTGGCTGAATACCTGGGTGGACGGGTAATCGGCGACGAAAATGCCGTGGTAGGAGGTCTGGGCACCCTTGACGATGCCGGGGAGGGGCAGATAACCTTCCTTGCCAATCCCAAATATGCGCAGAAGGTTGCCACTACCAGGGCTACTGCTGTCATACTGCCCCCCGGCGCACCAGGGCACGGCAGGAATGTGATCGAGGTTTCCAATCCCTATTTGGCCTTCGCCAAACTGCTGACCCTGTTCTACGTGGCTCCGCCAAAGGCCCTGGGTGTAATGGATGGCGCTGTCATCGGCCAGGGAGTCGCCATGGGCAAG
Source organism: Geotalea daltonii FRC-32 (assembly GCF_000022265.1). Lineage (NCBI taxonomy): Bacteria > Pseudomonadati > Thermodesulfobacteriota > Desulfuromonadia > Geobacterales > Geobacteraceae > Geotalea > Geotalea daltonii. The sequence goes on from NC_011979.1 coordinate 2,331,735, forward strand.
GACATTTCCATCTATCCCGGAGCCCATGTGGCCGACGGGGTCAAAATGGGAGACCGGGTTACCCTTTATCCCGGCGTTGTGCTTTATCCCGGGGTCGAACTGGGAAGCGATGTCACTCTCCATGCCAATGTGGTCGTTCGTGAGCGCTGCCGGATCGGCAACCGGGTCACCGTTCACAGCGGCACGGTGATCGGCACTGACGGTTTCGGCTATGCCCCGGACGGCAAAGACTGGTACAAGATTCCGCAGATCGGCATTGTCATCCTCGAGGATGATGTGGAGATCGGTTCAAATGCGGTGATCGACCGGGCAGCGCTTGAGGCGACCATTATCGGTCGCGGGACCAAAATCGACAACCTGGTGCAGATCGCCCACAACTGCGTCATCGGCGAGAACTGCATGATCGTGTCCCAGGTGGGGATTTCCGGCAGCACAAAGGTCGGCAACCACGTGACCATGGGAGGACAGGTCGGGGTCGCAGGGCATATCCAGATCGGCGACAATGTCATGGTCGGAGCCAAATCGGGGGTGCCGGGCAACATTCCGGCTAACCAGATAGTCAGCGGCATACCGGCTTTTGCCCACCGGGACTGGCTCAAGGCATCGAGCGTCTTCCCCCGGCTGCCAGAACACCGGAAAACTTTGGCCTCTCTGGAAAAACGGGTCCAGGAGCTGGAAGAGAAGCTCAAGGCGGATGAAAAAGTTAAATGATAGTACTGTTTTAATTGCCTCGTTAAGGAGCCTGTTATGATGGACATCAATGAAATCATGAAGATATTGCCCCATCGCTACCCCTTTCTCCTGGTGGACAGGATAGTTGAGATGGAACCGGCCAAGCGCATCGTCGGACTGAAAAACGTGACAATCAATGAGCCCTTTTTCCAGGGCCACTTCCCCGGTCACCCGGTTATGCCGGGTGTGCTCATAGTTGAAGCCATGGCCCAGGTTGCCGGAATCATGGCTTACCTGGCTTCCGATGAGGAAACGCGGAAAAAGGTCAGCTATTTCATGTCCATCGACAGCGCCAAGTTCAGAAAGCCGGTGTTTCCCGGGGACCAGTTGCGGATCGAGATTGAAACCATCTTCCATCGCCGTGGCATCTGGAGTGTTGCCGGAAAGGCTTTTGTTGGCGACGTTCTCGCCACGGAAGCTGAACTGAAAGCAACCTTTGCCGAAAAATCAAACTGAAGGCCGGAGAAAAAAATGATACATTCGACTGCAGTGATACACTCCGGGGCAGAGCTTGCCGCTGATGTTGAAATAGGACCCTATGCCATTATCGGAGAGCACGTGAAGATAGGCCGGGGAACGAAGGTAGGCGCCCATGCAGTTATCGACGGCTGGACTACTATCGGCGAATACAACCAGATTTTTCACCTGGCGTCCGTCGGTGCTGTGCCCCAGGATCTCAAATACAAGGGAGAAGAGACCTATCTGAAGATCGGCGACCGCAATATAATACGCGAATTCGCCACCCTGCATCTGGGAACGGTAACCGGAGACGGTGAGACAACGGTAGGCAATGGCAACCTCTTCATGGCCTATTCCCATGTGGCCCATGACTGCCATGTGAGAAATGGTGTGGTCATGGCCAATGCGGCAACCCTGGCCGGCCACGTGACAGTGGAAGATTACGCCATCCTGGGAGGGTTGTGCGCCATACATCAGTTTACCCGGATTGGCGCCCATGCCATGATCGGTGGCGGCACCCTGGTCGGCATGGATATTCCCCCTTACACGATTGCCACCGGAGACCGGCGGGATGCCCGGTTGCGGGGGCTTAACCTGGTGGGACTGAAGCGGCACAACGTCAGCGATGAGGTCGTTTCGGCCCTGAAGAAGGCATACAAGATCCTTGCTTTGTCAGACATGAAACTGAAAGACGCCATCGAAAAGATCAAGACTGAGATTCCTTCCTCCCCCGAAATGGAGCATTTCATCACCTTCATCGAATCGGCCCAGAGGGGTATCTGCCGCTGATTTTAACTCATTGTATCCACGTTTATCCGAAGGTGACGGTTGTTATCGTCGCCTTCGCCAATTTTTGACGTAATTTTTTTCCGGGAATTATCTTTGGTTCAAGGTGCAAGAAAAATAATGATATCTGCCGGCGAGGCATCCGGCGACATGTACGGAGCCGTGCTCGCAAGAGAAATCTCCGCTCTTGATTTTAAAACCGCGTTTATCGGCATGGGCGGACCGGGAATGCGTGCTGCCGGTGTCGAGACAGTGGTCGACGCCAACGAAATGGCTGTGGTCGGACTGGTAGAGGTGATTGCCCATTTTCCGGTTATCGTCAAGGCCTTCAACACGCTCAAAAACATCCTGCATTCGGATCCGCCGGACCTCCTCATCCTTATCGATTACCCCGATTTTAACCTGCGCCTGGCCAAGGTTGCCAAAAAGGCCGGTGTGAAGGTTCTTTACTTCATCAGTCCACAGGTCTGGGCATGGCGGGCCGGGCGGGTGAAGAAAATAGGCCGCGTGATAGATCAAATGGCGGTGCTGTTTCCCTTTGAGGTGCCATACTACGAAAGGGAGCAGGTGCCGGTTACCTTCGTCGGGCACCCACTGCTGGATATGGTCCGTCCCACCATGACGAAGGCTGAGGCAACGACCAAATTCGGTCTGGCCGATGGGCGGAGGGTGATCGGCCTCTTTCCGGGCAGCCGGCGCGGTGAAATAAAAAGTCTGTTTCCGGTGATCCTTCAGTCAGCGCGCCTGCTCAAGGATCGTCACCCCGACATTGAATTCGTCCTGCCCCTGGCATCAAGCCTGAAGAGGGAAGAGCTCCAGCCGTCATTGGATGCCAGTGGGCTTGAGATAAAGGTGGTGGAAAATGCCACCCATGATGTGATACAGGTCTGTGATGCCATCATCACCGTTTCGGGAACGGTAACCATGGAGATAGCCATTCTCGGCGTGCCCATGGTGATCATATACAAGGTGTCGCCCTTCACCTATGCGGTGGGCAAGCGCCTGATCAAGGTTGATCATATCGGTATCTGCAACATAGTTGCCGGGGAGCGTGCGGTCAAGGAGCTGATTCAGCACGACGCCGAGCCGGAGAAAATTGCAGCTGAAATTACTGCCATACTGGAAGATACAGAATACGCAATTAAAATCCGCAAGAGCCTAGCAGCGGTTCCGGCAAAACTCGGCAGTGGCGGGGCTCTGCACCGGGTGGCGCAGCTGGCGCTGAGCTTGATGAGAGAGAATGAAAAGACATGAGTTTATTCAGCCGCATTGTTTCCTATAGCCGCCGTCACTGGTGGCGGATTCTGATAGCCGCAGTGGCCTCCATAGGTGTCGGGGCCATGGACGGTGCCTTTGCCTACCTGGTCGAACCGACCTTGAAAAAGATATTTGCCGGCAAGGACATGTTCATTTTCACCCTGTTGCCCGTTGCCATTATTTTCCTCTTTGCCTTGCGCGGCGCCTGCCGTTTTACCAATGACTACTTCATGCGCACTGCAGGCCAACTGGCAGTCCAGGATGTGCGCAATCAGATTTACCAGCGCAACATGGGACTTGGCCTTGGATTCTTCAACCGCAACCCGACCGGAGTTCTGATGTCGCGGGTCCTCAATGACGTGAGCATGATGCAGGAAGCAGTCGGCAATATCATCACCGGCCTCTTCCGCGATGGGTTTTCCGCCGTCTCGCTCCTGACGGTCATTTTTTACCGCAACTGGAAGCTGGCCCTAATTACCTTCATCGTCATTCCTCTTACGGTGCTGCCGGCGCAAAAGATTGGCCGGCGCATCAAGAATCTGGCCAAGCATGGTCAGGAAAAGATGGGTGAGATAGCCAGCGTTCTACAGGAGACCTTCTCCGGCATCAAGGTGATCAAGGCGTTTGGCCTGGAAGAACGGGAAATACAGAAATTTTTCGCCATAAACCGCCAATTCTACTTTTTTACTCGCAAGAATATTAAATACGAGGCGCTGTCTGCGCCGATCATGGAGATTATAACCTCTTTGGGCATTGCCGCCGTCATCTGGATCGGCGGCAACGACGTCATGCAGGGGAGGATGAGCGCCCCTGAGTTCTTCTCATTCATTACGGCGATGGTTCTGGTATATACGCCGATCAAGAGATTGATCAATGCGTACAATGCAATGCAGCGTTCACTTGGGGCTGCTGAACGGGTCTTCGAAATCATCGATGAGAAGCCTGAAATAGTGGATCGTCCGGATGCGGTTGAACTGGAGAGGGTTAGCGGCAATGTGGCGTTACAAGGAGTTTCCTTTCGGTATAACGACGATTACGTGTTGAGAAATGTCAACCTTGAGGCGCGCAAGGGGGAAGTGGTAGCCTTTGTCGGCCCGTCCGGCGGAGGTAAGACTACCCTGGTCTCCCTGATTTCCCGTTTTTACGATCCGACCGAGGGGGCTGTCCTCATGGACGGCAAAGATATCCGGCAATTCAAGCTGAAGAGTGTGCTCAGGCAGATCGCCCTGGTCGACCAGGAGACGATCCTGTTCAATGACACCCTGGCCAACAATATCCGTTACGGGATGACCGACGCCACCGACGCCCAGGTGGAGGCCGCTGCCAGAGCTGCCTTCGCCCATGATTTCATCATGGATATGCCCATGGGATATGAAACCGGCATCGGCGACCGGGGGGTCAGGTTGTCCGGGGGGCAGCGCCAACGGATCTGCATTGCCCGGGCTATTCTCAAGGATGCACCGATTCTCATCCTGGACGAGGCGACCAGTGCCCTTGATACCGAGAGCGAGCAGATGGTGCAGAATGCCCTCAATAACCTGATGGCCAACCGCACTACCTTCGTCATCGCCCATCGTCTTTCCACCATTCTCCATGCCGGCAAAATCGTAGTTCTGGACAAGGGTGAAATTGTCGAATCCGGCAACCATGAAGCCCTGCTGGCCCTTGGCGGCCTCTACTCGAAGCTTTATGAAATGCAGTTTCAGGACTGAGAAACGGTGATTGGTGATTGGTGATTGGTGATTGGTGAGGAGTGAGGAGTGAGGAGTGAGGAGTGAGGCGGGGACAATGAGAAAGCTGCAGTGGCGCCTGGAAACAGCGATCTTTATCCTGTTTTCTTTTGTCATTTCCCTGATCCCGAACAGGATTGCCATTTTCCTGGGGCAAATGCTGGGACGCCTGCTTTTCAATCTGCTGAAGCGGCGCCGGAAAATTGCCATTGACAATATCACCGCTACGCTTCCTTTTCTTCAGGGATGTGAAGGGTGGAACCCTGCCCACGGTACAGCTCAGGCAATTGCCAGGAGAACCTTCGAAAATCTTGGCAGGTCCCTGGTGGAGGATTGCAAAATATACCACGGCCGCGGCAGCCACATCATTAGTGCCGTTCAGTTCAGAGGGCTTGAACATTACGAGAACGCCCTGGCTAAGAATAAGGGAATTGCCTTTATTACCGCCCATTGCGGCAACTGGGAGGTCATGGCGTTATCATTCGGGGTTCGGATCAAGGAGCTGTCAGTGGTAGCCAGACGTCAGGATAATGCCTACCTTAACAATGTGCTGGAAAAAATCCGCAGCGGTTATGGGAACAGGGTCATTTACAAGCATGGGGCACTGAAGCCGATGATCGCCGAGTTCAGGAAGAACAATATTGTCGGTGTCCTCGTGGATCAGGCTGTTATGTCCAATGAAGGGGTGCTGGTGAAATTCCTTGGACGCAACTGCTGGACAACGAAACTACCCACCATCATATCCCGCAAAACCGGAGTCCCTCTGATTCCGGCATTCGTCCACCGGGAAGGGGACAGCCACGTGGTACAGTTCTATCCTGAGATTGAGCCTGACCTGGCGCAGGAAGGTGATGACGGTGTCCGGGCTGACACGGCGGCTCTTTTGTCCGTGCTCGAGGATTACATCGTCAGGTATCCCGATCAATGGTACTGGATACATAACCGCTGGAAGAGAGTTCCCTAACCCTCACCCTTGCCCTCTCCCAGGGGGAGAGGGCAAGGAGTACTCTCCCCCAGAGGGGGAGAGATAGAGAGAGGGCTGCCTGAGATATCCATGATCATTTTCCTTTATAACCTGCTGGCCGTTATATCCATCCCCTTTGTCGTATCCTACCACCTCTACCGCTCCATTTCCCGTGGCAGAAAAACGGCATTCACAGAACGTTTCGGCTTTATCCCGGCCTCCGAACTTAAGACACTTGCCGGTAGCGAGGTGATCTGGCTGCATGCGGTTTCGGTCGGGGAAACGATCGCCGCGGTGCCGCTGGTGAAGGCGCTGCGTCAACGCTATCCCCGGAAGAAAATTGTCGTTTCCAACGTTACCGAAACGGGGCGGGAAGTTGCCCAGAAGATAGCCGGCGTCGATCTCTGCATTTATTTTCCCTTCGATTATCCATTTGCCGTGGCCAGGGCGCTGAACAGGGTCAGGCCCTCACTGGTGCTCATCATGGAGACGGAGATCTGGCCCAATTTCATCCGCAAGGCCCGGGCTCTCCATATCCCGGTAGTGCTGGTCAACGGGCGCATTTCCGACCGGTCCTTCCGGCGCTATTTGAAGCTTTCCTGGTTCTTCGGCCCGGTTTTGAGGCTGCTGAGCGCCATCTGCATGCAAAGCGGCGAGGACGCCCGCCGCATCCAAGCCGTCGGTGCGCTGCCCGCCCAGGTGCAGGTGACCCGGAACCTGAAATACGATATTTCCGTACCAACCCATTCAGTGCCCGAGCGTGAGCAAATAAAAGCTCGCTACTGTCTGCCCGGCGATGTCCTTGTTTTTACCGCCGGCAGCACCCATGAAGGGGAGGAAGCGGCTGTGATCGCCGCTTACAAGGCTGCAAAGACAGTGGACAATGGGGTAATTATGGTGCTGGCTCCTCGCCATCCTGAGCGAGCCAGGCAGGTGGCCGGGCTTCTGGCTGCCGCAGGGATTTCTTATCGCTTCCGTTCAGCTCTCCATGAAAACGAGGGTGCCCTTGCCGCGGGCGAGGTCCTGCTGGTGGACACGATCGGCGAGCTGCTGAACCTTTATGCCGTGTCCGATGTGGTCTTTGTGGGGGGGAGTCTGGTGCCGACGGGTGGGCATAACGTCCTTGAACCTGCCGCCTTAAGTGTACCGGTCATCTTCGGCCCCCACATGGACAACTTTCGGGAAATATCGGCACTGGTGCTGGCCGGCCGTGCCGGCATCCGGGTGGCTGACGGAGATGAGCTTGCCGCGCAGCTGCAGGCCCTGCTGAAAGACAATGACCGGCGGCGGCAGATGGGAACCTGCGGAGCCAAGCTCATTGCGGAAAACAGCGGGTCTGCAGACCTGCATTGTGCGGTCATTCAAGAGACCTGTGATTGGTGATTGGTGATTGGTGAGGAGTGAGGAGTGAGGTTAAAACTTCGAACTTCGAACATAGAACATAGAACCTCAAACATAGAACTTCAAACATAGAACATGAAAAACGATCTGGAAAGATATTACAAGGAGTTGGTGGAGGGGAGAAAAAGGGGCTTCGCTGACCGATGCCTGCTTGCGTTTCTCATCGGCTGCTCCTTTGTTTATGCCCTTGTCATGCGCCTGAGGGCTATTGCTTATGCAGCGGGATTGTTGCCGGTGCGGCGGCTGGACCGGCCGGTCATAGCTGTCGGCAACCTGGTTGCAGGAGGGACCGGCAAGACTCCCACGGTTGCATGGCTGGCACGCCGGCTGATGGCACAGGGCAAGCGGGTAGCGGTGCTTTCCCGTGGTTACGGCGGTGCCTTTGCCGGGGCCGTTCATCTTGTCTCCGATGGTGTGGCCCTCCATGCAACAGCCGAAGAGGCCGGTGACGAGCCGCTGCTGCTCGCCCGGTCCATCCCCGGAATTATCGTTGTCGTTGGCGCAGACCGCTACCAGGCGGGGCTCCTTGCTCGGGAGCGTTGCAATCCCGATGCCTACATCCTCGACGACGGTTTTCAGCACATGGGGTTGCATCGGGACCTGAACATCCTGCTCATGGATTGCGAGAGGCCGTTGGTCAACGGCAGGACCTTTCCGGCAGGGCTTTTGCGGGAACCGGCATCAGCCCACAGGCGCGCCGACCTTATTGTTCTTACCCGATGCACAGGAAACGAAGTAAGGTTACCCTTTGCCACGGATGAACCGGTTTGCCGTTCAAGCCATGAACTTTCGGGGTATGTGCCCCTGGCGGGAGGAGCTCTGCGCCCGTTCAGCGACCTGGATGGGAAAAGGGGGGTGGCCTTCGCCGGCATTGCCGATCCGGCCGCCTTTTTCGATTCTCTGGAAAAAAGTGGGAACCATCCGGTGGCCACACTGGCCTTTCCCGATCACTCGGGTTACGGGGAGGAGGAAATCGCCGCCCTTTCCCGGCTTGTGGCTGCTTCCCGCTCCGAATATCTCATAACGACCGAAAAAGATGCCGTCAAACTCCATTCCCATATCTCCAGGCTGGGAAACGTTTATGTGACTCCGCTGGAGCTGCGTTTTTCCGACCCCCAAATTTTGGAAGCTCAGCTGGACACCCTCTTCAGGAGGTAAATTTTGATGACAATTTCCCAAGAGCTGCTCAGTATTCTCGCCTGTCCGAACTGCAAGGGTGAGCTTGTTCTTTTGGCCGACGGTTCCGGCCTGGTCTGCGAAGCTTGCCGCCTCAGGTATCCCGTTCGTGACGGCATACCGGTGATGCTGGTGGACGAGGCGGAGAAGCTGGATTAACGGCTGAAACAATTGAATTATTGAAGGAAGTACATGAAAACAAAGATTATTGCGGTCGTGGTTGTTTTAGCCCTTGCGGTTCTGGCGGCTGTCTTCATACCCAGGAAACCACCGGCATCCGACTATCGCCTGGCAAAGGTCGAGAAAGGATCGATCGTCTCCAATGTATCGGCAACCGGCACCCTTGCCGCAGTTGTTACGGTGCAAGTGGGTACCCAGGTTTCCGGTACCATCAGCAGACTTTTTGTCGACTTCAACTCGCCGGTGAAGAAGGGGCAGGCCATCGCCCAGATAGATCCTGCCCTCTTCAGTGCCAGAGTCGAAGAATCCAGGGGCAACTACATCAGCGCCCAGGCTAATCTTGACAGAGCAAAGGCCGAAATGGTGGACGCCAGGAGGGCTCTGGAGCGTAACCGCCAGTTGATCAAGGATGGCATCCTGGCCCAGAGTGAATTCGACACGGCCGATACCAGATATAAGCAGGCCCTGGCAGCAGTAAAGGCTGCCGAGGGCAGCATTTCCCAGACCCGCGGATCTTACAGCCAAGCCCAAACGAACCTGAAATATGCCACCATTACCTCGCCTGTGGATGGAATCGTCGTTTCCCGCAACGTGGATGTGGGCCAGACTGTTGCCGCCTCGTTCCAGACACCCACCCTGTTCACCATCGCCCAGGATCTTACAAATATGAAGATCGACACCAGTGTCGACGAGGCCGATATCAGCAGGGTCATGGTCGGTCAGCCGGTAACCTTCACCGTTGATTCCTACCCCAAGAACAATTTTCCCGGCAAGGTTACCCAGATCCGGAATGCGCCGATCATCAACCAGAATGTCGTCACCTACACGGTGGTGATCGGTGTGGACAACAAGGAACTCAAGCTGAAACCTGGAATGACTGCCAATGTTACCATCGAGACGGCGCGCAAGGATGATGTATTGAAAATTCCTTCTGCCGCCCTTCGTTTCAAGCCTAAATCTGCAAAAGAGGCCAAAGGAAAGCCTGACGGAAAGGGTGCGGGCAAAAAGAAAAGAGAAGGCGGCCCGGTGGTATATGTCCTTGGCCCTGAAAAAGAGCCGGTGCCGGTTTCTGTCGTGACAGGTATCGGTAATTCCGGCCATGTGGAGCTGGTGCAAGGCAACCTCAAGGAGAACGATGAGGTGATAATCGAGCAAGTTTCGACAAAGAAGAAAGCGAACGGGGGCGCCGGCTCGATGCCCATGTGATGGCAACTGTTATCCACAGGTTCCCAAAGGTTCTTTCCAAGATATGAACGATGTGGTCAAGGTCAGCAATGTGACCAAGATATACAGTGTCGGCGAACAGCGGGTAGAGGCGCTCAAGGGTGTTTCCCTGACCGTCGTTCAGGGCGAATTCGTCGCTATCATGGGGGCTTCCGGCAGCGGAAAATCCACCTGCATGAATATCCTCGGCTGCCTTGATGTCCCTACCTCCGGCGAATATCTGCTGGATGGAATAAGCATCGGCAAGCTCTCCGGAAACGATCTGGCCGAGATCAGGAACAGGAAGCTGGGCTTTGTTTTCCAGGGATTCAACCTGTTATCGCGTACCACTGCCCGGGAAAATGTTGAATTGCCGCTGGTTTATGCCAGGTGTCCGGCAGCAGCCAGAAAGGAAAGAGCCCTGGCGGCGCTTGACCAGGTAGGTTTGGCGGAACGGTCGAACCATTTCAGCAACCAGATGTCCGGCGGACAGCAGCAGCGGGTTGCCATCGCCCGGGCACTGGTAACCGACCCGGCAATCATTCTGGCCGATGAACCGACCGGCAACCTGGACAGCAGGACCAGTGAAGAGATTATGGGGCTTTTCCAGGAACTGAACCTGCAGGGTATAACCATCATCATGGTGACCCACGAGCCCGATATCGCCGCCCATGCAAAGAGGCAGCTCACGTTCCGCGATGGGCAGATCATCGATGACCGGCCGAATCAACAGCTCAAGGTATAGACATATGGAGTTCTGGCAGTCGTTCAAAATAGCCTTGAGGGCGCTCCGGGTCAACAAGATGCGCTCCTTTCTCACCATGCTCGGCATCATCATCGGCATTGCCTCGGTAATAGCCATGGTGGCCATCGGTACCGGAGCCCAGAAGAAAATTTCCGAACAAATCGCCAGCATGGGCAGCAACCTTATTCTGATCATACCCGGATCCACAACCACTGCCGGGGTACGCGTCGGCTCAGGAGCCGCTCCCACCCTGACCTATGACGACGCCAGGGCCATAAGAGCTGAATGTCCCTCGGTGGAGGAAGCTGCACCAACCACCCGCGGCGGCGGGCAGGTGGTCTATGCCAATCAGAACTGGTCAACGGTGATAATGGGGATAACTGCAGATTTTCTGACGGTCAGGGAATGGCCGATCGCCGCGGGCCGCAATTTTACCCAATCGGATGTGGACGGCATGACCAAGAACTGCATTATCGGCCAGACCATCGCCGATAATCTGTTCGGTTCCGTCGATCCCGTCGGCAAGGTCATTCGCATCAAGAAGGTCCCCTTCCTGGTGGTCGGCCTGCTGGAAAAGAAGGGACAGTCCCCCCAAGGAACGGACCAGGATGATGTGGTCAATATTCCCATCCGCACCGCCCAGCGCAAATTATTCGGCAGCCCATTTCCCAATGCCGTAAACTCGATCCTGATCCGGGCCACTGGCAGCGAAGATCTTTCACGGGCAGAAGAGGAGGTGACTGCACTTCTCAAACAGCGCCATCACATCGGTCCCAACAAGGAAAACGATTTTACCGTCCGTAACCTGACAGAGCTCCTTTCCGTGGCGTCATCATCATCCCAGACCATGTCCATTCTCCTAGGAGCCGTAGCTTCAATTTCCCTGATCGTCGGCGGCATCGGCATCATGAACATCATGCTGGTGTCGGTGACGGAGCGGACCCGGGAAATCGGCATCAGGATGGCCATCGGTGCCAAGCAGCGGGACATCCTGCTCCAGTTCCTCACCGAGGCTGTCCTGCTGACCTTTTTTGGCGGCGTTATCGGCATCGCCCTTGGAGTCGGCGGAGCAACGGCAGTTTCCAAGCTGGTGGGGTGGCCCACTCTCGTTTCCTTCCAGGCGATTGCCCTGGCTGTCTTCTTTTCTGCTGCAGTGGGTATTTTTTTCGGTTTTTACCCGGCAAAAAAAGCGGCTGCCCTCAATCCCATCGACGCATTGCGTTACGAGTAAAAGGCCTGGAATCTGACAGAATTTCCCTCCCAAATCCTGCACCTTCGTCTTGCAATTACCTGTGAAATGTGGAAAAATGCGACGTTTGAGCCGATGGGTTCACTGATTAACTTGAACCCGAAGTTGCTCCAAATGGTTTTAGGTGATGCTTATAAAAAACGAACAGAAAAAAATACTGGTGATGCGCTACAGGTTCATCGGCGATACCATTCTCACCGTCCCTTTCCTGCGCAACCTGCGCCGTGCCGAGCCCGACGCTTTTATCGCCTGGATGGTGGCCCCCGGTTCCTCGGAAGTCGTCAAAGGAATTCCTTATGTGGATGAGCTTATCTATTGGGACCCGGTGACGATTCATGCCGACAGCAGGGGGACGCACCGGACCCTGGCGTCGAAACTTGCTTTTTTCAAGGAGCTTCGCTCCAGGCATTTTGACAAAGTCTATGTGCTGAAACGTTCGTTTTCCAGTGCACTTTTGGCCTGGCTTTCTGGAGCGAAAGACCGCGTTGGATTTGATACTGAAGGGCGTGGTTTTCTGCTGACTGGAAGGGTGCCGTATCGTCACGATCAGCATGAGGTGCAGAACTTCCTGGATGTGCTGCGGGCCGACGGGGTGCCGGTTGCCGATGATCATCTGGAAGCCTGGATTTCTGCCGAAGAGCAACAGTTTGCCGACCAGTACATGGCTGAGCATGGCGTCGGTGCCGATGAACAGTTGCTGGCCGTTCATCCCTTTGCCGCTAATCCGGTACGAGGCTGGCACGAGGACAACTTTGTCGAGGTGGCGAACCGACTGCAGCGTCTATACAAGGCACGAATCGTTCTTTTCGGCGGTGGCCGCGATGTGGAACGTGCACAATATATGCGCCAGCGTATTTCTCCCGAGCCGGTGATGGTCGTCGGCAGCACCACCCTGCGCCAAACAATGGCCATTCTTGCCCGATGTCAGCTTCTTGTTTGCAACGACAGCGGCATCATGCACCTGGGTGCGGCCCTTGGCGTACCTCTTGTGGCAATATTTGGCCCACAGTCGCCGGTAAAGTTTGGACCGTGGGGGAAGGGTTGTCGGGTCGAGTACAGTGAATTCAAGTGCAGCCCATGCCGGCAGAAATTTTTTACCGAATGTAAGCCCTCACCGCGGGGAAAGCCGGAATGCGTTGAAGCGGTGCAGATTGAGCAGGTTATCAAATGTGTGGCAGATGTAAGGAATTAAGATGAAATCCCTTGTTATATGGCAGGTAGTGGCTTAGCCTATGCGTCCTCTACTCATTATTGAGCCAAACCTGAGAGGCCTAAGTGGCCACTATGGCGAGTTTGTTCGTGCGCTTGGTACGCATGCCGGTGAAAATGCCGTTGATGTGTTTGCCCATCCTCAGGCAGATGAAATGCTGGCTGCAATGAATGGTATCAGAGCCTGTACCGATGAGCCTCGAGTTGGTTGCCCGCTTGCAGAGTGGCGTATGATTGTACGCGCCGTCAGGGAGGACATTCCATTCCTGGTTCTGACCTCAGACGGGCGCCATGCAGCTGCAGTTTCACTTGCCGCATTGCTTGCCAAACGTCAGCCAAAGCGGGCCCACCTCTATTTTCATCAGGCCCCTACGAAACCTAGGGATTCCTTCTTTTTAACCATGTCCGCAGCAGCACGCAAACATGCATCTGCCATTGCTCCCACGGCAAAAGTTGCCGATTCCCTCCGGGATATGGGCTGGCAACATGTGGAATATGTTCCCTATCCGGCGCTTGCTGAGGAAAAACCACCGCAACCGGTTCCTTTTTCCCATTTGCTCATGGCTGGGGCTGCCCGTTTGAACAAGGGACTGGACCTTGTTGCCGATCTTGCTGGCCGGTGGGCAGGGGAAGGGCGTTCTCTTCCTCTTTGGGTACAGGTATCGAAGAAGCATGCAAAACGCCACGGGCATCGTGAGGTGGCTGTGGTTGAGGCGCTGCTCTCTTCTGGTTACAGTGGCCTTGTTGCCAGCGACAAGGCACCGGAACGCGCTGAGTATGTGGAGCGGTTTCACGGGGCACTGGTGCTTGCGCCCTATGAACGGGAACGTTTTTCAGAGGCGGTAAGTGGCGTAGTGCTTGATGCCCTGCTGCATGGTGCGCCGGTCATTGCAACCAAAGGTACCTGGCCGGGTGCACAGGTGGAGCGATTTGGGGCGGGAGTAACCATAGAGGACCGTAGCGTAGCGGCACTTGCAACTGCCATTGATACCGTGCTTGCCAAATGGCCTGATTATACGGCCCGAGCATGCCAAGCGGCTGTGGTCCTTAAGCGGGAGCATGATCCCGAACGCCTTCTTACGTTGCTATCACTGTCAAAGGTTTAAGCGGAACAGTTGGTAGCGATATAAATACTATAAAGGTTTTAACGGTAAGCGGGGCATTTGCATACCTGTCCAGCGGGCCGCATCATGGGAGATACGCAATGAAAATGTTTTTTGTCAATAACGGCCGGGTCGCCAGTGGGGCAGAAGAACACCTACTGGACCTGGCACCCCCTTTTATTGCCAATGGGGTGGAACCGGTGTTCCTGGTGCGGGAAAATGGTAACCTTAAGGATAAACTTTGGGAGCGGGGATACAAGGTCTACACTGTTTTCAATAACAAGAACCTTTCACTCCCTTTTCGCATCGCCCGTCTCATTCGTCAGGAAGAGCCTGATGTCATATCGGTCAATCGTGAACACACAATTTATGCTGTTCTTGCAGGTTATCTTCTTGCTTTGCCATTTCTAAAAAATCGCCCAAAGCTGGTCAATGTCTTTCACACCCCAACGGGCAGATGGTATCCATTGCTAACCATGTTATTTGATGGAATCATCGCAACATCCCGTTACACTGCTCAATCTTTTTATCCCAAAAACAAGGGCATGGAGGAGATGACCACTATCATACATTACGGCATTGAGCCCACGGCGGTTGATACACTGCAAAAATTTGATAGGGACCGGCCTCGTCGTATCTTTCCCGATCGCAAGTTCCCTATTATCGCCATGGTTGGCGAGCTTTGGAAAAACCAGGAAGAGCTTATCGACGCTGCGGTTTATCTGACCAAAGTTTTTCCCGACATCACCATTGCCATTGTTGGTGGTGGTGGCACTGCCCACCTGGAGGAGAAGATCCGCAACTTTGGCGTCGAAAAGAATTTCATCCTGACCGGAAGAATTCCGCGCGAAAAAGTTACAGATCTTTTTTATGACTGTGATCTCTCTGTATCCACCCACCGCAACGAGGGTTTTGGCATTGTTCATATCGAATCCTTGGCCGCCGGTACGCCGGTGGTAGCCTACAACAGCGGCGGGCTGGTTGAAATCATCGAGAATGGTGGCGGAGTTCTTGTGGGGGGCGGGACCAGAGAATTTGCAGAAGCAATAATAGAACTACTGAAGAATGACGAGAAACGGTTTGCATTGGGGCGCCAGGGGAGGGAAGTCGTTGATCGTTACTTTACTCTGGATAAGATGAGTAGCGCCCATTTTGCCTATTACTCCAGATTGATGGGGAATTGAGAACTATGAATGCAGCAATTACACGTAAAATCTCCGTTATCGTTCCCACCTATAATCGGCCAGACTCACTATGGCTGTGTCTTTTAAGTCTCTCTGCTCAATCGGTGCTGCCTGATGAGGTTTTAATCGCTGATGACGGTAGTGGAGACGAAACCAAAGAAACCATAGAAAAGTTCAAGGCGTCATCCCATTGTCCCTTTTCTTTGAAACATGTTTGGCAGGAAGATGCCGGCTTCCGCAAGCCAAGAATCATAAATGAGACAGTCCGAACCGCTAGTGGTGATTACCTGGTTTTCATAGACGGCGATTGCCTTGCACATCGTCACTTTGTTAAATCTCACATCATGTATGCGGAACCTAAAGCTGTTCTTGGTGGTAAGCGTGCAGAAATAGGAAAAGAACTGACGGAGCAATTGCTTCGCCAGCGAAAACTTATCAATTCCATTGATCAAAAACTAATCTGGGATGGAATTTTTGGGAGCTCCCGCAAAATCGAGGAAGCTATCAGAATAAAATCGCCCATGCTACGACGACTACTGCACCGCGACCGAATCTGTGATGACGGTATTTGGGGGTGCAATTTCAGTATAAGCAAGGAAGACTTTTACTTGATAAATGGGTCCGATGAAGATTTTCAAGATGGTTCCATTGAGGATAATGATCTGGGTATCCGGCTTCTCAATAATGGGGGGAAGGTTAAGTCAGTCCGTGCCTTGGCGATTGTATTTCACCTTTGGCATAAATCGTCCTGGAGTTTCAGCAATGAAAAATATATCGCCAATCATGAGATCCTGAAACGGCGTATTGCCCTGAAGGAACCCAGGTGCATAAACGGCATCGTAAAGGCGACGCCATAGCAAGCCGGTAAAGGTTTTTGCCTTTTTCGAAACTTCAAAATCATGTGGACATGCTCCTTAAAGAAATGATGTAGTTTCAGCTGTGTTTAGTGCTAACTGAGGCGCTGGACCAGATGAAAAAAGTGAGAGATACCACTCATGCACGATGTAATGGCACTTTGTAAATGAATATACTCATCATCAAGCCAGGTGCTGTCGGTGACCTTCTTCAACTGACACCCGTCATGCGCACCCTGAAGATCCGATTCCCGGACAGCCGCATTACTCTGCTCGTTGGTTCCATGGCCACTGCTGCCATGTTCAATCATAGTAACAATGTGGATAATATCGTTGTTTTTGACCGCAAAGGAGCTCATCGTTCTTGGCCGGCATTCCTCAACCTTTGCCGTCAAATTCATGCAGGCCGGTTTGACCTGATTGTCAATTTTCAGCGTAGCAATGTGAAGGCATGGTTGATTGCCATGGCAGCCTTTCCTTGCCGTATACTTGTCTATAAGAAGGCACGTGGAAGAACCGTGCACGCGGTGGTGAATCATCTTGAGACCATTGTGCCCCTTGGTATTGATCTTGCCAATGCTGATCTTCATCTGGATATGCCGATTACCAGTGAAGAAATGGAAAAAGCGGAAAAACTACTGATCCCGGCGGGATTCAGGCATAAGCCCTTGATTGCTTTAAACCCAGGTGCCAGTAACCGCATTAAGTGTTGGAGCACTAAAAAATTTGCCGAGCTCGGTGATCGCCTGATCGATGAACTTAAAGTAGATATAATTGTAGTTGGAGCTCCCGATGAACGGGATCTTGCTGAAGGGATCATAGCAGCAATGCGTAACAAGCCTCTTGATCTCCTGGGTAAGACAAACCTCAGGGAACTGGGGGCACTGCTAGCCGCTTCCAACCTCCTCGTCAGCGGTGATACCGGCCCCATGCACATGGCAACTGCGGTGGGGACGCCGGTGGTGGCACTTTTCGGCGCCATAGAGCCGTTACGGACCGGACCAGTGGGCAACGGACACACGGTGATCCGTCATGGGGAGATCGACTGCGTACCCTGTAATGGGAAGAGATGCAAGAATCCCCATTACCTGGAATGCATGGAAAAAATAACCGTGGAAGAAGTCTTTGATGCGGTGGCTTCCATGCTGGCGGAAGGTAAGTAACCGTGCGGGTCCTGATTGTAAAAATGAGCGCCATGGGGGATATCATCCATGCCCTGCCGGTATTGGATTACCTGCACAATGTTTCCCCGGGCATCGAGATCGACTGGCTGGTGGAGGAGCCTTTCCTGGATGTGGTGGCCGGGAATCCTCAGATTTCCATGATCCATACGGCCCGCAGCAAAGCCTGGCGCAAGAGCCTCTTTTCCTCCAGGACTTTTTCCGAGACGGCGGCATTGAAGCGTACCCTGCAGGAGCGAGATTACGACATCGTCTTCGATATTCAGGGGAACATCAAGAGCGGCGTTTATGGCTGGCTGACCGGTGCGGACAACCGCATCGGCTTTGATGCCGAGGTTCTCCAGGAGCGCCTCAACATGCTGTTTACCACACGCCGGATACCCCTTCGTCCCCAGGACTCGCACATTACCGAACAATACCTGCGCCTGGTCAGTGTTCCCTTTGGGCGTGATTATCGGGAGATGCAGCTCGTTTCCGATATTTACACGACTCCCGAAGATGATGCCGCTGCCGAGGCACTGCTTTCCACCCTGGCCGATGGGCTGGTGTTTCTCTTCCATTATGGTACTACCTGGCAGACCAAGTTTTGGCGCGAAGAGAGCTGGGTTGCCCTGGGCAGAGATCTGCTCGGCCGCTTTCCCGAATCGTCCGTTCTCCTTTCATGGGGCAATGACAGCGAGCACCAGGTGGTGATGAGGATTGCTGCAGCCATCGGTACCGGTGCCCGGGTCATCGATCGCTACCCCCTGAAAGGGCTGACGGCCCTGCTGAAAAAGGTGGATCTGGTGATAGGTGGAGATACGGGCCCGGTGCACCTGGCGGCGGCCGTGGGCACGGCGACGGTCTCCTTCTATCGCGCTTCGGATGGCAAGCGTAGCGGGCCGCGGGGAGACAATCACGTGATCATCCAGTCTCCCATGCCCTGTTCCCGGTGTTTCCGGACCAGATGCGACCAGGATGAGGAGTGCCGCCGGAGCATTACGGTCGAAGTTGTGATGCATGGCGTCGAAAAACTTTTGGTGTAGGCAGATGACTTCCAATTAAACGCGAGGTGACCATGCTGAAGGTCCTTACTGTGTTCGGTACCCGTCCGGAGGCCATAAAAATGGCCCCGGTGGTAAAGGAGCTGGAGAAGCACCCGGAATCCTTTAAAAGCGTCGTCTGCGTGACGGCCCAGCACCGGCAGATGCTCGACCAGGTGCTGGAGCTGTTCGCCATCCATCCAGATCATGATCTGAACATCATGAAGCCGGGGCAGGATCTTTTCGACATCACCTGCAATGTGATGCAAGGGCTGAAACCGGTGCTGGAGCAGGAGTGTCCCGACGTGGTGCTGGTCCATGGCGACACGACCACGACCATGGCGGCGTCGATCGCTTCCTTTTACTGCCGGACAAAGGTGGGGCACGTGGAGGCGGGGCTGCGGACCCACAACAAGTTCGCCCCCTTCCCCGAAGAAATCAATCGCCGTCTGGCCGGCGCCGTTGCCGATCTGCATTTCGCTCCGACAGCAGCCTCACGACAGAACCTGCTCAATGAAGGTGTATCCGGGGAGGATATTCACGTTACGGGAAATACGGTGGTCGATGCTCTGCTAGCCGTATCCAGACGCATCGAGAGCGATTCGGCGCTGACAGAACGGTTCAGGGGGGAGTTCTCTTTTCTTGACCCTGAAAAACGTCTGATACTGGTTACCGGGCACCGGCGGGAAAACTTCGGTGCCGGGTTCGAACATATCTGTGAGGCGCTGGCAGAAATTGCCAAGTCCTGTCCGGATGTGGAGATCCTTTATCCGGTCCACCTCAACCCCAATGTCCAGGAGCCGGTCAAACGCATCCTGGGTGGAAACAAGCTCACAAACGTTCACCTCATCGAGCCGGTGGACTATCTTCCCTTCGTTTACCTGATGAACCGCTCCCATCTGATCATCACCGATTCGGGTGGCGTTCAGGAGGAAGCGCCTTCCCTGGGCAAGCCGGTGCTGGTCATGCGGGAAACCACCGAGCGGCCCGAGGCAGTCACTGCCGGTACGGTCAAGCTGGTGGGTACCGACAAGGAAAGAATCATCGCCGAGACTAAATTGCTCCTCAATGATGTCACTGCTTACAGTACCATGAGCATGGCCCACAACCCTTACGGCGACGGCCTCGCGGCCCGGCGGATTGTTGAAGTGCTGAAAAAGCTTTAAGGCTTGTTTAGCCACGAGTAGCACGAATGTCCACGAATAAAGGCAAAACCAAAAAAAGATTTATCAGGTGGATAAAACTCAAATGGTTTTTGAGACTTCTGGTTCTAAAAGATTTTTCCATTCGTGTTGATTCGTGTCATTCGTGGTAAAGGGTTTGAAGAGCTCTTTGTTTAGCCACGAATAACACGAATGTGCACAAATAAAGGCAAAAAGAACTGACTCTTTTGTGGGCAGAAACAAAAGACTTAGGTCCTGCTTTGGTTTTCATTCGTGTTAATTCGTGTCATTCGTGGCTAAATGTTTGGCTTTTGCAGTTACTGAAAGGAATTCCCATGAAATACAGCCCCATCGATCTTTCCGGCGTCAAAACCTATCCGCTTTCCGAGCGGCAGAACAAGGTGAGCATCAAAAAGGATTTTGCCTCACCCATCACTGCCGGCATGTCCGTGGCTGAACTTTTATCGGCGTTGCCGCCGCAGCTGGGCTCCCAGGCACTCCTGGGGGTAATAGATGCTGTTGCTGCCGCCCGTGCCAAGGGGAAACCGGTGGTAATGGCCATGGGCGCCCATGTAATCAAATGTGGCCTGCAGCCGGTGCTGAAGAGCCTCATCGAGGCCGATGCCGTTACCGCCTTTGCCCTGAACGGCGCCGGCTCCATCCATGATTACGAAATCTCCCTGATCGGCGAGACCAGCGAAGACGTGGGCGCCGTTCTCCACTGTGGCACCTTCGGCATGGCTGAGGAGACCGGCCGTGATATCAACCGGGCGCTGAAGGATGGGCTAGCCAAAGGGATGGGCTACGGTGAGGCTGTTGGCCGCTTTATAATCGACAACGACAATCCCTGCCGCGAACACAGCCTGCTGGCAGTCTGCGCCGAGCGGGACATTCCGGTGACGGTCCACGTGGCCCTGGGGACGGACATCATCCACCAGCATCCCACCGCCGATGGGGCGGTCATAGGCCAGGCATCCTATACGGACTTCCGGATTTTTACTTCCATTGTCTCGGAACTGGGGGACGGCGGCGTCTATCTCAACATGGGCAGTGCCGTGCTGCTCCCCGAGGTTTTCCTCAAGGCACTCTCCATCGCCCAGAATCTGGGGCACCATGTGGATCATTTCACCACCGCAAACTTTGACATGCAGCAGCACTACCGTCCCCTGCAGAACGTGGTCAAACGCCCCACTTCCGGCAAAAGCCGTGGCTACACCATCACCGGCCATCATGAAATAATGATCCCGCTCCTGGCGGCAGGCATTCTCGATAAAATCGAGCGTTGAAGCGTTCGGAGTTCGACGTTCGGAGTTCGGAGGCATAGGTGAAAATCACCAGGTTCGAAGATATTGAGTCGTGGAAGGAAGCCCGACTGCAGGGGCTCCACTGCTGAAGTCAAAAGCCTTGCTTATGCCGGAATGGATATTGGCTATTTGAGCACTGACACCTTCAAAACCCTTTCCGATCGCTGCACGAAAATTAGCAGTCTGTTGAACGGTTTCATAAGTTTTCTGAAAAAGTCTGAGAGAAAAAAATAACGTCGAACCTCGAACGTCGAACCTCGAACGTCGAACGTCGAACCTCGAACCTCGAACCTCGAACCTCGAACGTTTCCCGGAGGGAAAAACATGGAAAGAAAAGACCTGGAATCACTCTTTACCCGTGCCAGGGAGATTAAATCCCTGGTGATCGGTGACCTTATGCTGGACGAGTACCTGTGGGGAAAGGCGGAGCGGATTTCACCGGAGGCGCCGGTGCAGGTGGTGGATGTTACGCGGGAAGATCTGCGTCTCGGCGGCGCCGGCAACGTGGTCAACAATCTGGTTGCTCTGGGGTGCCAAGTGGCGGTATGCAGCGTCATCGGCGGCGATGAAAACGGCACCCATCTGCGCCATGCCTTTACCGGCAAAGGAGTCGATCTGGCAGGCGTCTTCGAGGACCCTTTGCGCCGGACCAGTAAAAAAACCAGGGTCATCGCCGCCAACCAGCAGATCGTCCGCATCGACCGGGAATCCAAGGAAGAAATAGCACCGGAATTCGAGGAGAAGCTGATCGGCTTTATTACTGCCGAGGCGTCTCGCTTCAATGTTATCCTTATCTCCGATTACCTGAAAGGGGTCCTGACCGGTAAGGTCCTTGCCGCAGTGACTGCTAACGGCAGGCGTTTGGGCATTCCGGTCGTCGTCGACCCCAAGGGAATCGATTACTCCAAATACCGTGGCGCCACTATCCTGACTCCAAACCGCAAGGAGGCCGAAGCTGCTTCACATATTGTAATCAAGGATGAAGCAGGATTGATCAAGGCAGGGGAGACTCTGCTTCGGGAGCTAGATCTGGATGCACTGCTCATTACCCGTAGTGAGGAGGGCATGTCGCTCTTCCAGCAGAATGTCGCGAGGACGCATATTCCCACGGTGGCGCGCGAGGTCTTCGATGTTACCGGTGCCGGCGACACGGTGCTGTCGGTTCTGAGCCTTGGGCTTGCCTGTGGCCTTTCAATGGCTGAGTCGGCAGGAATCGCCAACGTGGCTGCCGGCATAGCCGTGGGCAAACTGGGTACTTCCACCGTTTCTCCTGCCGAGATCATTGCCGAAATTGGCCACGTCCATCCGGACAGTGATGCCAAGATCAAAAACCTGGACGTGCTTGCTTCGCTTGTGGCAGAGGCGAAGGCAAAGGGGAAGCGGGTGGTTTTCACCAACGGCTGTTTCGACCTGCTCCATGTGGGGCATGTGAAATATCTGCAGAAGGCGCGCACCTTTGGCGACCTGCTCATAGTCGGCCTCAACAGCGATGCCTCCGTACGCGCTCTGAAAGGGGAAACCAGGCCTTTGATAGTGGAAACGGAACGTGCCCACATTCTGGCCGCCCTTGATTGCGTCGATTACGTGGTGATTTTCGATGAAGAGACGCCCCTAAAGCTCATCGAGGCCCTGCAGCCCCTGGTCCTGGTCAAGGGGGGGGATTACACCCCGGAACGGGTGGTGGGCAAGGATGTGGTCGAGTCCTACGGCGGCAGGGTAGAACTGGTAACTTTTGTCGACGGCAAATCGACGACAGGAATCATAGAAAAAATTCGCAAAGAGCATTAATAATTAACAATGAAGCCTGTATTGAGTTGCCTTTGCAGCCATATTATGGTAACAAACTAGCACTTTTATAGTAGATGTAATTTTATGGAACGAGAGGACTGATGAAAAAGGCGCTGATTACAGGAATTACCGGCCAGGATGGCTCATATCTGGCTGAATTGCTGTTGAAAAAAGGTTACGAGGTGCATGGCCTCATTCGGCGTTCCTCTTCTTTCAATACCGGCAGGATCAACCACATCTATCAGGATCCCCATGAATCCTCTGCCCGTCTGTTTCTCCACTACGGTGATCTGAACGACGCCAGTTCCCTCAACAAGGTGTTGCGCGATATACGACCCGATGAAATCTACAACCTGGGCGCCCAGAGCCATGTCAGGGTATCCTTTGATGTGCCTGAATATACAGGAGAGGTGGATGCCCTGGGGGCGGTGCGTATCCTGGAAGCAATCCGTGAGACGGAGCTGAATACCAAGTTTTACCAGGCATCATCGTCCGAACTATACGGCAAGGTCGTGGAAACGCCACAGAAGGAAACGACCCCATTCTATCCCCGTTCCCCCTATGCCTGTGCCAAGGCTTACGCCTATTACATCACCGTCAATTACCGGGAAAGCTACAACCTCTTTGCCTGTAACGGCATTCTCTTTAACCACGAATCACCCCGCCGCGGCGAAACCTTCGTTACCAGGAAAATCACCCGCGCTGCCGCCCGCATCAAGCTGGGGATGCAGAATTGCCTCTACCTGGGCAACCTGGATGCCAAGCGCGACTGGGGATTTGCCGGTGATTATGTGGAAGCCATGTGGCTCATGCTGCAGCAGACCGAGCCCGATGATTATGTCATTGCCACCGGCGAAACCCATGCGGTGCGGGAATTTGCAGAGAAGGTCTTTGCCCGCCTGGATATGCCGTTACAATGGCAGGGGAGCGGCGTTCATGAGAAGGGGATCGACAGCAAGACCGGCAAGATCGTCATCGAGATCGACCCTAAATATTTCCGTCCGGCCGAGGTTGATCTCCTCCTTGGCGACCCGACCAAGGCCAAGACAAAGCTTAACTGGGAGCTGAAAACCGATTTTGAAGGACTGGTAAACATGATGGTGGACGCGGACCTGCAGGAAGCCGAGCGGGAGAAAAGGGCCAATGGCAGGTGAGTAAACATGAAAATCCTTTTGCCACGAATTTCACGAATTAACACGAATAAAAAACCTGAACCAGAACCCATGTTTCTTTTGGTTTGAACCCAAAGATTCAGGCCTTTGCCTTATTTGTGCACATTCGTGTCATTCGTGGCTGAACAAAAAGCCTTTAAACCCTTTTTCAGCGAATAACACGAATTGACGCAGACATTGTTAATCGGGAATAGGCTGCTTCTTTTCAGAGCGCTCAAATGCCAGCTGTTATTTTTAAAGATCTATCGTTTCAAATAATGGCTGCAGCTTTTGAGGTACACAATACTTTAGGCTTCGGCTTCCTTGAGAATGTGTATCAGAGAGCTCTGCTCAAAGAATTACAGCTTCGAGGGATTCCAGCAGAATCTCAAAAAGAAATGAAGGTCTTCTATAAAGATGAAGAGGTGGGCCTGTATTTCCCTGACATAGTTGTTAATGATCAAATCGTTATTGAGCTAAAGGCAGTTGCCGCGCTTAACCGCTTGCATGCAGCCCAAGTTTTGAATTATCTCAAAGGAACAGGCTTTAAGGTTGGGCTTCTGATAAATTTTGGCAAAGAAAAAGTAGAATCCAAAAGATTGATCTTATAGGAAGTGTAGCTAGTTCATATATTCATTCGTGATATTAGTGACATTCGTGGCTAAAAATGATTGAGAAAAAAGCGAAGATATATGTCGCCGGTCATCGGGGACTTGTTGGTTCTGCCATAGTCAGAAAACTTAAAGCGGAAGGTTACGACAACCTGGTTGTCAGGACAAGTGCTGAGCTGGATTTACGCAACCAGCAGGCCGTCTCTGATTTCTTCCAGCAGGAGAAGCCGGAGTACGTCTTTCTTGCCGCCGCCAAGGTTGGCGGAATCGTTGCCAACAATACCTATCCCGCCGAATTCATCCATGACAACCTGATGATCCAGACCAATGTCATTCATCAGTCATGGCTGAATGGTGTGCAGAGGTTGCTCTTCCTGGGGAGCACCTGCATCTATCCGAAAATGGCACCCCAGCCGATCAAGGAGGAATACCTCCTCACCGGTCCCCTGGAACCGACCAACGAACCTTATGCCATAGCCAAAATCACCGGCATCAAGATGTGCCAGGCCTACAATCGCCAGTATGGCACCAGGTTTCTTGCCGCCATGCCGACAAATCTTTACGGGGCCAACGACAATTTTGACCTGGAGACCTCCCATGTATTGCCGGCTTTGATGCGCAAGTTCCATGAGGCGAAGGTGAATGGGGAGGACAAGGTCGTTGTCTGGGGCACGGGAACTCCGCTCCGCGAGTTTCTCCATGTGAATGATCTGGCTGACGCCTCTGTATTTCTCCTGAATTTACCTGAAGATGCCTTTTCCTCACTCCTCACTGACCCCTCCTCACCAGCCTTACTAAATGTGGGGAGCGGCGAGGAGATTACCATCAAGGATTTGGCAGTCGCCATAAAAGATGTAGTTGGCTATACGGACAATCTGGTGTTTGATGCCAGCAAGCCAGATGGTACTCCGCGCAAGCTGTCGGATGTCTCTAGACTTAACAAGCTTGGCTGGCGGCACAAAATTATTTTGGCAGATGGCTTAAAGACAGTATACGATTGGTACACACTGCAGAGACAAGGGTCGTAGAGTACCACCTTGTAACTTGTTCGTGCTCAATATCCTTCTACAGAAGCGTAACCCCTATCCGAACACGATGATATTTTGTTGCATTGCAGAGGAGCCGTAATGAAAGTTGTTATACTTGCAGGTGGATTTGGAACAAGGATAAGTGAAGAATCCCACCTGAAGCCAAAACCGATGGTGGAGATCGGGGAGCAGCCAATTCTCTGGCACATAATGAAGATATATTCCCATTATGGCTTCAATGACTTCGTCATCTGTCTTGGTTACAAGGGGTATTGCATAAAAGAGTTCTTTGCCCACTATTTTCTCCATGAATCAGATGTCACCTTTGATTTCAAGAACCAGAATCAGAGAGTTATACATCATCACTCTGCAGAACCTTGGACCGTTACCCTTGTCAATACTGGCCTGGAAACTATGACCGGTGGCAGGGTTAGGAGAGTCAGGGAATATATTGGCAACGAACCCTTCATGCTTACCTATGGCGACGGCGTTTCGGACGTAAACATAAAGGCATTAGTCGACTATCACCAATCTCACGGCAAATTTGCAACCGTCACATCTATACAGCCTTCCGGCCGTTTTGGGGCACTTGATCTTGATTCCACCAGCACAGTGCATGGTTTCAAAGAAAAACCGAAGGGTGATGGGGCTTGGATTAACGGAGGGTTTTTCATTCTTCAGCCAGAAGTCTTCGATTTTATTGCAGGTGACTCTACCGTGCTGGAACAAGAGCCGTTGGAAGGGCTTTCAAAGGCGGGACAATTGAAAGCTTTTAAACATTCCGGTTTCTGGCAGCCAATGGATACACTGCGCGACAAGAACTATCTGGAAGAACTTTGGAAAACAGGCAAAGCGCCATGGAAGGTCTGGGCGTGAGACAATTTTTCCTCGGCAAAAAGATCTTCGTAACTGGCCATACTGGGTTCAAGGGAAGCTGGCTTTGCCTATGGCTGCATCAACTGGGGGCAGAGATAAATGGCTACGCCCTCGATCCCCCCACCAACCCAAGCCTGTTCAAATTGGCGCGGGTTGCAGAGCTGCTGCAGGCTCACACTGTTGCTGACATCCGCGATGGTGCTGCTCTCACAGCCGCCATGCAGAAGGCTCAGCCCGAAATCGTCATACACATGGCTGCCCAACCCTTGGTGAGGGATTCTTATGCAATCCCTGTCGATACCTATGCCATCAATGTCATGGGTACCGTCAATCTCCTTGAAGCGGTTCGAAATTGTCCGTCCGTTAAGGCAGTTGTCAACGTTACCACCGACAAATGTTACGAGAATAAGGAATGGGTTTGGGGATATCGTGAAAACGAGGCCATGGGGGGATATGACCCTTATTCCAGCAGTAAAGGGTGCTCCGAGTTGGTGACTTCGGCCTATCGGCAGTCCTTTTTCAACCCGTTGCATTATTCTCAGCACAATGTAGCCATTGCCACTGCACGAGCCGGCAATGTCATCGGCGGTGGCGATTGGGCCAATGATCGCCTGATCCCCGATATCGTCCGGTCATTGCTTGCCGGTGAGCCGGTCCGCATTCGCAACCCACACGCCATTCGCCCGTGGCAGCATGTGCTGGAGCCGCTATCAGGTTACCTCACGTTGGCACAATATTTATTCCAAAGTGGGACTGAATATGCCGAAGGCTGGAATTTCGGCCCTGCTGACAATGATGCAAGGCCGGTGGAATGGATAGTAAACGAGATGTGCCGACTGTGGGGCAACGGCACGCGGTATGAGATCGACAAAGGTGAACATCTACATGAGGCCCACTACCTCAAGCTGGACTGCTCGAAGGCGCGCATGCGTCTGAACTGGCAACCCCACTGGAGCTTGGACGAGGCTTTGGCCAACATCATCGAATGGGTAAAGGTATATTCCGCCGGTGGTGATATCCGGTCCTGTTGCCTTGAACAAATCAAATCGTATGAGAGCTACAGAGGGGAGTTGCGGTGAGTATCGAACAAGAAGCTAAACTTCGCAAAGAGGCTATAGATGCAGCTATCGCTTACTATAATCATGTGCATGGTTGCAAAAAAAAATTCTCTCCTGGGGACCGTATTCCCTATGCAGGTCGTGTTTTCGACGAGGCTGAGATTATCAACCTCGTAGATTCTTCCCTGGATTTCTGGCTGACTACCGGCCGGTATGCCGAAAAATTCGAAACCGACTTCGCCAGGTTTTTGGGGGTCCAGCACTGTTCACTGACCAATTCCGGGTCTTCTGCCAACCTGCTGGCGTTTATGGCACTGACTTCACTTAAGCTGGGGCAGCGCCGGATAAAGCCAGGTGACGAGGTTATCACCGTTGCAGCCGGTTTCCCGACCACCGTGGCCCCTATCATTCAATACGGTGCAATACCGGTTTTCGTGGATGTTTCGCTGCCCACCTATAACATTGATACAGCCCTGCTGGATGAAGCTCTTTCCGAGAAGACAAAAGCGGTTATGGTTGCCCACACGCTGGGTAATCCCTTCGATCTGGCCGCTGTCAAGGCTTTCTGCGACCGGCACAACCTTTGGCTCATCGAGGACAACTGTGATGCGCTAGGCTCCCGCTACAACTATAAAGGTACCTGGAAATATACCGGCACTATCGGTGATATCGGCACATCCAGCTTTTATCCACCCCACCATATGACCATGGGGGAGGGGGGCGCCGTCTATACCGATGATCCTCAACTGAAGCGCCTGGTGGAATCATTCCGCGACTGGGGGCGTGACTGCTGGTGCCCATCAGGCAAGGACAATACCTGCGGCAACCGCTTCGGCCAGCAGTTTGGCGAGCTCCCCTTCGGCTATGACCATAAGTATGTCTATTCCCATTTCGGTTACAACCTGAAAGTAACTGATATGCAGGCGGCAATCGGCTGTGCCCAGTTGGAAAAGCTGCCGCAATTCATTGAAGCGAGGAAGAAAAATTGGAAACTGCTGCGTGACGGACTTGCGGGACTGGAAGACAGACTGCTCTTACCTGAGGCGACGGAGAATAGTGACCCCTCCTGGTTCGGTTTCCTCCTTACAGTCCGTGAAGGGGCCGGTTTCAACCGGGATAAGATTGTTAATCATTTAGAGGGGAAAGGTATACAGACGCGGATGCTTTTTGCGGGTAATTTAACCAAGCATCCTTGCTTTGACGAAATGCGCCGTGAAGGGAAGAGCTATCGGGTTATTGGAAATCTAGAGACCACAGACAGCATCATGCGCGAAACCTTCTGGATTGGTGTTTATCCAGGGATGACGGAAGAGATGATTGCATACATGATCTCGACAATAAAAGGCTTTGCTTGTAAATGAAGATTCTTGTTACCGGTGCTACAGGTTTCCTTGGAAGCCATCTGGTGCGGGCCCTTCTGAAACGGGGACATCAGATAATAGTATTAAAAAGGAGCTTTTCTGATCTTTCACGTATATCTGATCTTATGTCTTCGGTTGAAACTTACGACATTGACAAAATGGATCTGTCGCTGCCTTTTGCAGAGCAGGGACATATCGATGTAGTCATACATGCTGCCACATGTTATGGGCGAAACAAAGAGAGAGTAACAGATATAGTTCAAGCTAATATGGCCTTTCCTCTACAGTTACTTACTTCAGCAGTCTCTGCCAAAATATCTGCTTTTATAAACACTGACACATCTCTGGAAATGTTCCTAAACCCTTACGCTCTTTCAAAGAAACAATTTAAGGACTGGGGTGTGCTTGCAGCCAACCAACGAGGCATTACATTCATAAATCTGGAACTGGAACATTTTTATGGACCGGGTGACGATCATTCCAAATTCGTAACAATGTTGATCAGAAAGTGTCTTCAGAATGTGAAAGAGCTGAATCTGACAGCCGGCGAGCAGAAGCGCGATTTCATTCACATAGACGATGTCGTTTCAGCGTATCTGCTCATTCTCGATCAGTTACAGATAAAAAAGCCATCCTTTAAGAATTATAGTCTTGGTTCCGGGAATACCATTGCGGTAAGGGCTCTTGTTGAGAAAATTCATGTGATGACCGGATCTCATACAGTGCTTAATTTTGGCGCCATCCCCTACCGTCAGAACGAGGTAATGGATTCATGTGCCGACATAACAGCCCTCAATTCGCTCGGATGGACTCCAAAGATCTCCTTGGACAATGGCCTTGGCATGACCATTCCATACGAAAAGCAGCGATTACAAAAAGGATAGTTTGAAAAGGGCTTTGATATGAAATTATTGATTACTGGGGGTTGCGGTTTTCTTGGTAGCAATCTTGCCTCACATGCTATTCAACAGGGCATGGATCTTGTAGTTTTTGATAACCTGTACCGTGAGGGATCTCTTTCGAACCTGCAGTGGCTTAAAGGTCTCGGAAAATTTCGGTTCGTTCACGGAGATATTAGAAATCAGAATGACATAACCCGGTTGGTGCAGGATTTCCAGCCATCGGCCGTCTTTCACCTGGCCGGACAGGTGGCCATGACAACCTCCATTGCAAATCCACGCATGGATTTTGAAGTCAACGCCATGGGCACTCACAATCTCCTTGAGGCGATACGGCTGTATGCTCCTGATGCAGCGGTTATTTATTCTTCCACAAACAAAGTTTATGGCGATCTTGAGCAGTACTCTTACCGGGAAACGGCCACAAGGTATGAGTGCGTCGACCATCCAAGGGGGTTTGATGAATCTACATCCCTTGATTTCCATTCTCCCTATGGCTGCTCGAAAGGGGCGGCAGACCAGTACATGCTCGATTACTCCCGTATTTTTGGGCTGAAAACAGTCGTTTTTCGCCATTCCTCAATGTATGGTGGACGGCAATTTGCTACGTATGATCAGGGGTGGATCGGCTGGTTCTGCCAACAGGCTGTAGCAACGAAAGCCGGAACACTCAAGGAACCTTTCACAATATCGGGAAATGGCAAGCAGGTGCGCGATGTGCTGCATGCCGACGATATGATTGCTCTCTACTTTTCAGCTTTTGAGAACATTGAGAAAGCCAAGGGTAATGCCTTTAATATAGGGGGCGGAATCGAGAACAGTCTTTCCTTGTTGGAGCTATTTGGGTTGTTGGAAGAGATTGGTAAGCTAAAGCTCGATTACAGAAAGCTTCCCCCGCGCGAAAGTGACCAGAGGGTTTTTGTCGCCGATCTTGCCAAGGCCAAGACTTTGATGGGTTGGTCCCCCAAAGTGTCTGCTAGTGATGGCGTGAAGCGAATGCTCGAATGGGTATCTGGAAATTGAGATGAAGCTAGCTGTGGTAGCAGGATGGATTGCAAGAGCACTAGTTATTATACTCTCTCTAGTAAACTCGCGGTTGTTGATAGATTTAGTTGGCGTAGAGGGTTTGGCAGTACAATCCATCCTTGTGTCACTGACAACCTGGTTCACATTGCTGAACTTTGGTATTCCACAGGCGGTACAGAACCTTATTTCCCGTTGCAGAGCGGAAGGACATAATCACGAACTGCTTAAGCAAACGGCTAGCAGTGCACTGGTGGTAATTTTTGTTGTTCTGCTGCCAGTAGTGATGCTTCTGGGCGTTGCAATCAGGCATTTTGTGCTGGCCCGTTACCCGGGTGTGGCAACAATAACCGTCATCCTTTTTTGTGTCGGGTTATTTATTGCCGGGCTGAGCGTTCTGTTCAACCTTGTGCTTTATGCAGAGCAACGTGGACATTGGCCGAATCTTTATCCCGCTGTTAATTCTCTTTTTGTCACTGGAAGCCTTATAGCATTCCGTTTTCTGGCTATCTACGATATTAACCAGATACTGTTGATTCTTGTGATTGGTAACCTTCTTGTTGCTGCTATAGGGGCTTTGCAGGCGGGGGTGTACCGCAGGTGGTCTCTCGACAGGCATATTCTAAAGGAAATTTGGCATCACAGCCGTGGTTTTGCTCTTTTTTCGTTTCTTGCGGCAGGAGTATTGGGCATTGACTATCTTGTAATGTCTCGTGTATTGGCTGCACATGACATTGCAGTCTACAACATCTGCCAACGCGTATTTATGGCTTTATTTTCTGTGCATGCCATCATATTGACTTCAGCTTGGTCATCTGTTTCTGAAACTCTCTTTGCCAAACAGTGGGAGCTTGCTAGAAAAAAAATAAGGAGTTTACTGATCATCGGTGGTGGTATGGTGATTATTTTAGGATCTTTTATCATGATCTTCATGGAAAATATAGCTGACATTGTTTCCCATCATGTAATCACTTTAGTACCTGTTTCTTTGACATCTCTTTTTGTCATTTACATGTTGTTACGTGTTTGGTCAGATACGTATGCAATGGCATTGCTGAGTTTCAACGAAACAAACCTATTGAATCGTTATGTTCCTGTTCAAGCAATCGTGAGCATACTGGCACAAATTGTACTTGGAAAAGAATATGGTTCGACAGGGATCATGTTGGGTCTTATACTTTCATTTGCAGTAACATCTGTTTGGATACTGCCTAAAGCATTCTATCATACAACTAGAGAGCGTGCCTGTGACTGATGTGAAATTATCATTTTGCATACCTACATATAATCGTGCAGCTTATATCGAGCAGACGATTGAAAGCATCGCCGATCAAATCACTGAGCTACGACTTACTGATTCTGTTGAAATTTGTATTAGTGATAATGCCTCAATTGATGAAACAGATCAGCTGGTTTATCATTTTAAACAAAGATATCCTTCAATCAAGGTCATATACTCTAAGAATGACTATAACATTGGTGCAGACCTAAATTATCTGCGAGCTGTTGAGCTAGCTTCAGGCGAATATTGTTGGTTTATGGGAAGTGATGATGTATTGAAACCAAATTCCTTAAATACTATTTTCGATAAGCTCAAGGTCAAGTCTTCTATTTACCTCTGTAATCGAACTTTCTGTGATTCCAGTTTGAATCCAATTTCAGACCAGAAATGGTTGAAGAGTTATGTTAGAGATGAAGTTTTTAAAATTTACGACAGGAAATCTTTTGCTAACTATGTAGATCAGTGTACTTCTCTTGGAGGACTTTTTAGTTACCTGAGTTCTATAATTTTTAAGAGATCCAAATGGAATTCTATCCCCTATGACGAGAGGTTTACAGGAACAGCCTATGCCCATGTATTTAAATTGTTTCAATTTCTCATTGATGGCTGCACACTTAATTATATCAGCAGCCCTTTAGTCTATTGTCGTGGTGACAATGACAGCTTCTTAGGTAAAAGTCTGGCTAAGAGAGTAAACCTTGATTTGTATGGATATTTATTGCTTGCTAATACCTTGTTCAGCAAAGAAGAGATTATACATTCTAGCCTTTTGAAAGTGTTGAATTCTGAGTGTAATAATGCATATTTCTATTCCATACGTAGCACTTTAAAGGTAAGATGCTTTTCTGAAAAAGAAGACTGGCGGAATTTGAAGAGTCAATATGAAAGTATTTGCGGGGATAATCTCAAATTTTTATTTGTAGATAAAATACCTTTCGCTTTGCTCTTTTTATTTCGCATGTGCTTTGTCCTCAAAAGAATAATCTATGTATAAAAAGTCCGTCTTTTACATAAGTGCCAATTTATCTTCAAATGCCAGTGGTGGCAGACTACTTTCTGAAACTAATTTAAAAATATTAGAAGCATGTACCGGCATTGACATTGAAGTTTTTTCTGTTGGTAGAGGGGAGACTGAATTTAACAATATCCAGTCAACTACAAGTACTTTCAGTACTGGAATAGCTAATCTAAATCTTTTCTCAGGTGGGTTGAATAGAAGGGCAGTCAACGTTATTGTAAACGAGATTGCTAAAAAACAGCCTGTTTTGCTTTACTTAGATACCTCATTATTTGGTTATTTGGCATTCATTGTTAAAAAAAATTTCCCCAGCATTAAAATTATTACTTTTTTCCACAATGTTGAAATTGATTTCAAAAGGCAGTGTTATGGAGGTTTAAAGAGGCTAGTTTACGCACCAGCAATTATTTCGGATTGGGTAAATGAAAAGCTGGCTATTTCACACTCTGATACATTAGTTGCTTTGCATGCAACAGACTCTAATCGATTGCAACGCTTATATGGTCGTGCCGCTGATTTCATTCATCCTGTTTGTATTGCCGATGCAAAGCCAGCATGTCATTACATTAACAGTCAAGTCAACTTGCAACCAGGCTACCTTCTTTTCGTGGGTTCAGCATTCCCACCAAATATACAGGCATTGGAATTCCTTTGCGAACATGTGATGCCATTTGTCGATATACCTTTAGTGGTCATAGGAGCAAATTTAGAGACATACACTCACAAGTTCGGATCAAAAAATGTATGTATTATTGGTACTGTTTCAGATCTTGAACCTTATTACAGGAACGCAAAACTTGTGGTTACTCCTATTTTTGCTGGTGCTGGTATGAAAGTGAAAGTGGCTGAAGCATTAATGCACGGCAGAAGTGTGATCGGAAGCAGGTTTTCTTTTATTGGTTATGAAAATGCCATTGCACATGGTGTGTGCATAATAGCAGAGACTGCTTCTGAATATATTAATAAAATTAAAGGGTTTACATCCTCCCCGGATGCTGATTCAGTAGCAGAAAAGTTGTTTTTGGAGGAGTTCAGTGTTGCAGCAGGGATTAATCGCATGACTGAAATTGTCGGTGGTTTAAACATTGGTTTACTTGAATAAGATCATTATGCTTTACAATTCCAGATATAGGCTTGCAGAAAAAATTTACCTTTCCCTTTACATTACCAGTCTAATGCTTGTGGGAATTTTTATGATGACAACCACTAATTATTCAGGTGAGTTGTCTTCTTTCGAGTACTTGGTCAGCTCTAGTGAGCTAACTATTATCTTAGGTTACTCAGTCTTAGGCTTTATAGCCGCATATTTTTTCTATATTATTACAAAAGACAAGAGGATAGCTTTTTCATTCAGCCCATTTAGAGTTAATATTTTACGTTTAAATATTGTTTTTGGCGGGTTGTTAATTGCCCAACTATTTTTCCTTGTTTTGACAGGGGTGGGGCGTATAGGTAGTCAGGCAACAAATCCATTTTCCCCTCTTTTCGCGTTGTTAAACATAGATGGCTTGTTCACCATCTTTTACATGTTGGTCAGAAAGTCTCCATGTGGAAATAGAACCCTATTCTGGTTCACTGTTACAATATATGTCATTTACAAACTTCTGCAGGGTTGGTCAGGCGTCTTTTTGACAATCTTTTTCATGGAGCTTTACTTCTATTTTCAATCCCATACCTTCAAATTCTGGAACCGAATTTTCATGGTCATTCTATTGCCACTTTTTATCCTCCTGATTGGCGGTAAAATCTACCACTATGTTTTCCCCTATAAACTTGAAGTTAGAGGCATGGGGATGTCACAAGTTTCTTATTCAGAGAGTGTTGTTAATTTGACAAACCGGCTCACATTTTTTCCTGTTGCAGTCGGTGCATATGAGAAAGATTTAGAAATTCAGCACCTTGCCTTTCAGGATGGTACTTTTTTAAGAGAAATAAAAGGTTTTTTCAGGCCGTTCACTCCTCGATTCCTGATGGATGATAAAGACTTTAGGTCTATTAACAATCTTGTCATGCAATCTTTTTTCCCGAGTATTGAAGGTTCTACAAGTTCCGATATTGGCTTGATTATGTATGTTTATACACTTTTCAAGCTAAATGTTGGGGAAACAATTGTATGGCTCGTTTTCACATTCATGCTCCTATTGTTTAACAAAGCTATTATAGATGCATTTGAACAGTACAAAGGTCAGCTGAATTTTATCTATTTCTTACTAATTATGAAATTATATTACACAGCATCTCCTGAAATGGTCTTTGGATATGGATCGATCAGTATTTTGTTTTTGCTACCATTACTGTTTGCCACAGGCAGCATCAAATTCAAAAGGTAACTAAATGATTAAAGAGCAAAAACCTAAAATACTCACTCTCGTTGGGTTTTACCTCCCCGGATACAAAGCTGGAGGCCCACTGCGCACAATTGCCAATATGGTTGAACATCTCAACGATTATGAATTTTGGATTATAACCAGAGACAGAGATTTAGGTGACGAATCGCCCTATGAAGAGATTAAGCCTGATAAGTGGCAGAGGGTCGGCAATGCAATGGTGCATTATCTATCACCTGAAAGGTGCACAATTCGTAGGCTAGCTGTTCTTATTGCAGAAACTTCATATGATGTATTGTACATAAATAGTTTTTTTGACCCGTTTTTTACAGTTAGACCACTATTGGCACGAAAACTTGGATTACTGCCTAATAAACCTGTTATTATTGCCCCACGTGGGGAATTTTCAGAAGGTGCAATCAAAATAAAACGACATAAAAAGCACTTATTTATCAAATTAGCTGGTTTGATCAGGCTTTATGCCAATGTTGTATGGCACGCGTCTAGTACTCATGAAGCACAGGATGTACTTCGTGTTTTAGGTATGGGGTCTGGCACCATCCATGTTGCCCTTGATTTACCCAGTCGAAAGAGCCTGATCGCTTCGGGTGTCTCTCCGCAGGCCGAGTCTGCAGACGCAGTGACAAGAGTTGTTTTTCTCTCACGTATTTCGCCTAAGAAAAATTTGGATTACGCATTAAAAGCTCTAAGCAAAGTAAAGCAAAAAATTCTTTTCAATATCTATGGACCAGCTGAAGACCAATCATATTGGAATCGCTGCCAAGAAACTATTTCACAGTTGCCCGCAAACATTTCAGTGAAATATTGGGGGGCAGTGCATCCAGATCAAGTGTCATCAATTTTTAATGCTCATGATTTATTTTTTTTCCCTACGCGCGGAGAAAATTACGGACATGTAATTGCTGAGGCACTTTCTGTTGGCACTGCAGTTTTACTGAGCGATCAGACTCCATGGCGTGATTTGCAATCGGAACATCTTGGTTGGGACTTGCCACTGGAAAATATCGATGAATTTGCTCGAATTATAGAGGAATATGCAATTATGCCTATTGAAGAAAAGTTAGCATGGCGCAAAGATATTATCAGCAAAACCACCAAACGTTTGAGCAAGAATGAAACAATAGAAGCGAATCGTAGCTTATTTATGAGTGTTGTAAATAAGTGAAGATAAGGAGATCCTTTAACATGTTTAAGAACAAAATCCTTCTTATAACTGGCGGCACAGGTTCATTCGGCAATGCCGTGCTCCGCCGCTTTCTTGATACTGATATTAAGGAGATCCGTGTTTTTTCCCGCGACGAGAAAAAGCAAGAGGATATGCGGATTAATCTAAATAACTCCAAGGTCAAGTTCTACATTGGTGATGTCAGGCACTATGACAGTGTCTACTCTGCAATGAGTGGTGTTGACTTTGTCTTCCACGCAGCTGCCCTAAAACAGGTTCCATCTTGCGAGTTTTATCCGATGGAGGCTGTGCGGACAAATATCCTGGGAACAGAGAACGTTCTCAATGCTGCTTTAGCTAGTGGTGTGAAAAAGGTCATTACTCTTAGTACTGATAAGGCTGTTTATCCGAT
This sequence comes from Geotalea daltonii FRC-32, assembly GCF_000022265.1. Taxonomy (NCBI): domain Bacteria; kingdom Pseudomonadati; phylum Thermodesulfobacteriota; class Desulfuromonadia; order Geobacterales; family Geobacteraceae; genus Geotalea; species Geotalea daltonii. The sequence goes on from NC_011979.1 coordinate 2,368,657, forward strand.
CAATGCAATGGGAATATCAAAGGCAATGATGGAGAAACTTATGGTTGCCAAAGCTCGCATGACAGACAGTTCCAATACTGTCTGCACAGGTACCCGGTATGGGAATGTTATGGCTTCTCGTGGATCTGTCATACCTCTCTTCGTCAAGCAGATAAAAGAGGGTAAGCCATTGACTGTAACTGATCCTAATATGACTCGTTTCCTCATGTCTCTTGATGATGCTGTTGATCTTGTTCTTTACGCTTTCCAGAATGCAAGGCCAGGGGATATTTTTGTACAAAAAGCGCCAGCATCTACAATCATGGATTTAGCAGTTGCCGTTAAGGAACTTTTTAATGCAGAGAATGAAGTTCGTATTATCGGTACGCGACATGGTGAGAAACTATACGAGACCTTGCTGACCCGCGAGGAACTTGCCAAAGCACAGGATCTCGGTGGCTATTACCGAATCATTCCCGACGACCGTGATCTGAATTACGGCAAATATTTCACTGAAGGACAGGAACAAGTATCTCTCATCGTGGATTACAACTCCCACAACACGCAACGGCTTACTATACCCGAGATCAAGGAAAAGTTATTGAAACTGGATTTTATTCAGCAAGAGCTTAGTGGAGGTATCGGGTGCGCATACTGATTTTAGGTGGTGATGGCATGCTAGGTCATCAACTGCTGAAACACCTGCAACCTCGACATGAAGTGAAGGTAACTCTTCGTCAGGATTTAGGTACTTATTCTTCACTTGGAATGTTCACTAGTGAAAATGCTTATGACGGAGTAGATGTCCGCTCACTGGAAAGGCTTGTTGAAGTATTGTCAGATTTTCGCCCTGAGGCGATAATCAACGCTGTCGGTATAGTAAAGCAGAGACCTGATGCCAAGGAAAGCATTCCGAGCCTGGAGATTAACGCATTACTTCCGCACAGGCTGGCGGTGCTTTGCAAGGGGATAGGAGCTAGGCTGATTCATTTGAGTACTGACTGTGTTTTTTCAGGGAAAAAGGGTAGCTACCTGGAGAGTGATCTTTCCGACGCTGAAGATTTGTACGGTAAAACGAAATTTCTGGGGGAGGTCCACGATACTAATTGTCTGACTTTGAGAACATCTATCATAGGACATGAACTCTCCAGGCACAAGAGTCTGCTTGACTGGTTTCTTGCCCAGACTGGCGCTGTAAAAGGCTTCACCAATGCCATCTACACCGGATTTACCACTATCGAGATGAGCAGAATCATCGAGAAGATGTTGCTTGATTTTCCTAATGCATCAGGGGTATATCAGGTATCCAGTGAACCTATCAACAAATACGAATTGTTACTACTGTTTCGTGAGAAACTAGGTCATAACATTGAACTCATCGCTGATAGTACCTTCTGCTGTGACCGGAGTCTCGATTCCGCCAGGTTTCGTCGCGAGTTTAATTATACACCGCCATCCTGGCCTGCAATGATTGAGGGGTTGAATCGATGACCATGAAAGTAATGACCATTGTCGGGACCAGACCAGAGATAATCAAGTTGAGCAGAGTCATTGCCGAGCTTGACCGGCATGTGCAGCATATACTTGTACACTCCGGCCAGAATTATGACTACGAGTTGAATGGTATATTTTTCAATGAGCTTGGAATCAGAAAACCTGACTATTTTCTAGAAGCAGTGGGCCCAACGGTGGCCCACACTATCGGCAACGTTATTGCAAAGGCCGATGAGGTGCTAGAGAAGGAACAACCGGCGGCCCTGCTGTTGCTGGGGGATACCAATAGCTGCTTGGCGGCGATTGCTGCGAAACGGCGGAAGATTCCTATTTTTCATATGGAAGCTGGCAATCGCTGCTTCGATCTGCGCGTTCCCGAGGAAATCAACCGCAAAATAGTAGATCACATAAGCGACATCAACATGACCTACACGGAACATGCTCGCCGATATCTGATGGCAGAGGGGCTGCGTCCTGAAACGGTATTAAAGACAGGTTCCCCTATGAAGGAGGTTCTTGCACATCACCGAGGGCAGATAGACAGCTCCGATGTGCTTAAACGGCTTGAGCTGCAGAAAATGGGATATTTTCTAGTAAGCGCCCACCGTGAAGAAAATGTGGACAGTGAGGCAAATTTCGCTAATCTGCTTGAATCTCTTTCTGCCATTGCAGAGACGTATGATAAGCCGGTCATTGTGTCCACCCATCCGCGTACCAGAAAAAGGCTTGAAGAAAAAGGCACTGCCACTCTTGATAACCGTATTAAGTTCCTTAAGCCCTTAGGTTTTCCGGATTATGTAAAACTGCAGATGAACGCTGCCTGTGTTATTTCAGACAGTGGCACAATTACGGAGGAATCGTCCATCCTTGGCTTCCCAGCAGTTACAATTCGCCAGGCCCATGAGCGGCCGGAAGGGATGGACGAGGGAACCTTGATAATGTGCGGTCTTGAATCAGAGGCGGTGCTGAAAGCAATTGAAGTAGTAATGTGTCAGGTTTCAGACTCCAGTCCTTTTAGAATTGTAGAAGATTATGATGTTGATAATGTCTCTCTTAAAGTGCTACGGGTTATCCTCAGCTATACCGATTATGTAAACCGAAATGTCTGGAAGAAATGTTAAGAGTGGCTGAGAATCATGCGTATTGCCTTAATCACTGATGCTTTTCCGCCGCTCCGATCATCAGGGGCCGTTCAGTTGCGGGACTTATCCTTGGAGTTTGCCAAGCAGGGGCATGAGATCACAACGCTGGTAGCGGCCCCTGAACTGGAAGAGGATTGGCGTATTGAGACATGGAATGATGTTCGCATCGCCCGCTTGAAATCTCCCAAGACCAAGGACATAGGCTACGTACGGCGTACGATCGGAGAGTTCCGCATGCCGTTCTCGATGCTGCACAACTTTCGTAAGTGTCCACTGGCGAATGAACATTGGGATGGTGTTGTTTGGTATTCCCCTACAATTTTCTTGGGACCCTTTGCAAACGCACTGAAGCAATTAAGTAAATGCAGAAGTTATCTCATCATCCGCGATATTTTTCCTGAGTGGGCAGTCGATATGGGCCTTATGGGCAGAGGGCTGCCCTATAGGTTCTTCAAATTGATTGCGAACTACCAGTACTCTATTGCTGATGTCATAGGGGCACAGACCTTTGGAAATCTGACCTATTTTACTGACTGGGCTTCTCGGCCTGGCCGCCGTGTTGAGGTTTTGCAAAACTGGCTGAGCGATGTGCCTAATTCGGGATGCAGCATCAGGATTTGTGACACCTCGTTGGCCGGTCGAAAGATTTTTGTCTATGCTGGCAATATGGGCGTGGCGCAAGGCATGGGGATTTTGCTGAACCTTGCTGAAAGTTTAGTGAGTAGAAAAGACATCGGTTTTCTCTTTGTTGGGCGTGGTAGTGATGCTCAACGGTTGCGCCGTGATGCTTTAACACGTGGGTTAGATAACGTGGTTTTTTTTGACGAGATTGACCCCGATGAGATTACTGGTCTGTACGCTCAATGCCATGTGGGGATGGTTGCATTGGACCCTCGCCATAAGACCCACAATATACCAGGCAAATTTGTATCTTATATGCAATCCGGTCTGCCGGTGCTCGCCAGAATAAATCCAGGCAATGATTTGTGTCTTTTGATAGAGAAAGAGCATGTCGGCCGCGTTTGTACCGCCACATCAGTTGATTCGCTCGGATCAATGGCACAGGCTTTGGTTACCGACATTGCCAAAGATGATGGTTTTAAGAACCGCTGCAAAGCCTTGGCCGCAAGATTGTTTTCTCCAGAGATTGCAGTCAGGCAGATTGTCGAGGCGCTGCGAGCATGACAGTCACACGATTTTCACATGAATATCTTGGAATTACGATCGACAAAGCAAAACACTCACCACGTTTGAGGCATCACTGTAATATTCATCAGAGCTATGACGACCCTTGCCAGCGTTTATTCAATGCGATCGGCATGGGCAGTTATATTCGACCCCATCGGCACTCATGGGACCCTAAAGCTGAATGCCTTGTGGCAGTTCTTGGGCTATTTGCATTAGTGACGTTTGACGACGATGGGTCTGTTTACGAAGTTGTTCGCTTTGGCACGGAAAAATATGGACAAGCTGAAGACCTGAGCGTTGGAGTCGAATTGCCTTCTGGAACTTGGCACACAGTCATTGCCTTGGTGCCGGATTCGGTGTTACTTGAGTTGAAAGCTGGACCATTTGATGCTAAGGCGGCAAAGGAGCCTGCTCTGTGGGCACCTATGGAGGGTTCGCCTGAAGCTAGTTTCTATCTACATTATCTCTTTCGTTTAGTCCATAGTTCTTGACGGGGAACACATGCCGTTGACCACTTATTTTTACATATTTATCTCCGCTCTGATGACTTCCGTTATTCTTATCCCCCCCATCTCTCGCCTTGCTATCCGGGTTGGTGGCATAGATAAACCTGATGAACGCAAGGTGCATTGCGATGAGACTCCCCGTCTTGGTGGAATTGCTATTTTCAGTGCATTTCTATTTTCAACACTGTTCTTCTGCGATATTGATCGGCAAATAAAAGGGTTCCTTTCCGGAGCCGTGATAATTTTCCTTACTGGTTTGGCCGATGACCTGACAAATCTTTCTCCAAAGCAAAAATTCCTTGGTGAAATCATTGCGGCAGCAGTGGCTGTTATTGTTGGCGGGCTTGAACTTTCTTCCTTGGGAAACCCTTTTGGCCTGGGACAAATAACTCTGGGGCCACTCGCCATTCCGTTTACTATCTTTGCTGTGGTTGGGGTCACTAATGCAGTCAATCTTCTTGACGGACTAGATGGTTTGGCTGCCGGCGGGACTGCCATTGCTTGTCTGGCGTTTGGTACCCTTGCCTATCAGACTGGCAATCATTCTTTGCTTGCGCTGGATGCCGCCCTCCTTGCGGCTATTGTGGGTTTTCTCCGCTACAACACCTACCCGGCTACAATTTTCATGGGGGATTCAGGAAGTCTCTTCCTTGGTTACTGCATGGGAATTTTTTCAGTTATGCTTGTTACGACCGCTGCTGCTGAAATTTCAGTATTTGTACCGCTTGTTGTCCTCGCAGTTCCTATTATCGACACATTGGTTGTGATGTCCAACAGGCTGTTTAAGGGCAAGAAGATTTTTTCACCTGACAAGTCGCATATCCATCACAGGCTGCTTGATCTGGGCATTGGGCATAAATATTGTGTCATTCTGGTATATGGCATTAGCTATTTTCTAAGCCTGTTTGCTGTAGTTTGTTATAGATTCCCAGAATATGTTCTTGTCACTGTTTTGATTGTTGGAGCGACTTTTTTTTATATTGTGGTGAATCTTATCTGTCGCAAAAAAATAGCCGAACGCATTGAATTGAAAAGCAACCAGCCCATTAGGGAAACACGGACCTATCGGCGGATGGTTGAGTTTTCGCAACGCTTATTGGTATTGTTAAAATATTTGCTCTTGACGATTCTAATCCTTGCTCTGTTTACACCCTCCGGCAATAATCCGAAGGTTATTTTCACGGCAAGTTTATTACTGCTGCTGTTTGCTATCCTTTTGTTGCTCATGAAGGATAAGGAGGACATGTTCCTCCATTTCGCTCTCTATTTGAATGGGGCATTTGTTATCTTCATCATGGAAAATCTCGGCAGAGAGACGACCCTGCTTGGTATTCCATTGCTTACCATTTCCAATCATCTTTTCTTTTCTCTACTGGCTGTTGAGGGAGCCAAGATCTTCCTGCGGAAGCGGACAGATTATCTTATCAGCAACCCATTCGAATATCTGATTCTCCTCATAGTTATTGCTGTTCCACTTTTGCCGACCGATTTCACCAGTCGGTATCACCTGCTTACCGTTGCTGCAAAGTCGGTTATTATGTTTGTCGCCTACAGGCTGGTTCTCCTGCGTCAGGTCAGCAAGAACAAGAAAATTGTCTTTGCCACATTCATTGCCTTAATCATCTTTATTGCAAAATATCTCATGTCTAATGATTTTCAATTGTGAATGGAATCGGCTATATCAAAAGCTGACATCAAAAATGCTGATTCGGTGATGAAGATCGCAGGTGTTCATGTCTGGTAAATTTTATTTTTGCAATCTCTGGTTGTTCTGCGCCCTGATATCAGCAGGTTATTGTCTGGTCGGCACTGCACCTAGTGCCTGGGCTCTTTCATCTTCCAATATCCCCCTCGATAGCCCCATCTATTCCTACCTGGAAAAGCTTGGTGGTCTTGGTTTGATAAAAAGCGATGTAAAAGGCATCAGGCCTTTTTCCAAGGCTGAAGCTGCAAGGCTCGTGCTCGAAGCGGAAGGGAACCTTACTGCCGCCGACGTAGGCCAACAGCCTTTTGCAAATGAACTGATCGCCCGCATTCATGATCTGATCCCCCGTGAGATATCGCTGCGTAAAAATCCTGATCAAAAGCCGCCGGTTCTCGACCACAATCTGATCTCCTCCCTGCGTTTCCGCTATGTCTACCTGGATGGTACATCGCGCAACTATGAGCGTCCAGTCCATGATCCCGGCGATGACGGTGTCTTCGGCCTTGGCTCAGGGTTGCGACCGATAAATCCTTACCCATCGCCTGCCCAGCAGCGTGGGGCCGAGGGGACGCCGCTTCTTGAAAACAACAACGGCGTTATTTACCGTGACGGCAGCAATGGCGAGCTTCGTTGGGCGGCGGAGGCCTATCTGAGTGATAAGGTGACCGGTCTCATTGAACCGTCCATTCTCATCGGGGATGATAATCGGATCAGGATGAATCGCGGTTACGTCAAGCTTGGAGGCGGCGGCATCGAGCTTGAGTTTGGCAAGGACGAGAACTGGCTTGGCCAAGGCTATCGCGGCAATATTACCCTTACCAGTAATGCCGAAAACTTTACCCTTGTAAAACTGTCAAGCCCGGAGCCGGTGCGTGTCGGGTGGCTTTCGTGGCTAGGTGATCTTAAGTATGCCCTTATCGCGTCACGGTTCGACAAGACCAATACCGGCGGAGTAGAGCGTCAGCCATGGTTTTACGCACTGAAGCTGGTATCGAAGCCGACCGACAATCTGGAGATTGGTTTCAACCTGGGCCGGCAAGTTGGGGGGCCTGGCGTTAAGAGCGGCACCGGCGATACTTTACGTGGGTTGATCGGTGGCACCAGTGCCGACAATTCCAATGGAATGGCTGGCTTCGAACTTCGCTATCGCATGCCATGGCTGCGCAACACGGAACTATACGGGGAGTTTTCAGGCGAGGATACCGCTTCATTCTGGCCTATAGTTGAGAGCTATGTGGCCGGCTTTTATATCCCCCGCCTGACGGGTGACGGCAGGAATGATTTCCGCTTCGAGTTTTTCCAGGGCAACCAGATCCTCTATACCAACGGCACCTTTCCGGAGGGGTATCTTTACAAAGGGCTGCCCATCGGACATTCCCAAGGCGGGGCCGTTCAGGACTTCTTTGCCCGCTATAGTCATTGGTTTTCCGTACGCAACAACCTTGCCCTCGAATACATCTTCACCCAACGGGGCAACCTGGGGCGGGTGAAGGTGGACAGTTCCGGTAACTTTGATGCCAACGGGACCCTGCAGGCGGTGGAACGGAAGCACGCAGGAAGAATCCACTGGCGGTTGCCCATCTACGGCGATATGGATGCCGAGCTGACCTATGGGTATGAGCGGATCAGCAACTTTGACCTTGTCCCAGGGGCAGGCAGGAAGAATCAGCTCTTTGTTGCGGAAATAACCTATCGATATTGAATGGGCAGTGATTGGTGACAGGGTGAAGAGTCAAGAGTGAACAGTGAACAGTGAACAGTGAACAGTTTTTTAACCTCGAACCTCGAACCTCGAACATAGAACATAGAACTGAGAAGGATGAGAAGTGATTCCTCAGCAATGGAACCCATATTTTGCTTGCAAATCGAAACCCTGGGTTGTAATCTGCAAGCATGATTGAGCGATTTAAATATGCGGCGGTGATGAAGTCGGTGCAAACGTTTCCGGTCACCGCGCTTTTGGGGCCGCGCCAGGTAGGCAAAACCACGCTTGCCAAGCAGTTGGCCGGGCAGTATGGTGGCTCCACCATCTATCTCGATCTGGAACTCCCTTCCGATCTTAACAAACTGCAATCACCGGAATTATACCTGCGGGAACATAGCGATGCACTGATCATTATTGACGAGATCCAGCGTAAACCGGAGCTCTTTGCCCTACTGAGGGCATTGGTTGATCAGGAACGACGTCCTGGACGTTTTATGATTCTCGGATCAGCCTCACCTGATCTCATGCGTCATGCGTCGGAAAGCCTTGCCGGACGTGTTGTCTATCATGAGTTACCACCCCTTTGTCTCACAGAAACCGGTTCCGACAGTATCCGTAAACTATGGTTGCGTGGTGGCTATCCCAACAGCTTCCTTGCCGGATCTGATGCTGAAAGCCACCAATGGCGGCAAGCCTTTATTGCCACATATCTGGAGCGGGACATTCCCCAGCTTGGCGTACGTATTCCTGCAGCACAACTGGGCCGTTTCTGGACAATGTTGGCGCACCTGAATGGGCAACTCTGGAATGCCAGCCACATCGCTGCCGGCATGGGGCTCTCATCGACGACTATGCGGCATTACCTCGATGTTCTTGAGGATACGTTCATTATCCGGCAACTGAAACCGTGGTTCGCAAATACCGGTAAACGTCTGACCAAGGCACCGAAAATATATTTGCGAGACACAGGATTGCTCCATAGCTTACTGCAACTGGGTACTGAGGATCTCTTGATGAGCCATCCTGGTGTTGGCAGCTCGTGGGAGGGATTCGTGATCGAGCAGATACTGGCTACGCTCCCTGATGGCTATCAGTCTTTTTTCTATCGCACAAACGCTGGTGCAGAAATAGACATGATTCTCGCCGATGGGAAGAAAAAGATCGCAGTCGAGGTAAAATATTCCGCCACCCCTAAAGTGTCAAAGGGCTTTTGGTTTGCTTTCAAAGATCTAGGCTGTCACAAGGGGTATGTAGTATATCCGGGCAGAGACCGCTATCCGATCGGGGAGGGTGTCGAAGCATTGCCGGCTGTGGAACTTTCTGAAATTGTCAATCAGTGATTGGTGATTGGTGATTGGTGATTGGTGATTGGTGAGGATAACCTTAAAAGCCTTAACCACGAATAACTCGAATGAACACGAATAAAGACAAGAGAAAGTGACAATAACTTCGAACGTAGAACTGTTTCACAGGAGACAAAATGATCAAAAGCATGACCGGCTACGGCAAAGCCGAGGCAGATTCACAAACTGGCAAACTGACGGTGGAGATACGGTCGGTCAATCATCGCTATGGCGAGATTTTCGTCAAGCTGCCCCGGCTGTACATGCCCTTCGAGAATGAGGTGAAAAAGGCGGTTGGCCAAAAGCTGAAGCGGGGTAAGATAGAAGTCTTCATTCAGCGTGAGGAGACTGCTGCCGGCGGTGCCATGCCCGTTGTAAATCTGGAGCTGGCCAAGGGGTACTATCAGGCTTTTTCCAGTATCAGGGATGCCATCGGCTTGAAGGAAGAGGTGCCGCTCTCTCTAATTACCGGCCAGAGAGATGTAATTGGCGCGGGTGAAATTGCTGCTGTTCCTGAGTCTGTCCCGACCGAGCTTCTTGCCGCTGTCGAGTCTGCTGCAAATAATCTGGATGCAATGCGCAGCCGGGAAGGTGAGGCCCTGCTGGATGATCTGCAAAAAAGGCGGGCTTTCCTTTCTGTTCTTATTGCGCGCATTGCCGGGCGTGCGCCGCAGGTGGTTGCCGATTATGCCGTCAGGCTCAAAGAGCGTGTGGCCCAGCTTTCCGGTGACAGTACCGTGACCGAGGAGCGTCTGGCCCAGGAAATAGCAATCATGGCCGACCGTTGCGATATTACCGAAGAATTGGTTCGCTTCAACAGCCATCTGCAGCAATTTGACGAAACCATTGTCCTCACGGAACCGGTCGGTCGCAAGCTGGACTTTCTCCTGCAGGAGATCAACCGGGAGGTGAACACCATCGGTTCAAAGGCCAACGATGGGGAAATCGCGGCCTGTGTGGTCGAACTCAAGGCTGAACTTGAAAAGATCCGCGAACAGGTGCAAAATGTCGAGTGAGACGGTGAATGGTGAGGGGTGAGGGAAGGAAACGACAATGAAACGTGAAGGTATTTTGTTTGTTATTTCGGCTCCTTCGGGGGCGGGGAAGACCACGCTGTGCAAGGAAGTAATTGACATTTTCCCGAACTTGCGGCATTCTGTCAGCTACACTACGCGTTCTGCGAGGCCCGGCGAGGTACATGGCCGGGATTATTTTTTTATATCCCTTGATGAATTCAAACGCATGGTGGCAGCGGATGAATTTGCCGAATGGGCCGAGGTTCATGGCAATTTTTACGGTACTGCCCTCAAAACCCTTGAAGAATATAAGACCAAGGGGATAGATGTCATACTGGATATCGACTGCCAGGGTGCGCATCAGCTGAAAAAAAGATATAATGGAGCCGTATACCTGTTTGTACTGCCCCCCAGCTACCAGGAGCTGCGCCGCCGTCTTGACTGCCGCAGTTCCGATGCCCCCGAGGTCATTGATCGCCGTATCGAGGCTGCTGCAGGCGAAATTAAAGAATCGCGCTGGTATGATTACATCATCATCAATGATGTTTTTCCCAAGGCGGTAGAAGAGTTGAAGTCAGTGCTGATTGCCGAGCAATGCAAGACAAATCGCGTACTGACAGGGGTATCTGAGTTGTTTGAGATATAGAGGCGGGGATTGGTGATTGGTGAGGTTTTAACCTCGAACTTCGAATTTTGAACATAGAACATAGAACATAGAACGGTTTTTAAAGGAGCATATAATGGCACGAGTTACCGTTGAGGATTGTCTGGAAAAGGTCGATAATCGCTTCCTGTTGGTGATGCTGGCGTCGAAAAGGGTGAAGCAGCTTTTCAAGGGTGCAAAGCCCCTCATAGACAACCGGGCCGCCAACAAGAACGTGGTCGTATCTCTTCGCGAAATTGCCGCCGGCAAAGTGAATTTCGAGATTAGCAGCCGCAAAAGCCGCTAATCTCAAGGCTGTCAAAGGGGGGAACATTGCGCTTCCGCCCTTTTTTTGTCTTCAAAATGCGGTGAGGAGCGAAGAGTGAGGAGAAACAGCTTTACCCCTCACACCTTACGCCTCACTGGGGGTTGCTGACTTTCAATGATCAGGCTGAACGACATACTGGAAAAGGTTTCTTCCTATAATCCTTCCTGTGACCTGGAACTGGTAAGAAAGGCATATGTTTTCTGTGCCAAGGTTCACCAGGGACAGACCAGGCTTTCGGGTGAGCCTTATCTTGTGCACCCCATGGAGGTGGCGGGGGTACTGGCTGAGCTGAAGCTTGATGTACCGACGGTCGTCACGGGTCTTCTCCATGATACGGTCGAGGATACCCTGACAACCCTTGAAGAACTGGAGGAAATGTTCGGCCCTGAAGTCGCCCGACTGGTTGACGGTGTTACGAAGATCGGCAAGATTCATTTCAAGACCAAGGAGGAGAGCCAGGCGGAAAACTTCCGCAAGATGCTTCTCGCCATGGCCAACGATATCCGTGTCATCCTGGTCAAGCTGGCCGACCGCTTGCACAATATGCGGACTCTTCAGTACCAGCCGGAACCGAAACAGCGGAGCATCGCCAAGGAAACGCTGGATATCTACGCGCCCATAGCCAATAGGCTCGGTATATCCTGGGTGAAAAGCGAGCTGGAGGACCTTTCTTTCCGCTACCTGGACCCGCAGATCTATTACGATCTTGCATCCAAGGTGACCAAGAAGAAGAAAGAGCGCGAGACCTACGTGGATGAGGTGATGCAGATCATCAAGGCCAAGCTCGTGGATCACGGCATAAAGGGAGAGGTGTCCGGCAGGAGCAAACACCTGTACTCCATCTACCGGAAGATGCAGAGCCGCAGTGTGGATATAGACGAGATTTACGACCTTATCGCCATCCGCGTCATGGTCGAGGATATCAGGGAATGCTATGAAGTCCTCGGCATCATTCATTCCACCTGGAAGCCTATTCCTGGTCGCTTTAAAGATTACATCGCCATGCCGAAGGGGAACATGTACCAATCCCTGCATACAACGGTGATAGGCCCCTATGGCGAGAGGATGGAGGTGCAGATCCGCACTTCGGAGATGCATCGGGTGGCAGAAGCGGGCATCGCTGCCCACTGGAAATACAAGGAAGGCAAAGGTTATGATGAAAAAGAGGTAAAGCGCTTCACTTGGTTGCGCCAGTTGCTGGAATGGCAGCAAGAGCTGGATGATTCACGGGAATTCATGGACACCGTGAAGGTCGAACTCTTTCCGGAGGAGGTCTATGTCTTCACGCCCAAGGGGGATGTGAAAGGCTATCCCAAGGGATCGACGCCAATAGACTTTGCCTATAGCGTCCATACGGACGTCGGCCATCGCTGTGTGGGCGCCAAGGTAAACGGCAAGCTCGTGCCGTTGAAATATGAGCTGAAGAATGGCGATATAGTTGAGGTCATCACTTCACCCCACCATACCCCCAGTAAGGACTGGCTGAAAATAGTGAGGAGCTCCCGGGCAAGGAACAAGATCCGTGCCTGGATCAAGACCGAAGAGCGGTTGCGCAGCATAACCCTTGGCCGGGAAATCTGTGAAAAGGAGTTCCGCCGCTATTCCCAGAACTTTTCAAAAGTGCAGAAAACAGGCGAGCTGAAACGGGTGGTTGGCGAATTCGGTTTCGTCGGCGAAGACGACCTGATGGCAGCGGTTGGCTATGGCAAGCTGTCATGCCAGCAGATCCTGGGCAAGCTTTTCCCGGCCGAGAAATTCGAAGAGGCCCAGGACCGCAAGGAAACCCGCGTCGGCAAGGTTATCCAGAAACTCAAGGGTAAATCTTCCAGTGCCATACAGATCAGCGGTGTGGACGATGTCCTGGTTCGTTTCGGCAAGTGCTGTAATCCTTTGCCCGGCGACGACATCGTTGGCTTCATTACCAGGGGGCGCGGAGTCACGGTGCATACCGCCGACTGTCCCTTTGCCCTGGATAGCGATCCGCAGCGACGTATCGACGTGGCTTGGAACAAGGGTAAAAAAACGGCCCTGCCGGTCAAGATGCGGATCGCCTGTCACGACGAAAAAGGAATTCTGGCCAATATCACCACCGCCATCACCAACTGCGAAGCAAACATCGTTAGTGCATCCATCCAGAGCACCGTCGACAAGAGGGGCATCAATACGTTCGAAGTGGATGTAACCGATCTGGATCACCTGAACAGGGTCTTCAACAGCGTCATGAAGGTGAAGGGCGTGATCAAGGTGGACCGGCTCAAGTCTTAGAGACGGTGATTGGTGATTGGTGATTGGTGAGGAGCTGTGCCGCTTTTTAACATCGAACCTTGAACTTCGAACGTAGAACTGTCTGTATGGGGGAATTTATGAAAAAACAAATAATCGCTACGGAAAAGGCGCCAAAAGCCATTGGACCATATTCCCAAGGGGTGAAAGCGGGTGGCTTTATCTTTTTTTCCGGGCAGATCCCACTTGATCCTGTGACGGGAGAGATACGAGGCGCCACTTGTGCCGAGCAGGCGGAGCAGGTCATGGAAAACATCGGCGCCATGTTGGCAGCGGTCGGTGTCGATTTTACCGCCGTGGTGAAAACAACCATCTTCCTTACGGACTTGGCAGATTTTGCGGCAGTCAATGAGATTTACGGCAGGAGATTCCCAGTGGACCCGCCGGCTCGTTCCACTGTGGAGGTGAAGGGGCTGCCCCGGGGGGTAAAGGTTGAGATCGAGGTTATAGCTTTCGGTGATTGGTGATTGGTGATTGGTGATTGGTGATTGGTGATTGGTGATTGGTGATTGGTGATTGGTGGCGGTGACGGGTGACGAGGTCCGGTGTCTTTTGTCACAAGTCACGTGTCACTTGTCACTGCTTTAATGTCACTTGTCACCGCTTTAAACCTACGAAAAAAAGCCGCCAACGAATACTCGCGGCGGCTTAGCTTAAGATTGTAACCTCGAACCTAGAACTTAGAACAGTTTTTAGAGCGCCTTCGTTACATGGCCTGAGCGGATGCAGCGGGTGCAGACCTTGATGCTGCGAACGGTTCCGTTTTTAACGGCTTTTATCTTCTGCAGGTTGGGGTACCAGGTTCTGCTGGTTTTGTTATTGGCGTGGCTGACGTTGTTACCGAAGCTCGGACCTTTACCGCATATTTCACATACTTTGGACATATCTCTGTACCCTCCGAATTTACTGAAGCTGTTATTTATAGCAAAAACCCTATGGTGATGCAAGTTAAATTTTTGCGCAGTTACTTTAAAGGATTATGAAAATGGCCTTTTTGCGTGGCATATTCTCTTTATTTGTCATAGTTCTGCTGGTAATTGTCGTGCTATTTGTTGATTTTACCTATAAAACTTTTTCCCAACGGCAGCGGGATCTGAACTGTGATGCCATCGTCGTTCTTGCCGGGGGAAGGGGACGTATCGAAGAAGGCAGCCGCTTATATCGGGAAAACCATGCCCGCTGGCTTTTTCTGATCGGTGTCGATCCTTCGGTGCGCAAAAGCGATCTTTTCCGGGAGCGGAAGGGGGAGCGAAGCGGAGAAGGGGTTTATCTGGAGAAAGTATCCCGCAACACCCTAGAAAATGCACTCTATGCCAGGGAAATGATAGTAGGGCGCAATATCGATTCCATAGAACTCATCACATCGCGCTATCACATGAAGCGGGCCACTCTCATTTTCCGCCACGTCCTGCCGAAAGACATCGCCATCTATCCCCATCCGGTGGATACGAAAAACCTGAAGGAGGAATGGTGGAATCACAGCGGCAGTTTCCGGCTGCTCTTCAGCGAGTTCTACAAGTATTGTCTTTTTAGGGTTTTCTTCCTCTTTGCCCCAACCGAGCTGCAGTCTGCTGTGAAATAGGGCCCCGACTATGGGATTGTTCCCTAAGTTTACCCTATTCTGCTTTTTCTTCTATCCTGGGGAATAATGCTTCGGCTTTGGTAACCTGTGTTCCCGATTCCAGTCCGCCCCACCGCAGGCCATTTTCATTCGGTGCATCGGTAACGCCCAGGTAGGAGAGGGCTTTGACCGCTGTCTGGGGCATGAATGCGGAGACAAGTTGATAGACGATGCGCTGGGACTCCAGCAGGCAATACATGACCGTTGCAAGCCTTTCCTTCTGGACCGGATCCTTGGCCAGGGTCCATGGGGCGGTCTCGTCGATATACTTGTTACCGGCTGAGACCACTTCCCATATGGCTTGCAATGCCTTGCTGAAAGCCAGTTCTTCCAGATGCATATCCACCTGTCGCACCATTTCCCTTGTTTTTTCCTGGTACGCCAGATCCATATCGGTGAGATCGGCCGGTGCCTGTACGGTTCCGCCGAAATACTTGTTGAGCATGGCCGTAGAGCGATTGAGCAGATTGCCAAGATCGTTGGCCAGGTCGGAATTGATGCGGTGCACCAGTGCCGAATGGGAGAAGTCGCCGTCCAGGCCGAAGGGAACCTCGCGCAGCAGGAAGTATCTGACGGCATCCACTCCGTACTTTTCCACGAGCATGTTGGGCTCAACCACATTTTGCAGGCTTTTGCTCATCTTCTGCCCTTCGATGGTCCACCAGCCATGGGCGAAGACCTTTTTCGGCAGAGGAAGTCCGGCCGCCATGAGAAATGTGGGCCAGTAGACAGCATGGAAGCGAAGGATGTCCTTGCCGATCAGATGGGCATCCACCGGCCAGAATTTATCGAAGTTGCCCGATTCTTCAGGATAACCCAATGCAGTGATGTAGTTGGCCAAGGCATCGAACCAGACGTAGATGATGTGCTTGTCGTTGCCGGGGACGGGAATGCCCCAGCTGAAGGTGGTGCGGGAGACGGAAAGATCTCTCAACCCTTCCTTGACGAAGGAGATGATCTCGTTACGCCGCGATTTGGGCTGGATAAAATCGGGATTGGCTTCTATGTGGGCCAGGAGCTGCTCCTGGTATTTGCTCATCCTGAAGAAGTAGGATTCTTCCTTGAGCTTCTCCGTGGGGCGGTTGCAATCGGGGCATTTGTAGTCGATAAGCTGGGTCTCGGTCCAGAATGTCTCACACGGCGTGCAGTACCAGTCTTCGTACTCCCCCAGGTAAATGTCTCCCTTTTCCATGACATCTTTGAATATCTTCGAAACCCCTTTTTTATGGCGCTCCTGGGTGGTGCGGATGAAGTCGGTGTATGAGATATCCAGCTTTTCCCATAGCGCCTGAAAGCGCTTCATAACCCGGTCTGCCAGTTCCTGTGGCGTCTCGCCTGCTGCGTTGGCCGCCTTTTCCACCTTTTGGCCATGTTCATCGGTGCCGGTGAGGAAGAAGACCTCATAGCCCTTCAGGCGCCTGTAGCGAGCCAGGACATCCGCTGCCAGTGTCGTATAGGCGTGCCCGATGTGGGGAACGTCATTAACATAGTAAATGGGCGTTGTAACATAAAAGGCGCGGCTCATTGTCTCTCCTTCTTGGGCTTATCGGTATTTCTGGTCCGGCGGTCCTTGCGGCTTTTGTTTCCTTGGCTTCCGGTGGACGCAGGCCTTGCATCCGCCTTTACCTGCTCTTCCGCTTCCGGTTTCTGCGGCTTCTTCTGCCGGTCCGATATGTGCTCCGGTTTTATGTCATCCCCTTTGATGGTTACCAGTCCGTCGCTTTCCGACTTCACCGTAACCGTACCCTGCAGCACATTCAATTTTACCACTTCTCCTTCCACTGAACCGCACTTGATCTGCTTGCCACACTTGGGCAGGCATTTTCTCAGGGAACAGTAGGTGTCGAATTCGTATGAGAGACAACAGAGAAGCCTTCCGCACTGGCCGGAGATCTTGGTGGGATTAAGGGCCAGGTTCTGCTCCTTGGCCATTTTTACCGATACCGGCTCGAATTCACGAAGGTATGAAGAACAGCAGAGCTCTCTGCCGCAGATGCCTATTCCCCCCACCATTTTCGATTCATCGCGCACCCCGATCTGGCGCATTTCAATGCGGGTGTGAAAAGCATGGGCAAGATCCTTCACCAGTTCCCGGAAATCTACCCTGCCGTCGGCTGTGAAATAGAAGATGGCCTTGCTGCCGTCGAAGAGATATTCGACGCGCACCAGCTTCATTTCCATGCCGCGTTCCTTGATCTTTTCCAGACAGAAGCGGTGGGCTTCCTTTTCCTTGGCTGCATTTGTCGCTATTGTAGCCAGATCGGCCGCGTCGGCTTTCCTGAGGATGTTTTTCAGCCCTTCATGCAGGTGTTCTTCAGGAAATTCACGGGGGGCAACAACCACCGAGCCGATGCTTTTGCCCCGTTCCGTTTCGACTATTACCTTGTCGCCGGCTTTCAGTTCAATGTTGTTGGCATTGAAGTCGTAAAGCTTGCCGGCGGGGTTGAACTGTATTTTCACAATCTTGATCAATATATTTCCTCCGGGGGTGTATGCCCCCTTTCAGTTGATTTGTGTCTACCTGATATTAGCGCTCTGCCAGCCTCATGAACAGAACTTCCAGGGCCAGACGCGTATTGACGTTGCGCAGCAAGGCAGTTCTTGTTGAAGCAACGTGCTCGATTTTTTCCATGATCCTGGCCCTGGAAAGCGTTCTTCCCTGTTCTTCCAGAAGCGGTAAAAGATCGGTGTTGATCATATCCGTATCGCCTGCGCTATGCAGAAGCATGTCTCGCAGGAATGACATCAGCACTTCAAGGACTGCGACGGCTTTTTCTTTCTCCGCTGCAAGCTCTTCGGCAGCAAGGAAAAGTGGGGCGATATCTGTCAGGGATAGCCCGAAGAGCCTGGTCAGGAGCTGCTTTCTTTCCGAAAGAATTTCGCCTTTACTTATCTCCAAGGCATTGTTGATGCTGCCCCCGGCCAACGATGCAGAAAGATGTGCCGACTCGTTTTCGACACCTTTACTGATCAGGTATGACGTTATCGTCTCCTCCGGAAGTCCGTGAAAAACAAGCCGCTGGCAGCGGGACAGTATGGTCGGCAGCACTACGGACGGCTGGGATGTTACCAGGATGATCAGGGCATTGCCTGACGGTTCCTCCAAGGTCTTGAGCAGGGCGTTGCCTGCCGCCTGATTGAGACGCTCTGCCCCGTCGATGATGCACGCTTTCTTCGGTGCTTCAAAGGGCCGGTATGCAAGCTCTTTCTGCAGGCTTCTGATTTGGTCGATCTTGATGAAGGCCCCATCCGGCTCGATCAGGTGCATATCCGGGTGTTGCATCGAACTAATTTTCCGACAGGAGGGGCAATGGCCGCAGCCGTCGCCCTTGCCGCAGAAAACGGCTTCTATGAGGGCAAGGGCGGTTGTCTTTTTTCCGCATCCTTCCACACCTTCGAAAAGATAAGCATGGGCAAGCCTGCCAGCTGCCAGGGAACGTTTGAGAACACTGATCGGGGTGTCCTGACCCAGGATATCGGCAAAAGACATTTGCTAGTTCCCGTTTAGCCTGCCGATAACGGCAGTGGTGACGGCAACTCGTGTTTCATCAACATTGGTGCCGCCGTCAACGATGAGAAAACGTCCCTTTTCGTTCTCGGCCAGTTTCAGGTATCCATTCCGCACCTTTTGGTGGAATAGTGTTGATTCCAGTTCAAAACGTTCTTCGCGGGCGCCTGCAGAGATGCCATTGATTCTGGCCAGGGCACGTTTCAGCCCCACTTCAACCGGGCAGTCCAGCAGTATGGTCAACTGGGGCTTGAGTCCGGATGTGGCCAGCTGGTTCAGATACCCTATTGAGTCAAGATCGAGTCCTCGGCCGTATCCCTGATAGGCAACGGTGGCATCGGTGAACCTGTCGCAGAGGACGATGCAATCGTCGGCCAGTGCCGGCTTGATGACCTCTTCCACATGTTGGGCACGGGCAGCCGCGTAAAGCAGGAGCTCGGCTGAGGGTGTCATGGCACTGTTTGCAGCATCAAGGAGAATGGCCCTGATCTGATCGGCGATGGGGCAGCCGCCGGGTTCCCGTGTCAGAAGGACTTTGAAGCCCTTTTCTGCCAGGTGCTGTTCAAGAAGTTTGATCTGGGTGGTCTTGCCGCACCCTTCAATGCCTTCAAATGTGATAAAACAGCCCATGACAAGCGCTCCATATGGTCAAAAATCGTTAAATTATATGGGACGAGGTGGAATTAATCAAGACAAAATCACGTTAAAATGGCATATCTATTGAAAGAGAAAGGTCATTTGTTTATAGTGAACTTTCCTTTTTAATTCTTGTGAAACTGAAGGTAAATATGTCTGAAGAAACATTCAAGTCAATTGCCGCTCTTGAAAAGCTCATCAATTATGATTTTACTGATAAATCCCTGCTAGTCGAGGCCTTGACCCATCCATCCTTTGTCAACGAAAGCGGCGGCAAAGTGAGACAGGATAATCAGCGTCTTGAATTTTTAGGTGATGCAGTAGTCGGTCTGGTCCTGAGCCACGATCTTTTCAGCCGCTTTCCGGACAGCAGGGAAGGGGAGTTGACTAAACTGAGGGCTTCACTTGTTGACGAAGCCTCTTTGGCCATACTTGCCAGGGCAATCGATTTGGGTGCCCATTTAAAACTTGGTCGCGGCGAAGAGAGAAGTGGCGGACGCACTAAACCGTCTCTTTTGGCCGATGCCTATGAAGCTCTCTTGGCGGCAGTCTATCTTGATGGCGGCATCGAGCCAGCGGCGGCAATAATTAAAAGCCATTTTGCCTCCTTTATGGAAAAGAGGAATATAAGAACGTCGGGCAGGGATTTCAAGACGGAATTCCAGGAACTGGCCCATCGGTTGCGAAGTCTTGCTCCCCGTTATTTATTGCAGGGAGTATCCGGACCCGACCATCAACGGATTTTTTCGGTAGCGGTTTTTATCGGCGAAGAATTCATGGGAGAGGGGTTAGCGAAGAGCAAGAAGGAGGCTGAACAAGCCGCTGCAGAGCAAGGAATTGCCTTTCTGAAAAAAAGCTCGCGACCTTAAATGACTGTAACCGTACCTTTTTTCATTTCCCACCTTGGCTGCCCCCATCAATGTGTTTTCTGCAATCAGATGGAAATTGCCGGAACGAAAGGCCAAATGCCCGGCCAAACGGAGATTTTGACCAAGGTTGCCGCTTACAGACGTTCAGGTGGATGTCGTCCTGTGCAGGTTGCATACTTTGGCGGGACATTTACCGCCTTGCCCCGTGCTGACCAGGAAAGGCTTCTTCAGCCCCTTCAGCCGCTTTTAGTCTCCGGAGAGGTTGAATCCATACGCATATCGACGCGACCGGACTGCGTGGATGTGGAAACTGCCCAATTTCTTCGCGGGATGGGGGTCCGGGTCGTGGAGCTGGGAATCCAGTCCATGGCGGATGAGGTTCTGGAGATGTCCGGCCGAGGCCATGCCGCTGCCCATGTGGAGCGGGCGGCCAGTGTTCTGCGACAAGCAGGCCTTCTATGGGGAGCCCAGCTGATGCCGGGGCTTCCTGGGGATTCACCGGCAAAGGCCATGGCTTCCCTGGAACGGGTGATCGCTTTGGAGCCATCCTGTCTCCGTATCTATCCGACTCTCGTCATCAAAGATACTCCTTTGGCGTCCCTGTTTGAACAGGGGCTTTACGAGCCGCTGACCATGGAGACTGGGATCTGTCTCTGCATGGCAATGCTCCACCGTGCCTCGCAGGCCCGTCTGCCGGTAATTCGCATGGGGCTGCAGCCTACTGTGGAGCTTGATGCAGCGGGCACCGTACTTGCCGGCCCCTATCACCCGGCATTTCGTTGCCTGGTCGAGTCAGAGCTTTGTTTCCGGCTTCTTTCCGGGCTGGTGAAAGGTTTCGGAGTTGGTACTCCTGTGCGGATAGCCTGTGCATCAGGCCGGATATCCAACGTTATCGGCCATAAAAGGTCGAATGTGGAACGCTTGGAGCAAAAGCACGGGATCAAGGTATTGTCAATCCAGGGCGAACCCGCTCTTTCTGTATTCGAAGTTATTGTCGAGGCCGACGGGAAGAAGCTGCGGGGGCATCTGCTTGATGATCTGGATCCAGGGCAATTTCTTCCTTTCATTAGGTCCTGAAATCCCGTATATCCATATAGGTAAAAAAATCTTCAAAAGGGCGCCCAGGAGGTCCGTTTGACCGAACAGCAGTTCCATTCAGGCTTCGTATCCATTATCGGCAGGCCAAATGTGGGAAAATCAACGCTTCTCAACAAAATTCTCGGTGACAAGATCGTCATAACCTCCGATAAGCCGCAGACAACGAGGAATCGAATCCAGGGCATTCACAACTTGCCCGGTTGCCAGATAGTGTTCATCGATACTCCTGGCATCCATCGGGCCAAGTCCAGGCTGAACAAATACATGGTTGATGTGGCCCTTTCCTCCATCAAGGAGGTGGATGTGATCCTTTTCCTGGTGGAGGCGGACACAAAACCGGCCAACCAGGAGGAGACGATCCTTGGTGCGTTGGCCAGCGCCGAAGCTCCTGTCGTTCTTGTCATCAACAAGGTTGACCTGGTGGCCAAGGAGTCCCTGCTGGAGAAGATGGCAGCCTATTCAGGCCTCTACCCGTTTCGTGAGGTGATCCCAGTCTCAGCCCTGACTGGAGACAACACAGGCCGGCTGGTTCAGGTCGTTCGCGATCTGCTTCCGGAGGGGCCGCCTTATTTTCCCGATGACATACTGACCGATGTTCCGGAGCGTTTTGTCGTGGCGGAAATAGTCAGGGAGAAGGTTTTCCGTCTGACCCACGATGAGGTTCCCTATTCGGTGGCGGTGGTTGTGGAGAGCTTCAAGGAGCGTGATGACGGTCTGATATTGATTTCTGCAGTCATCAACGTCGAGAGGGACTCGCAAAAGGGCATCATCATTGGCAGGAAGGGCGAAATGTTGAAGAAGATCGGCATGCAGGCCCGACGGGAGATAGAGGAACTGCTCGACACCAGGATATTTCTGGAGCTGTTCGTCAGGGTAAGCCGGGAATGGAGCGAAAACAAGCAGATGCTGAAGGAGTTTGGTTACGAATGAAACCTTTGATAGCTATAGTAGGACGGCCCAATGTGGGTAAATCGACCCTCTTCAACCGTCTTGTCGGGCGCCGCAAGGCGATGGTCGACGACATGCCGGGAGTTACCCGTGACCGAAATTATGCAGACGTAAACCGGTTTGATGTGCCGTTCATTCTCATCGATACCGGTGGTTTCGAGCCGGAAACCAGCGACAGGCTGTTGCAGCAGATGCGCGAACAGTCGCAGTTGGCCATGGACGAGGCTGATCTGATCCTTTTTGTCATGGATGGCAGGGACGGCTTGACGCCGGCCGATGTGGAAGTAGTCGAAATGCTTCGCCGCGTCAACAAGCCGGTTTTCTACGTCGTCAACAAGATCGACGGCGACCGTCAGGAAAATGCGGCGGGAGATTTCTACAGCCTGGGCATCGAGCAGATATTTACCATATCCGCTGAGCATAATCGTGGCGTCAATGATCTGATGGAAGAAGTGATTGCTGCCCTGCCTAACAAAACTGCCCCGGCAGTCGACGAGGAGGTGACCAGGATCGCCGTCATCGGTCGGCCGAATGTGGGGAAATCCACATTGGTCAACCGCCTGCTGGGGGTCGAGCGGGTGGTGGCAAATCCAACCCCGGGCACCACCAGGGATTCCATCGACACCTACTTCAACTGCAACAAAAAACGCTATCTGTTGATAGACACAGCAGGTATTAGACGCAAGGGGAAAACCACCGAAAAGATAGAGAAATACAGCGTGGTCGACTCCTTGCGCAGCATAGAGCGGGCGGACGTGGTCTTGATCGTCATAGATGCCGAGGAAGGGGTTACCGAGCAGGACACGAAGATCGCCGGCTATGCCTTTGAAGCAGGACGAGGCTGCATCTTCGTCGTCAATAAATGGGATGCCATCTCCAAAGACAATGCCTCCATGGGTATATTTGTCGAAAAAATACGCATGGAATTCAAGTACCTCCCCTTTGCCCCCATTGTTTTTGTTTCGGCAAAAACCGGACAGCGGCTGGGCAAGATCATGACAGAAGTGGATTCGGTCATGGAGCAGTTTGCCAAACGTATCAGCACTTCCGACCTGAACAGAGTGTTCAGCAAGGCCGTTGAGGAACACCATGCGCCGCTGTATCAGGGGCGCCGGGTGAAATTCTATTTTGCCACCCAGGTGGGAACCAAGCCTCCTTCCATTGTCATTTTTACCAATCGCCCCGATGGTGTGCACTTTTCCTATGAGCGATACATTATAAACCGGTTCAGGGACGCCTTCGGTTTTACCGGCACCCCGATGCGCCTGCTTTTCAAGGGGAG
Source organism: Geotalea daltonii FRC-32 (assembly GCF_000022265.1). Lineage (NCBI taxonomy): Bacteria > Pseudomonadati > Thermodesulfobacteriota > Desulfuromonadia > Geobacterales > Geobacteraceae > Geotalea > Geotalea daltonii. The sequence continues at coordinate 2,391,951 of NC_011979.1, forward strand.
GGAAGGGCGGAAAAGGGGGTAAATCGTGCTTTACTTTAGATACATGTATGGTTTAATATGAACCCCTGTTACTGAACCCCATAACTGAGTTATATTTCTATGAGTCTTGTCGGAAACTTGGAAGATCTCGGTCTTGGCGAGATACTGCAGATAGTCAGCCTGAGTCGGAAGTCCGGAGTTCTCGCTCTTCACAGTCGAGGGAGAGAGGCAAGGATCATTTTCCGTAGCGGACAGGTTATCCGTGCAAACTCAAGTTCAAATCAGCAAAATCTTGGCGAGGTATTGATCCAGAAGGGGATCATCGATCTCGCTATCCTAAAGCAGGCCCTCAATATCCAGAAGGATGAGGGGGGGGGCGAGCTTCTCGGAACAATCCTGGTCAAACAATTCAATGTCAATCCGGATGCCATCGAAGATGTGGTCCGTGAACAAATTGAGTCCGTCATCTACTCTCTCTTTGCCTGGGCGGAAGGTAACTTTGATTTTGAGCTTCAGGACACTGCTGAAGCCGTCGATAAAACAAAGATGGATCCCTTGCAGTTTATGCTGGAACAGGGGCTGAATCCACAGTTTCTTGCAATGGAAGGATCCAGGATCATCGATGAAAAACGGCATCGTGGGGAATCACTGGATGATCATGTGGCTGAAGAGGCCTCGGTCCATGTCGAAGATAATGTGGATATGGCTTTCGATCTCCTGCATTCGCCTGGGCAAGAGCCGGAACAGGCCTCTGTGCCGGAACCTTCGCCCGGTCTGTCTACTCAGGTTAAAAAGCGGCTGGTCTTGATCGTCGACGATGACGGGGATACACGGAATGCCATATCTTCCATCCTCGAAAGCGATGGTTATGAGGTTTTCTCCTGTGAAAAGAGCGAGGATGCGCTGATAAAACTTGACAGCTTCTGCCGGGAGGGTCGGGATCCTGCTGTTGTTGTTGACCTGATCATGCCCAGAATGGACGGTTCCGGCATCCTCGGGGGGCTTGAGCTTCTTGAGTTGATCGGCAACAATTTCGCTTCGCTTCCAGTGCTGGTATTGACTGACTATCATAACAGCGATGCGGAGCGAAAGGTTAAGGGGATGGGTTTTCCCGTGATGCTGAAGCCCAGAAAGACCGAGATCGGCGATGCTGCCATGGTTCAGTCCTTCGGTGACACGTTCCTTTGCGAGCTGATGAGGGTTGAATCCTGTGGAGGTCAAGCCGTTCCCGCAGACAAGATCAATATCGGCGATGAACTGCGGCTCGAGATGGGGGATGACACCCCGGTTCGGACACAGCCGGTTGAACAGAGCACGGGTATAACTTTACTGAGGGGCATGCTGGATGAACTCAATAACCCATCACTTGGGGGGGGGATAATCTTGCTGGTGCTCCGTTTTGCCTCGGAATTCATGAACCGCGCCGTCATACTTATCGTCAAAAAAGACGAGATTGCCGGACTCGGGCAATTCGGCATAAGCGACAGCGAAGGAAATGCCGATGCGAAAATAAGGAACATGCGTATTCCCAGAGGGGAATATTCGCTGTTCAGTGAAGTTATCGATGGGCAGTTGCCGGTAAAGGTTCAGCCTGACTCGGGAAAATGGACCAGATATTTTGTCGGGCAGTTGGGGGGAGGGGTGCCGACGGAATTCTTCATGGGTCCTATAGTCAGTGAAGGTAAAGTGGTAGCCGTTCTCTATGGTGACAATATCCCTGATGCCAAGCCGATAGGGGATACGGATTCTCTGGAAATCTTCCTTTCCCAGGCAGGTCTGGCGATGGAAAAGGCCCTTTTGCAGCGCAGATTAAAGGATAAAAGCCGGGAGGAGCTGTGAAAAAGATATTGATAGCAGAAGACTCTAATACCATGCGCTCATTGCTGATCTCAACAATAGACTCCATGGACAGATACGAAATCGTCGAAGCAGCCAGCGGGTTCGAGGCTCTTCGTCTGTTGCCCCGCGAACAGGTTCACCTCATCATCACCGATATAAACATGCCTGATATAAATGGTCTTGAATTGATAAGCTATGTGAGAAACAACCCCAACTATCAAGATATCCCTCTTTTCATCATATCGACGGAAAGCAGTGACAAGGATCTTGAGAAGGGACTCGCCCTTGGTGCCAATGAATACCTGGTAAAACCCTTCGATCCTGTCAAGCTGCAGGAACTCATTGGCAGATATCTTGGGTAATTTTCGGTTAGGCAGGGAGTCAAAATCAATAGGGTGAGAGTTTATGGCCGCAGATACTAGTATAGACAAAGCTGCCAAGGATTTTCTTGCAGAAGCAGAAGAAATTATCGACCAGTTAAGCCTTGATCTGGTCTCTCTCAGCGACTGCGCTGACAGTGGCGACTTCAATCCGGACGTGGTCAATTCCATCTTCCGCGGCGCCCATTCACTTAAAGGGCTTGCCGGCATGTTCGGCTTTACCGACATCGCAGACCTTTCCCACAACATGGAGAACCTCCTTGACTCCCTTCGACTCGGGAAAATCCCCTTGAACCAGAATACCATCAGCGTTCTTTTCGATTCCATGGAAATCCTGGGTTCGCTGGTGAGAGGTGCGGGTTCTGCCGATTCAGGGAAAACGGACATATCTCAGACCATATCCCGTATCAATGCCTGTGTCGCTTTGGTGCAGAAAGATGAGGGTGCATCTCCTCTGACCAGACTGGGACTTTCAGAGCGAGTACTCAGCTCCCTTACCGAATATGAAGAACATCGTCTGCTGGAGAATGTGAAAAAGAACAAGAATATCTTCTCCATCCAGGCGTCCTTCAGTCTCTCCACATTTGATCAGGATCTGGGAGAACTTACCGAAATCCTCAAGGGTGCCGGAGAAGTGATCAGCACCCTGCCAAGCGCCGGTGGTGGTCTTGATTCCTCCATAAACTTCGAGATCCTCTTCGGATCGGAAAAGGGTACTGCAGAAATAAGCCTGCTTATCGACCGGGACAATATCACCGTAAATCAATTGGGGGGTAAGCAGCCTGCGGTTACAGCAGCAAAAGCAAAAGCAGAAGTAGTAGAAGAAGCTGAAGCCGAAAAAGAGTCATCTGTCCTGCCTCAGGAAGCTTCTTTGACTGCTAAGAGTATGAGTCGTACCGTCAGGGTGGATATCAGCAAACTTGATGAATTGATGAACATCGTGGGGGAGCTGGTGCTTTCCCACTCCACGATCAGTCAGATAGCTGACCGCATGCGACTGGAAGGCTATTCGGCCCCCGCCATAAATCTGACCAAGGCTGCCAAGGGATTGGAGAGAAAACTGACCGAACTGCAGAAGGGTGTCATGGAAATCCGCATGATTCCTGTGGGTCAGCTTTTTGAGAAGATGGCACGCATTGTGCGGAAAATTTCCCGTGAACAGGGCAAAAAGGTGGAACTGAGGTTGTTCGGCGCCGATACGGAGCTGGATAAACTTATCATAGAAGACATTTCCGACCCGATGATGCACATTATCCGCAATGCCATCGACCACGGTATTGAGACCCCAGGTGAACGGGTCAGGGCAGGGAAGGACGAAAAAGGTATCATCAAGCTTTCCTCCTACCAGAAAGGGAACCATGTCGTTATCGAGGTTGAGGACGATGGTGGCGGGATAGATGTCGATAAAGTAAGGCGTAAGGCTTTCGACAAGGGGTTGATACCGAGCATGGAGTCGGTCCATGACAGAGAGGCGCTGGATCTGATATTCCTTCCCGGCTTCTCCACAAGTGACGAGGTGAGTGAGATTTCAGGGCGCGGCGTCGGCATGGATGTGGTCAGGACCAACATCGCCGCCCTGTCCGGCATGGTGGATGTTGAAAGCGTTCCCGGCAAAGGTAGCAGTATCATCATAACCCTGCCCATCACACTTGCCATTATCAAGGCACTCATAATCTCTTCCGTCGGCCGAATCTATGCTCTTCCCATTACATCAGTCCTGGAAACCATAATGGTGGAAAGGAAGGATGTGCGTACTGTGGAAAAGAAGGAAGTTATCCAGTTGCGGGAAACAACCCTGCCCCTGCTTCGTCTGGGCAGGTTCTTCGAAACCCAGTCACAAATCGACCAAGGGGAAAATTTTTATGTGGTGGTGGTCGGCGCCGCCGAGAAGCGACTGGGTATAGTGGTCGATGATCTGATGGGGCAGCAGGATATAGTCATTAAGTCTATCGGTGAAACATTTAAAAATTTCAAGGGTATTTCCGGTGCTGCCGACCTTGGGGACCAGCGAACCATCCTGGTACTTGATGTGGGCGGTATAATCAACGAGGCGGTCAGGAGCGGGGCTTAATGTACAAGACATTTTACGGATTCCGTGAAAAGCCTTTCAGCAAAACACCTGATCCACGTTTTCTTTACATGAGTGTTGGTCATCGTGAGGCGCTGGCCCGGCTCCAATATGTTCTTGAAGAGCGTGAGATTGCCATTCTGACCGGAGAGATCGGGTGTGGGAAAACCACCATTTCCCGTGCCCTCATGGACGCAATGGGGGATGTATACCACTTCTGCTTCATTTTTAATCCAAGGTTGGCTGCTATTGAATTTTTGCGGGTCATTGCAGCGAACCTGGGTGTGGAGAAACCCTCTACGGCCAAAGATTTTCTTCTGGGGGAAATCACCCAGGCACTTTACGATCTCCACGAGAACGGTCGCTGCCTGGTTGTCGTTGTCGATGAGGCACAACTGATCCCTGATAGGGAAATTTTCGACGAGATACGGCTTTTGACCAATTTCCAATTGGATGACCAGAATCTTCTCAGCATTATCATCATGGGACAGCCGGAGCTCCGCAGGATTGTCTCGGCGCCGCTTTTTGAACCATTTCGGCAGCGGGTTGCCATGACCTACCATCTGCTGCCTTTGACCCTGGAGGAAACCCAGGAATATCTCGATTTCAGAATGACGGTGGCTGGCGGATGCGCCGGGCTTTTCGCTCCGGATGCGGTACAGCGGATTTATGAGCTGACAGGTGGCGTACCAAGAAAAATAAATACGTTGGCAACTAACGCCCTTCTTACCGGTTTCGCCAAGGATCTGGCATGGATCGATGCATCTGTCATCGAAGATATAAAGAATGAAATAATCATCTGATCAGCAGGGCCAACTATGAACTTAGCCGATATAAGAAAAAAAGCGCAGCAGGAAAAGGAAGCCCTACAGGCGGCATTGGCCGAATTGACACATGAAACTGCTGATTCCTTTGATGGGGAAGATGATTATCCTGAAGCATACAATGACCCGCTTTATGATGCCGAAGCATCCTTTGAAGACGGTGAGTCTTTTGAGACTGACGGGCCTATTGCCGCAGAAGACCAAGTTTCAGGCAAAGGCGACTGGTCTGCTGTAATGGACGCAGGCCCCCTTTCTCCTGAGGATATCTTTCCTGAGCAGATGGAAGTGGTGCTTGACGCTCGGGGCATTTCGGGTCAGGACATGTCGCCACCTTCGCCACAGGTGCCGAAAACTGTCTCGGCGCCGGTTGTAGAAGAAAAGACGGCCTCTTCCGGCTTCGATCCCATAAGGGTCATGCTTGAAGGACGTGCCAGCGCCGGCCAGGATGAGGATGCATTTATCGGCCCCGCAACAAATCTGGAGATCGATGCCGCAAATTCCCAGGAGTTGCTGTGTTTCAGAGTCGCTTCCGAGGAGTATGCACTGAACATCATGGAAATCAAGGAGATCATCAAGCCGCGCGAGGTCACCGAAGTTCCGCGTGTACCAGCTTTCGTCTCGGGGGTGCTTTCCCTGCGGGGAATCATTATCCCCATTTTTGATATGAACGCCAGGTTGGGCCTTTCCAGAGATGGTTCTACCGGAAAGGAGCGGATAATTGTCGTCAAAAACGGCGATGATGGCTTTTGCGGGATACTTGTAGATGAGGTCGTTCAGGTCGTACGTATAGAAGACAGGTTGCTGGAGCCTCCACCAACGGTTCTTGACGGGATAGATCGTGATTTCGTCAGCGGTATAGGTCGTTATCATGGCAGAATGCTGATTTTGCTCAACATGGACAAGATTCTGGATATTACCCTTTACTGACAGACGGGGGAAGAACATGCACAGTAAAAAGATTCTTATTGTTGAAGACGAAGAGAGTCTGCTGAAATTGGAGAGCATCCTTCTTTCATCCAAAGGCTATTCAGTCGTCGGTGTAATGGACGGTAAAGCAGCTCTTGAAGAAGTTAAGGCCAATCGCCCGGATCTGGTGGTGCTGGATGTCATGCTCCCGGAAATGGACGGTTTCGAAGTCTGCCGGCATATCAAGGAAAACCCTGAAACCAGCAGCATCCCAGTCGTCATGCTCACAGCGAAGAAAAGCAATAATGACGTGGAGCGGGGAAAACAGGCAGGAGCTGAAGCATATATAACCAAACCCTTCAAGTCGGCAAAAGTCATAGAGGTAATCGAAGGCCTCATCAGCGGCCATTAACGCCTCGTACGACTCAAAACCAACTGGATTGAAGAAGGAACAGCGATGCACTCCGATAATAGTGATATTCAAGTCGCCTGCTTTACCCTTGATGACAACATTTACGCAGTGGATATCATGCGTATCAGAGAAATCATCAAACCTCAGAAGCTGACCAGCCTGCCCAAGGCACCCCCCTATGTGGAAGGAGTCATAAATCTGCGTGGTTCCGTTATTCCGGTCATCGACCTGCGTAAAAGGTTCGATCTGCCGGTCCGCGAAATCGACAGCGCGGTAAGGCTGCTGATTGTGAGAGTGGCAAAGCAACTACTTGGATTTGTCGTTGATAATGTTACCGAAGTCATCACCGTGCCTGCCAGAGATATAAAACCGCCGCCACAGATAGCAGGAGGGATTGGTGCCCAGTACCTCCTTGGAGTCTGCCTGTTCCAGGAGGCACTGATCATGCTGTTGAACATCGACACAATATTTACTGACAGAGAGGCTTCCGAACTAGGGCTGATTGGCTCTATGCATGGTGAAGGTTGAGATTTACCGGTGAGGGAAAGGCTGACATGCTTATCATTTGTCCCAGTTGCAAGACAAAATTCAGTTTCGACGACTCGAAGATAGGCCCACAAGGAATAAAGCTTAGATGCAGCAAGTGCCGGACGATCTTCAGTGTGACCAGGAAGCTCGAGACTCCAGTGCCTGCTCCAGTTCCTCCAGCGCCACCAGTGGCGGCGACTCCGGCTGCCCGAAATATAAAGGTCATCATTGCGAACGAAAGCGCCTCTTTCTGTGGGGCAGTGGCAAAAATTCTGGAACCTGAGCCGTTTACGGTCTTAACCTTCAATGACGGCAAGGAAGCTTTCGAGGCTGTGCAGCGTGTGCGCCCCGATGTGATATTGCTGGATGTGGCGCTTCCCTCCATGTACGGATTCGAGGTGTGTGAGAGGATCAGAAAGGATCCTGCTCTTTCTGCAGTGAAAATCATTCTTATTGCCGCTATTTACGATAAAACACGCTATAAACGGTCACCGATTTCCCTGTATGGTGCAGATGATTACATCGAGAAGCATCATATACCCGATTCTCTTGTTTCCATGATCTACCGCTATGTGACGGATCAAAAGCCTTTGGAAAAACCTAGAGGAGATGAATCCGCCACCGTCAGCGAAAGCATGGTTACGCCGCAGCATTTGGACCAGAAGGAAATAAATGCACAGCTGGATGCACGCAGGCAAATGCAGGCTGCTGAAGAACAGGAGACTGTGCCACCTGCTGCCGCAATATCTTCAGAAGCCCATGAGAAGGCCAAGCGACTGGCCCGGATAATTGTCTCCGACATCATTCTCTATAATCAGACAAAGGTAGAAGAAGGGGTCAAAAACGGCTCCTTTTACTCCTTGTTGGAAGATGACATCCGTGAAGGACGGGCCCTTTATGAGCGTCGGGTCCCTGAGGAGATCAGGAAAAATACTTCATTCCTTGACACCGCCTTTGAGGAACTGATTGCAAAGAAGAAGCAGGAACTGAAACTGTGAAGCATGCTTTATCGTCACAATGGAGAGCGTAGTGGATAGACTGCAGATTCTGATCGAGGCGCTTTGTTCGGCCGACGAAGAGAAAAGGAGGCTGGCAGTGGTCGGATTGAGGGATTATCCCCTCGATCAGACACTGGATAGCCTTTTTCTGGCCCTGGGGGATACCAGCTGGCGGGTCCGCAAAGAGGCTGTTGACATAATTGTGATGGCCGCAGAAGGAGAAAGCGCCGGCAATCTTCAGGAAGAACTCGTCAACATGCTCAGGTCCCAGGATAATGCCGGGTTACGCAATTCAGCCGTGGAATCACTGGAAAAACTGGGGAAAAAGGCTTCCAAGGTCCTGTGTCTTCATATTGCCGACGAAGACCATGATGTGCGTAAATTCATCATCGACATTATGGGCAATATCGGTGATCCTGCTTTCGTCCCTGCACTGATCAATGCTTTGGACGATCCGGATGCCAATGCCCGTGCTGCCGCTGCCGAAAATCTTGGGAAAATTCAGGATGCGCGCGCCTTGCCTGAGCTTCTTGAGGCTTTGGCAAAGAGTGATGTGTTGCTCAAATACACGATTCTCGAAGCTGTGGGCAAGATCGGGCAGTCGGTTCCTGTGTCTGCCATTGCTCCTCTTGCCAACGACAACCTCCTCAAAAAAGCCGTCTATGACTGTCTTGGTGCGATAGGCGATCTCGATGCAATTCCGCTGTTGGTTGAAGGATTGAAGGACAGGCAGAAAAAGGCCCGCGAAGCTGCCGCAACTGGTCTTGTCGCCCTGAGGAAGCGCCTCTCTTCTTCGTCGGGTGCAGAGATAATGGATAATAAACTGGAGCAGCTGAAGGGGACATCCCATGTGGATGATCTGATCGACTCCTTCAATAATGCTGAAAACAGCTTGAAAGAGGCTTTTGCCATTCTTCTCGGTGTCATCGGCGATGCAAGAGCGGCCAAACCTCTTCTTTTAGGCTGCAATGATGACAGGCTCAGAAGGCTGTGTTTGCAAGCATTGAGAAAGATTGGGAACGCAGCAGCAGCTTCGCTGCTTGAAGTTTTCCCCTCTGCAGAAGACGATCAGCGTTGTTTCATCGTCTATCTCTGTGGTGAACTCGGCTGCAAGGAATCGGTATCGCTTCTGACGGAAGGGATGCTGGACCTGAATCCTCAGCTGCGGCTTGCTTCGGTCAAAGCTGCCGGAAAGACCGGTCTCACTGTTTTTGTTAATGAGGTGGCCCATCTTCTTGAAGATAACGAAAAGGAAGTCAGAAACGGGGCCATAGAAGCTCTCTACAGGCTAGCCGAAACAGACAGATTCTCAGTGGCAAGGATTGCCGGCAAGCTGGCTTCTTCGGACCTGGCTGAAAAGAGACGCAATGCGGCCGTGCTCTGCACAGCCCTGGCTGATACGGAGAGGCTTTCGCTTCTGGTTAAGGATGAGGATGCAACGGTGCGGAAGGCTGCAGTAAGTTCACTGGCCAGCCTTAAATCAGTTGCCAGTGCCGGTCATCTGGTCATGGCTCTGGTCGATGAGGATCCGGATGTCCGTATCGCTGCAGCTGGAGCTTTGGGGGATGTGGGAAGTGAGGAAGTCGTCGGGCCACTGCTGCTGGCTTTGCAGGATGACGACCCCTGGGTTCAGTGTGCGGTGTTGAAAAGCCTGGGCAACCTGAAAAACGAGGCAGCGTTGCCTGCCATAGTCCAGCTGTTCGAACGCGCCGATGGGCTTGTGCTTATAACTGCACTGGATGCTGTAGCAAAGATCGGAGGGGAGGCGGCAAGGGCACTTGTTGAGAAAGCGCTGGACAATTCCGATGAAGAGGTGGTTAAGGCTGCAATCGACATATTAACCCAGGAAAACGACGCATGGGTGCATACGCACCGCGATAAACTTTTAAACCACCCCCACTGGGATGTGAGAAGCACCTTCATAAAAGCCATGGTTTCACGGTTGGGAGAAAAGTCGTTTCCTTATCTGCGACAGGCTCTTCAAACCGAAACCGATGAATTGGTCAAGGGGCAGATCATCGAGTTGATGGATCGGGTTCTTTAATGTTCTACTCAGACCCTGAAGTACAAATGACCGATGAAGAGTTCCGCCTGATACGGGACCTTATCTATACCCATTGTGGTCTCTATTTTGATAACGATTCCAAGTATCTTCTTGAAAAACGGCTGGGCCGCAGATTGTCACAGCATCAGATCAAGGAGTTCAGGGATTATTATCATTTATTGAAATACGACAGGAACAGGGATCAGGAATTGTCAGATATCATGGATGTTCTGACTACCAATGAAACCTACTTTTTCCGCGAAGCTTTTCAGCTTAAGGCCTTTACCAGTGAAATTGTCCCTGAACTGATGGCCGCGAAAGAGAAAAAAGGGGATCGCTCCTTGCGGATTTGGAGTGCCGGCTGTTCCACGGGGGAAGAACCATATACCATTGCCATGCTTTTGCTTGAACTGGGGGTGCTCAAGGACTGGCGTGTCGAGATTGTCGGTACCGATATCAGCCAGAGAGTTTTGCATCAGGCGAGAAAAGCTACCTATGGCAAGACCTCTTTCCGTTCAACCGATGAAACCTATATCAACCGCTTTTTCCAGGAACAGGATGGTCTTTGCAAGATCAACGATGAAGTCAGGGAGCTGGTTACCATCAGCCACCTCAATCTCTTTGACCATAATCGTCTGGCTCTCCTGGGCAAAATGGATGTCATCTTCTGCCGTAACGTCATCATTTATTTTGATCAGATTGCCAAGAAAAAGGTTGTCGAATCTTTTTATAAGGTCCTCCGGGACGGAGGCTACCTGCTTTTAGGTCATTCCGAATCCTTGATGAACATTTCCACTGCCTTTGCCCTGAAGCACCTGAAAAACGATATGGTGTACCAGAAGCCACCAACTGCCGGAACTGGAGTTTTTGCATGAAGAAAGTTAGAATCGTTGTCATAGATGATTCTGCATACAATAGACGCACCATAACAAAGATGCTTGAGGAAATTCCCGAGGTCGAGGTGGTAGGCTATGCAGTTAACGGCGAGGAGGGGATCAGGCGGGTGATAGATCTCACCCCCGACCTGGTTACCCTGGACCTTGAGATGCCGAAGATGGACGGCTTCACCACGCTGCGCATCATCATGAACAGTTGCCCGACTCCGGTGATCGTCATCAGTGCCGGAAGTGACGATGAAAAGGTTTTCAAGGCGCTGGAACTGGGAGCTGTCGATTTCATAGCAAAACCGACCCGAACCATTTCCGATGAGCTCCTCAAGATCCAGGATGACCTGCAGAAGAAGGTTCGAAGCGTCTTCAACCTCAACATGGCCGGCATCAAGCGGAGGGAAGCTCTTTTCAGTCAGGATGCAGCGAAGAGACCCCTAGCCATAGCTCCGACTAAAAAATCACAAATAGACATCATCGCTATTGGAGCTTCTACCGGTGGTCCGCCAGCACTGCAGAGTATCTTTTCCGCTTTTGACACGCCTCTGCCTGTGGCCATAGTGGTTTCGCAGCACATGCCACCCGGTTTTACCAAGGCTTTTGCGGAAAGATTGAACAGAACATCCGGCTTTGAGATTAAAGAAGCCAAAGACGGTGACACCGTAAGCCCAGGCCGCGTCCTTATCGCTCCAGGTGGCCGGAACCTGATATTCAACAGGTTGGATGGAGTGGTCATTGCACGGGTGGTCGACCCGTTGCCTGAAGATAAATATGTACCTTCTGTGGATGCCATGTTTGCTTCCTGTGCCAAAATCTATGGTTCAAGGATGCTTGCAGTGGTGCTGACTGGGATGGGCAATGACGGGAGCCGTGGCGTCAGGGCGGCCAAAGCTGCAGGGGGCGGTGTTTTTGCGGAATCCGACGAGTCGGCGGTGGTTTTCGGAATGCCCAGAGAGGCCATAGCAACAGGTCTTGTGGACAGGATCACCACCATCGATAAAATGTCATGCGAAATTTTATCCTATTGCGGAATTCAGCGTAGATAGAAACAACCAAAAAGTCAGAGGTGACATATGTCAAGGGAAGATGATAAGGGCATGCACGGCAGAGCGGAAGAATTCCTGCAGGTCTTCAAAAAGGGGGCAGAATTCACCCAGGACTTGATGCGTGAGAATGAAAGGCTTCGCTACCGGATCCTTGAGCTGGAGGAGTCATTGCCCAACAAGGACGGGGTATCCTCGACCGATGATCATAGCAAGTTATCACAGCGGATTGATGAGCTGGAACGCGAAAAAGAAGAAATACTCAACCGTATCAAGCAAGTTGAAGCGGAAAATCAGAATTTCGCTGCAAGATATATTGAAATAGAAGAGGAGAACAACAACCTGGCGAATCTTTATATTGCCAGCTATCAACTCCATTCCACTCTGGATTTCAAAGAGGTTCTGCAGATAATTACCGAGATAATCATAAACCTCATCGGCGCCGAAGAATTTTCAATCATGCTCCTTGATGAAAAGACCAATGAAATACAAGCTGTGGCCTGCGAGGGTATCCAGCGGGAAAATATACCCCATGTGAAATTAGGCCGGGGTGTTATTGGCGAGGTGGCCAAGACCGGGGAGAATCATTTTGTCGAGGATGTAAACGGTTATGTGCAGGATCTGGAAAACCCGATGGTGTGTATCCCGCTTAAAATAAAAGAACACGTAATCGGTGTTCTGGTCATTTACAAGCTGCTCATGCAGAAGTCCAGCTTCGCAGCAGTGGATTACGAGCTCTTTACCCTGCTTGCCGGACATGCTGCGACAGCGATATTCAGTTCGAGACTTTATAGCGATTCCGAAAGAAAGCTTTCGACAATCCAGGGATTCATAGATCTTCTGACCAAATGACAGCAATAAATTTCAACCTTCCAGCAGGTACAGTCGGGCTTGATGATGCTGCAAGTTCAGATCATCGAGTGACAAATGGAATAAGCAGGAGGAGAGTGCTATGCCACCATATAATATTTTGATCGTTGAAGACTCCCCAACCATGAGGCAACTTATATCTTTTGCTCTCAAAAGATTGAGAGTCGTGAGAATAGTTGAAGCCAACGACGGGGTCGATGGTTTGAAAAAGCTCTCTGCGGAGAAATTCGACCTGATCTTCACGGATATTAACATGCCGATAATGGACGGTCTCAAGCTTGTGAGTCTGGTACGGACCGATTCCAATTACAAGGCAACGCCCATTGTCGTCATCACTACGGAGGGGGCGCAAGAGGACCGGGAACGGGCACTGGCTCTTGGCGCCAATGCCTACATTACCAAGCCGATACAACCCAACAACATACTGGATGTTGCCAAAAGGCTGCTGAAAATAGTATAGAGTCAGCGGTTGGACTTCCTCCGATGTCAAATAAGCAACCCAGAGGTCAATTAGTGAAACGCTTTCTGCTGCCGTTGCCATTCCTGCTTTTTATTCCCGTGCTTCTCTTTGCCATGGATTTTCAGATGGTTACTTTCAAGACTGAGAATGCCGGCAAGGTAATTTTTGATCACGATCTTCACTTGAAAAAGCTGGGCAGCAACTGCACCGTTTGTCATAAATCCATATTTCCCATAACAACAGATGTGCCGCCGGTGACAATGGCCGAGATGGAGCAAGGGAAATCCTGCGGTGCCTGTCATAACAAAACCAAGGCATTCGGTCTTAATGAATGCGTCAAATGCCACTTGGTCAAGGAAGTACCGATTCAGATCCCCCAGTTCGGCACCATCGTTTTCAGTCACAACTTCCATCTCGGCATGTATGGTTGTGGCGATTGTCACAACAAGCTTTTTAAGCCGGCACCAGGCAACCCGCATATTTCCATGCGCCAAATGGAGCAAGGGGCGTCGTGCGGAGCCTGCCACGATGGGAATACTGCCTTCACAGTCAAGGAAAATTGCACCAAATGCCACGCAGTTAAGGATATTGCCTTTACTGCCGATGCCCTTTTCAGCCATAAATTCCATCTGGAAATGTACAAATGCGCCGATTGCCACAGCAAACTTTTTGTTGCCGGTCCTGAAAGCAAGCGCCATTCCATGCGTGACATGGAACAGGGAAACTCCTGTGGCGGCTGCCATGAAGGCAGTACCGCTTTCAGCGTCAAAGGGGATTGCGGCAAATGCCATACGGCCACAAAGGACATCCCGTTCAAGGCGACCGACGCACTTTTCAGCCACAAGTTCCATCTGGGTATCTATCGCTGCAACGACTGTCATAGCGGTTTATTTGTCGGCGGCGCCGGCAGCAAGCGGTATACCATGGCGGACATGGCCAAGCTGAAATCATGCGGCGCCTGCCATGAGGGAGATGTGGCATTTACCGTCAACGCCAACTGCGGCAGGTGTCATAAAAGCACAAAAGATATAACCTTCGACATACCGGACATAGGTTCAGTTGCTTTCAGTCATGAAATACATCTGGGCATGTATAAATGCGACGACTGCCATAACCAGGTTTTTGCCACCGGGGTGTCACGTAAAAGCTTCATCATGGCAGAGATGGAAAAAGGCAAATCATGTGGGGCTTGCCATGACGGGAAGAGTGCTTTTACTGCCTCGGCTAACTGCGGGAAATGCCATCCGGTCAAAGACATTACCTTTACCGACGACGCCCGTTTCAGCCACACAAAGCACCTGGATATGTACAAATGCGCCGACTGCCATAGCAAATTGTTTGTTGCCGGACCTGACAACAAGCGGCGGTCCATGGCAGATATGGAAAAGGGGCTATCTTGCGGGGCCTGCCATGAAGGGAATACCGGTTTCTCCGTCAAGGGAGATTGCGATAAGTGCCATAAATCCACCATGGAAATCGCCTTCAATGTGCCGGCAACCGGGGTAACCTATTTCAGCCACGCATTCCATACCGGCATGTACAAGTGTGCCGATTGTCATAACGGCATTTTTACTACCGGTGCTTCTGCCAAGCGATATACCATGGGCGATATGGAGCAGGGTAAGTCCTGCGGCAGCTGCCATGACTCAAAAACCGCCTTTTCGGTCAAGGACGCTTGCCAGAAGTGCCACCCGGTAAAGGAGATCCAGTTCAAAGAATCAGGTGCGTCGTTCAGTCACAAGTTCCATCTGGGTCTGTATCCGTGTAATGACTGCCACACCAAGCTCTTTATTCCGGGCAAGGGCAACAGGCGAGTCAGCATGCCTGAAATGGAAAAAGGGAAATCATGCGGTGCCTGTCACGATTCCAGCACGGCCTTTACCGTTACCGGCAGTTGCAATAAATGTCATAATGTTACCAAGGCAGTTAAATACGAGCTGCCGGAAAAGACCGGTAGCGTCTTGTTCAGTCATAAGCTGCATCTTTCCAAAGGGTACAATTGCGGCGATTGCCACAATGGGATTATTCTGGCAGGTGTCGGACGCAAGCCTTTGAAGATGAAGGATATGGAAGAGGGGAAATCTTGCGGCGCTTGCCATGGTGCAGCCATGGCCTTCAGCGTCAAGGATGCTGCCAGTTGCGGCAGGTGCCACGGCGGGAGAACCGGCGATATCCCTTCATTCCAGGAGGGTAATGCCCCTCAATTTTAAGGCAAGAACCAATAATCAAAACTGGCCATGGAGGCAGGGCGCCCTGTCTTATTTTCCGTGAGAGCAGGATTGCGGGATGATGAGAAAGGGTGCTGCGTTTCCGTGGCAAAATTTTGTCCCGGATACGGGCAGGAGGTTGTAGTGGAAGAGAAATACGTTCCCGCAAGGGTTGAAGAGAAGTGGCAGAAGCTTTGGGACAGTAATAAGAGCTTTAAGGCTGAAAAGGTCGAAGGTAAATCCAAATATTACCTGTTGGAGATGTTTCCCTATCCGTCAGGCCGTATTCATATGGGACATGTGCGCAACTATTCCATTGGTGATGTCATTGCCCGCTTCAAGAGGATGAAAGGATTCAATGTTCTTCACCCCATGGGATGGGATGCCTTCGGCATGCCGGCCGAAAATGCGGCCATTCAGCATAAAAGCCATCCTGCCAAGTGGACCTATGAAAACATCGACTACATGCGCGGCCAGCTGAAAAAAATGGGCTTTTCCTATGATTGGGACAGGGAATTGGCCACCTGCAATGTGGAATACTACAAATGGGAACAGCTGATCTTCCTGCAGATGCTTGAGAAAGGACTTGCCTACAAGAAGAAATCCTCCGTCAATTGGTGCCCCAGATGCGAGACTGTGCTTGCCAATGAGCAGGTTGAGGATGGCAGCTGCTGGCGATGCGACAGCTTGGTGGAGCAAAAGGAGCTGGAGCAGTGGTCATTCAGGATCACAGATTACGCAGAGGAACTCCTTGAAGATACCTACAAGCTGCCGGGCTGGCCGGAGCGGGTGCTGACTATGCAGCGCAACTGGATCGGCAGGAGCACCGGCTGCGAGATTGACTTTTCCATAGAAGGCAGAAAAGATGCCATCAAGGTTTTTACTACCCGCCAGGATACACTTTTCGGCGCCACTTTCATGTCGCTGGCGCCTGAGCACCCACTGGCCCTGCAGTTGACAACGGCTGAAAATATGATTGTTGTCAATGCCTTTTTGGACAAAGTGAAAAAAACCGACAAGATCAAGCGCACGGCCGAAGACTTCGAAAAAGAAGGTGTCTTTACCGGTTCCTACTGTATCAATCCGGTCACCAATCGGCGCATGCCGATCTACCTGGCAAACTTTGTCCTGACCGATTATGGCACCGGCGCGGTTATGGCTGTGCCGACCCATGATCAGCGCGACTTTGAATTTGCCCGCAAATATGCTATCGCCATGGAAGTGGTGATCCAGCCTGAGGGTGGATCACTTGATGTCGCCACCATGACCGAGGCCTATACCGCCGAAGGGATCATGGTTAATTCGGGCCGCTTCGACGGCCTGAACAGTGCAGTGGCCAAGGAACAGATCGCCGATTTTCTGGAGCAGGAAGGACTGGGTAAAAAGACTGTCAACTTCCGCCTGCGAGATTGGGGCATTTCCAGGCAGCGCTACTGGGGAAACCCGATTCCAGTTATTTACTGCGATGATTGTGGCGCCGTACCTGTGCCCGCAAAGGACTTACCGGTTGTACTTCCCATGGACGCAACGTTCACCGGTGAAGGTGGCAACCCGCTGTCCAAGATCGATTCCTTCATCAAAACCACTTGCCCGCTATGCGGCAAGGATGCGCGTCGCGAGACCGATACCATGGATACCTTTGTGGAATCTTCATGGTATTTCCTCCGCTACTGCTGCCCGGATTTTGCCTGTGGTCCTCTCGACAAGGGAAAGACCGAATACTGGATGTCCGTTGACCAGTATATCGGCGGCATTGAACATGCGGTCATGCATCTGCTCTATGCCCGCTTTTTTACCAAGGTCCTGCGCGACCTGGGATACTGCGACATCAACGAACCTTTCACCAACCTTTTGACCCAGGGCATGGTCATCAAGGATGGTTCGAAGATGAGCAAATCCAAAGGCAATGTTGTCGATCCCAATGCGCTCATAGAAAAATACGGCGCTGATACGGCACGGCTTTTCTCATTATTTGCCGCCCCCCCCGAAAAAGATCTCGACTGGAGCGACCAGGGAGTCGACGGCAGTTATCGGTTCCTGAACCGGGTATGGAAACTTGTCTACGAATGCCTGCCATTGATATCCGCCACAGGTCCTCTCGATGCTGCAGCCCTTACAGATGAGGGTAAAACATTGCGCCGTCTGGTGCATAAGACCATCCGCAAGGTTTCCGATGACATCGAGGACCGATTCCATTTCAACACGGCCATCGCTGCCATAATGGAGATGGTCAACGCCATTCAGGCATTTGAGCCCAAAAACCAGCCCCGCAATGTGCCGGTGCTGAAAGAGGCCGTTGAATCGGTGGTATTGCTATTGGCACCATTTGTACCTCATTTTGCCGAGGAACTGTGGGAGAGTCTCGGCCATGAAGATAATCTCAATGAGGCCGCCTGGCCTGCCTTTGATGCTGCCGCTGCAGTTGATGAAGAGCTGCTGGTGGTGGTTCAGGTCAACGGCAAGCTCCGCGGCAAAGTAACCGTAGCAGCAAGCGCGACCGATGAAGACATAAAAGGAGCTGTCCTTGCCGACGAAAAGATCAGGCAGCTCATTGACGGCATGAACATAAAAAAGATTGTCTACGTTCCCGGCAAGCTGGTTAACATCGTTGTCGGATAAAGGTGGACTTTTGCGAAAATTAATATTTTTCATTCTGCTGTACGTGACAGGAATTCTTTCCGGATGCGGGTACCACCATCTTGGGGGGATCGGTAGTTCGAATGATGGGCTGGACGGCGTTCATATCAGGATCTTTGCCAACAAGAGTTATCGGGCCGGTCTTGAAACGGTGGCGACCCAGAGTATCATTGACGAGTTTGCCCGGCACAGCGGCGGCAACTCCGTGAATGAAACAACTGCCCGTCTTGTACTGAGCGGTGCCGTGCTTTCCTATGCCGTTGCTCCGGTTTCCTACACGGCAGCCGACCGCATTGCAGGGTATCGATCGACGGTAAAACTTGCTGCGAGCCTTGTCGAGCGACAAACGGGTAAAATCGTCTGGAGAGGTGAGGTTGCCGAAAGTCAGGATTATCCCGCCCAAGTTGACATTTCCTTGCAGCAAAATAGTGAGACTGCCGCCATAGCCGAAATATGCATTCGCCTGGCGGAACAGCTGCATGAAAAGATGCAGGAAGATTTCTAGGTCCAAAATATGAAACCTGATGAATTTACCCGGGCGGTGGATAAAGGGAGCATCGCTCCCTTTTACTATCTTTACGGCGACGAGCCCTATCTGATAGAAAAGGGTGTAAAACGGCTGCTTGACAGGATCGTTTCCGCCGATTTCCGCGATTTCAATTTCAATATTTTTTACGGCAACGAGTGCAAGGGGGAAGAGATCTTCAGTGCGGCCCAGACCCTGCCAATGTTTGCCGACCGGCGCGCCATTCTGGTCAAGAAAAGCCAGGATCTTTCAGCCGCCGCCCTTGATGTACTACTGACCTACCTGCAGAATCCTTCCCCTACTACCTGCCTGATTTTTCAGGGAGAAAAAATAGATCAGCGCAAAAAATTTTTTGCGGAAATAAAGAAGTCTGACTGTCTGGTGGAATTCAAGCGCCCCTACGAAAATCAGCTGGGGGCATTCATCCGTGAAGAGATAAAGGCCTGTGGCAAGCGCATCGATCCGGCAGCTGCCGACCTTTTGGCTTATATGGTGGGGAATAACCTCCAGGAACTGGCGTCGCAGATTGAGAAAGTGGTTACCTATTGTGGCGGCAGAGACAGCATTCTTATGGATGACATAAAAGCTGTGGTCTCGGACACCAAGGTGGACACGGTGTTTGAACTGGCAGATGCGGTCGGCGAAAAAGATCCGACCAAAGCCATGCGTACCCTTTACACTATTCTGCGTGATGGGGAGGCACCCTTGATGCTTCTGGCCATGCTGGCACGTCATTTCAGGCAGCTCTGGCGAGTGCGTGAACTGATGGATCGCAGAGTGTCCAGCGCCGAAATCGGCAAGTCTGCCGGCATAAACCCATATTTTCTGAAAAAGGTCATGGATCAGGCGCGAAACTACCGGACCGCTGAACTGAAGGTTATTTTTGAACGTCTGCTTGAACTGGATTCGGCGTTGAAAACAAGTGGCGGGAAACCGGCAGCTTTGCTGGAGCGGTTCACCATGGAGGTGTGCGGAAAGTAACCGTGTAGGGCAGGTGCTGATATTAAAAAAGGGATCCCTGCTTGGAATCCCTTTTAACATGCTGTCTTATGATTCGTTAGCTCAGTGTATTAACCAGTTTGGTAAGGCGCGAGACGCTGCGTGAGGCATTGGAGGAGTGTATGACCCCTTTGGATGCGGCTCCGTCGATTACGGGGATTGCTGCAGCCAGCGCTTCTTTGGCAAGGTTGGCGTCTTTTGCTGCTACTGCTTCACGAACACGCTTTATGAAAGTCCGCAGGGTTGAACGGACATGACGATTTCTTTCTGTTCTTTTTTCTGTTTGCTTGATTCTCTTAAGGGCTGACTTGTGATTTGCCAAACTGCACCTCCATTTATTTAAAAAAGCCGTTTAAATTTTCGAAAGTTAGATTTATAGCACTTGCTCCAGGATTGTGTCAAGAAGAATATCTTAGTATAAGGCGTAAAAAAGAGGCGGCCTTACGACCGCCCCCGAAATTTAAGAGCCTTCCTCTACCAGTCTTCCTTCTGCTTTTTCAGTACGTTTTCCAGGTAAATTTCAGGACTGGTCAGTCTTAAAATTTCCTTGTCCGTGTAGCCCAGGTCCTTGAAATTCAGGACTCCATTGGGCGCGTGGCAGTTGGCACAGAAAAGGGCCTTGCCTTTTGTCACCAGATGATTGCTGCCGAAGTAAATGGTCTGCCAGCCAGGAACTGGAGTGTAGTTCTTGATGCCGAGAGTCTTTGCTGCCGAGGCTACTCCTGCCAGAGTATCACCGGTTGCCATCGGGGGGGCGAAATCCATGGAAAGCAGCTGCCCTGTCTTCTTATCGAAGAAAGCCTTGCCCTGAAATATTTTGAACGGATAAATCTTGCTGCTCTTGTCTTTTCGGCTGCCCTTCGGCCCGATAAAGGTTGGGGTGTTCTTCACGGTTTTGTTGTACCAGGCATAAACCGGTACCGTCTCATTGGCTTCTTTCCTCAGGGTAGTCGGCTCGTAAAATTTGTCCGATCCCTGTTCCCACTTGGTGAAATCCTTGGCGAAAGCACCCCCGGTTCTGGGAATATGGCAGGTCTGGCAGGCGATGCGGGTCGTGTGTCTATTCAGAGCTGCATCCTTGTGTGGGCTGTTACCATGGCAGGCAGTGTCCGCGCAGGATACGCGCACGCCGTCATTGGCCCAGTTGTTGGGGTCGAAGCCCGTTGGAATTTTGTGGTTTTTTGTTTTATGGCAGTCGACGCAGACCATTCCCTTTGCCGCATGGGCATCTGTTTCCTTGTTAAATGCAAATCCTCTTTTTACCAGGACTCCACCGCCTGCAGCTTCATGACAGACCATACAGTTCTTCACCGTCGGCTTGCCGATGGCGAGGGCTGCCTTAGTGCTCCTGTCCTGCCCCATGACGACTTCGCCTTTTTCATTCTTGAAGGGCTTTCTCTGGCGGAAATCGTAGTCGGTCGAATGGCATACCAAGCAGTCTATGGCGCCTTCAGCATCTGCGCCGGTGCTTCCCACGTCACTCAAATGATTGCCCGGATGGCAGGTATTACAGCCGGTGAATTTTGTTTTTCCCGTTTCAGGACTTTTGGGAATCTCCTTGAGGTTGTTGACGATATCGTTGCCGTTGCACATGGTGTAGATGCGGTTTTTCATGCCGTACTCTTTTTTCGGGTCAAGCCCTTCAACATTGTTTACCTTTGAGGCATGTTTCCAATGTACCGATTGAAGGAACCCTTTGGTTGTACCGGGATGGCATTCTTCGCAGGTTTCAGGACCCTTATAGCCGTTTTTCTCAATGCTTTCCTTGCCTGGATGATCAGCGGCCATGACTTGAACCACACCGAGCAACAGGCATAGAACCGTCGCAAAAAAATTCTTCATGACTGACTCCTTGTAAATATGAATTGATATATCATATATATTAATATTGCAATTTGCATTCTAAAGAAAAACGCTGCAATCTGATAACTACAGCGATTGAAGAGAAAATCAATTGTTGATCAAATCAGCATCCTGCAGTTTTCCTGAAAAGCTTGCTGACATTTTTGCCATTGACAACCTCATATTTGCAGCGAATCTCATCACCATCTACAATGCGGTGATCTTTGAATTTATCCAGGGTAAGGTCATCATTTACTGTGATTTCGATCAGGTCGCCACTCTTGTTGTCCTTTAAAGTGGCAGTGGCTGTTTTGGCGTCCTTGCCGGCTATGTCGATCTTTGTGATGACACCGACCATCTTGATTTCTTCGGCACTGGCCGTAGAGGTGAAAGACAGACAGGTAATGCTGAAGATGGCGAACAAGATCATTAGTGAAACCAGCTTTTTCATTTTGTTGCTCCTTTTTACGTTGAACTTTCGTTCTGTTTTATATCCGGCACCAAGCCGAAAAACTTTGCTTCGTGAGAAAGCGAGGGGGTCAACCCCTCGCTTCTTTTGTACATCATATTAAAATTTGACCTCAAAGGTGGCATAGATATTCTGAGCAGACTTCAGAGGTGCAAACATTTGCGCATTCATGGGGCTGGCGGTCAGATCTGCAATTTTAACCGGAGCACCCACCCAGTTGTTGCTGCCGGTGTATTCGAAGTCGTAGTACTGATAGCCGAGCCGGAAGAAGACCTTGCTCAGGTATGAGGAAATGGGCTGCAGCTTCAGTTCCTGAATTATATAAGCTTCATAGACATTGCCGCGAGTACCCAGCTTGCTGGTCCACATATCATCAGCTGCCGGATCGAAAGGCATCCAGTATTTGGAACCATAGTTGTATTCAGCGCCGAGCTTGGTGCCGGTAGGCAGATCATAGCGGAGACCGACATAGGCGGAGTAGCCGGTGTTATCCTTCACATCGGTGCCGTTCATAAGCAGTCCTGCGCCGGAATCGGGTGAGCCTGCACCTGCAAGCAATGCATGATTGCCGTTGGGATGGGTGATGCTCATGCCGGTGCTGGCAAAGAGGTTCAAGTTGCCGGGGCCGACATTCTTAAGGGTGCTGAGGGCGCCGAGACCATACCAGTCGATGTCGCCCAGCTGGTTGCCCACATTGTTGGGGTTGTCGAAGATGTTGAAACCGCGGTTCCACTGGAAATCAAGCCGAAGGGGGTCGGTGTCAATCGGCACGATCTGAATGCCCATCATGTCCGTATCCCGCAGATTGTTCTGGCTGCTGTAGCCGGCTTCGAAGCCGCGGCCGTAGCACAACTTTGTGTAGGCACCGGGAAGCGCCTCAATGTCAGGAGCGTAACCCAGGGTCAGACCATCGAAGGCATAGTCCACCAGAAGGCCCGGAACGCCACCATTACCCGGCCTTTCACTGTTTTGCCTGACATGGGTAGGAGAACCGGCGGTTGAGGGGCGGCGGCCGACGGAGAACCAGATCGGCTGATCGGCGATGTTGCTCCAGGTTGCGAAAACCTGGTCGACGCGCAGGGTGTTGTCGCTGGGAACGTGGCCGATGGTGCCGTCGAGGATCTGGCTGCGGTCGGCAAAAAAGCCGGCATTGGTGGCATCGGCTGTGCCGTTGCCGGAGGTTTTGTACATGAGCAGCCTGGTTGTAACGGTTACGTCCTTGGTGGCCTTCGCTTTCAGGTTAAGGCCGAAACGGTTGGTCATAAGCGCATCGTTCTTCGGCTTGGACTCCGGCATCAGCACCGGCATGGCAGTTGGACCCATGAATTGATAGTAGCTGGGCACTTTGCCGCGCAGGGAATCGACCCGGAAACGGTAGTCGCCGCCGATGGTGAGCCAGCGGCCGATGGATTTCTCATCTGTTTTCTTCGTCTGCTGCTTCAGTGCTTCGACTTCCTTGGACAGGGCGTCCAACTTCTGCTGCAGGTCCTGGTCTGCCCCCATTGCAGGCATCGGCAGGGTAAATGCGAACAGCAACGAGCTTAGCAAGGTTTTCTTCAAAATGGGTTTCATGTCTTCTCCTTTACTTTTTTTATCCGGCGAGACCTTATTAATCTCGTCGGCAGACTTTCAATTAACTTTAGCTTAAAATTCATTTAACCATATATTTCATTTCACCGATGCAATTCCCAGGCCCAACTATAGATACTTCTTTATATTCAAAATGTTATATATTTGTGGTACGGCAATGCCTGTTTTGCAAGTGGTTTAATGGCTACGCCATCCTGTCGAAAGACATGCACGGGAAATAGATTGACGACTTAGCGGATAGTTGCGTAATATTAACGGCAAATTAGGTGCTAAAGGATTAACGTGATTAAAGAAAAACTGCTTTACCTGCAAACATTCGGCTGCCAGATGAATGTCAGTGATTCGGAAAAAATTGCAGGCTTGCTGAAAAATATAGGTTATCGCCCCACCAATGATTCTTCCCTGGCTGATCTTATTATCCTCAATACCTGCAGTGTAAGGGCACGGGCGGAAGAGAAGGTTTATAACCACCTTGTCCAGTACAAGGGGCTGAAGCGCAAGAGGCCAAAAATACTGATTGGTGTTGGCGGTTGTGTCGCCCAGCAGGAAGGGGAACGGCTGCTGTTGAATATTCCTCATCTGGATTTTGTCTTCGGCACCCATAATCTGCATCTGCTGCCAGAGCTGGTTCTTTCTGCCGAAAAGGGGGAGCGTCAGGCAGAGACGGATTTCATCGACAATGACTCACGCCTTGATCTCTTTCCTGTAGACAACAGCACCAATGGCGTTTCACGTTTTGTCACCGTGATGCAAGGATGTGACAATTTTTGTTCCTACTGCATCGTCCCCTATGTGCGAGGCAGGGAAATAAGCCGCCGATCAGCCGATATTCTCGAAGAGATCTCCCAGTTGGCAGCTAAAGGGGTCAAGGAAGTAACCCTTCTGGGTCAGAACGTCAATTCCTATGGTCTGAAAAGCGATGGGGAGCTGGATTTCGTCACCCTGCTGCGTCAAGTCTCCGAAATTCCCGGCATTGAACGGCTACGCTTTACCACATCACATCCCAAGGATTTCTCACGGCAGCTCATTGACTGCTTTGCCGAAATGCCCAAATTATGTAAACACGTTCATCTCCCTGCCCAGGCAGGCAGTAATGCCGTCCTTTCGGCTATGAACAGGGGCTATAGCCGCGAAGAATATCTGTCGCTGATCGGACAGCTCAAAACCGTATCTCCGGGCATCCAGATTACCGGCGACATTATCGTCGGATTCCCCGGTGAAACAGAGACCGACTTCCAGGAAACCCTGTCTCTTTTGGAGGAGGTTCGCTATACCGATGTTTTTTCCTTTATCTATTCGAAAAGACCGGAAACCAAGGCGGCAGGCTATACCGACCATATCAGCCAGAAGGAAAAACAGATGCGGCTCGACCGGCTGCTGGCAATGCAGCGAAAGATTACCCTGGAAAACAACAGAAGTTTTGAGGGAAGTGTGCAGGAGGTGCTCGTGGAAGGAGAAAGCCGGCGGGGAGGGCAAATCTACGGGCGGATCTCGGGCAACCGGATCGTCAATATTACGGCAGATCCAGCTCTGGTAGGACAAATGGTAAGGGTGACGATTACCAGGGGAGAGCAGAACTCGCTGCAGGGTGAATTGTGCAACTGAATTTAATGGGCAGAAATCGGTCAAAGATGTGCCAAGGAGACGCATGTACTATAAAATGAAGATATACGGGTTTGCATTGGACTCCATTGCCCAGATGCCGGTAATAATTCTCAAGGACGATGCAGGGGAAAATTCGCTTCCGATCTGGATAGGCCAGCAGGAATCGGTCCCCGTTGCCCTTGAACTGATCAACCGGGACCTGATACGTGCCGGGAGTGGAGATCTGTTGACCGCGTTGATGCAGCAGCTTGAACTGAAAATTGAATCGATCGCAATCGAAAGCCTTCGTGACGGTGTCTTCAACGCATGTGTCAAGTTCAGCGGCAAAAGAAAGAAAATCCGGGTTGAAATCAGGGTGACGGAAGCGTTGCTCACTGCACTGAAATATAAGATTCCGGTTATGGTCCACGAAGATGTGGTCAGGGAAGCGCCGCTGCTTGATCTGAAAGAAGGTAAGTTCTCAGGGGGAAATGATGCCCGACGCTTCGTCGATTTCCTGGAAAAGCTCGACCCGGCCACATTGGGAAAATATCCCATGTAGGGAAAAGCGGTCGGTGGTCGGCGGTCGGCGGTCGGCGGTGGTTAATTTGGCAATTAATTAATGGAGGTAGTTGATGCGCGATCAATCCTTTGAATTTTTACAGAACCTTTTGGCGGCTCCCAGTCCTTCCGGTTACGAACAGCCTGCCCAGCGGGTTTTCCGCTCTTATGTCGCTCCATTCGCAGCGATCAGTACCGATGTCATGGGCAATGTCTTCGGTGCCATCGAGGGCGGCGGTGAAAATCGCCCACGGGTGATGCTGGTCGGTCATTCCGATGAAATAGGTTTCCAGATCAAGTATATGGATGACAACGGCTTCATCTATTTCGGCGCCATTGGCGGCGTCGATCCGCATCTTTCCACCGGTCAGAAGGTAAATATCCATGGCAGCAAGGGCATCATCCCCGGCGTGATCGGCAAGAAGCCCATTCATTTGATGGAGCCCAAGGACAGGGAAACAGTGGTGAAGCTGGACGCCCAGTACATAGATATCGGCGTAGCAAGCAAGAAAGAGGCGGAAGCACTCGTTCGTGTCGGTGATCCGGTGACCTTCGCCGTCAGTCTGAGCACGCTGCAGGGTGATCGTGTCACCAGTCGCGGGTTCGACGACAAGGCGGGAAGCTTTGTCGTTGCCGAAGTGCTGCGGCAGGTTTCGGAGTTGAGCGCCAAACTTCAGGTCGATCTGTATGGAGTTTCCTCGGTTCAGGAGGAGGTCGGGTTGAGGGGGGGCACCACCAGCAGTTATACAGTCAACCCTGATATCGGCATCTGCGTCGAGGTGGATTTCGCCACAGACCAGCCTGACGTGGATAAGAAGCATAACGGCGAGGTGAAGATCGGCAAGGGGCCGATCCTGCCCCGTGGCGCCAATATCAATCCGGCTCTCTTCGATCTTTTGGCTGAAACGGCGGCTGCGGAAAACATTCCTGTCCAATTCACCGGCATTCCGCGGGCCACCGGCACCGACGCCAATGTGATGCAAATTTCCAGGGGAGGTGTCGCCACTGCCCTGGTGAAAATTCCGCTGCGCTACATGCACACACCCGTCGAGGTGCTCTCGCTCTCAGACCTGGAAAATGCGGTCAGGCTCATAGTCGCGACTCTGACCAGGATCAAGGACAAGCAGGTATTCATACCAAACTGACCTGACAGAGTGTATACCCTCTTTAAGCCCTTTTAACTTGACTTGGTGGGGGGGCTGTAATAGCTTGTCTGGTTAATATTTCGACGATTTTTCGAGCAAAGGAGTTCGTAATGTTAGACAATAGCATCCTTGAGGGTCTGACCTTCGACGACGTGCTGCTTCTACCTGCCCATTCCCAGATTCTGCCCCGCGATGTTGATCTTTCCACCCAGCTTTCCCGCAACATCCAATTGAATATTCCTCTTGTCAGTGCGGCAATGGATACGGTAACCGAGTCTCGCGCCGCCATCAGCATGGCGAGAGAAGGAGGCATAGGCTTCATCCACAAGAATTTCTCCATTGCCGACCAGGCCATGGAGGTGGACAAGGTGAAAAAGAGCGAGTCGGGGATGATAGTAGATCCTATTACCATGCGCCCCAACCAGAAGATCCGCGAAGCTCTTGAGATCATGGCTAAGTATCGCATCTCCGGGGTGCCCATCACCAAGAGCAACGGCAAGCTGGTGGGTATTCTTACCAATCGCGACCTCCGCTTTGAGACTAACCTGGATCTTCTCATTTCAGAGCGCATGACAAAGCGTAATCTGGTCACAGTGTCGGTGGGTACCACCCTTGAGCAGGCCAAAGAACACCTGAAGCATACCAGGGTGGAAAAACTTCTGGTGGTTGACAGCGACAAGAACCTCAAAGGTTTGATCACCATCAAAGACATCGAAAAGGTAAGAAAATACCCCAATGCCTGCAAGGACAGCCTGGGCCGGTTGCGGGTCGGCGGAGCCGTCGGGCCCACCGTTGACATGGAAGCCCGTATCGACGCCCTGATGAAGGCCGGTGTTGACGCCATCGTCATCGATACTGCCCATGGCCATTCACAGGGAGTTATAGATGCGGTACGGATGGCCAAGAAGAATTTTCCCGGCATCGAACTCATTGCCGGCAATATTGCCACTGCCGATGCAGCCGAAGCGCTGATCAAGGCCGGTGTCGATGCCATCAAGGTTGGTATCGGACCCGGTTCCATCTGTACCACCAGGGTTGTTGCAGGCATAGGCGTGCCGCAGATAACGGCCATTGCCGATTGTGCAAAGGTGGCCAGGAAGTATGGCGTTTCCCTCATCGCCGACGGCGGCATCAAGTTTTCCGGCGACATCACCAAGGCTGTAGCCGCCGGTGCCGATGTCATCATGGTCGGCTCCCTGTTTGCCGGCACCGAGGAATCTCCGGGCGATACCATTCTTTACCAGGGCCGGGCTTACAAGAGCTATCGGGGCATGGGCTCCATCGGCGCCATGAAGGAAGGGAGCAAGGACCGCTACTTTCAGAGCGATGTGGACAGCGAGGTCAAGCTGGTGCCGGAGGGAATCGAGGGCATGGTCCCCCTGCGCGGACCGCTTTCGGCCAACATCCACCAGTTGATGGGGGGGCTGCGGGCCGGAATGGGCTATACCGGTTGCAAAACGGTGAAAGAACTGCAGCAGAACGGCCGTTTCGTCAGGATCACCGGTGCCGGACTCAAGGAATCCCATGTGCATGATGTTATGATAACGAAAGAAGCACCCAACTACCGCATCGAAAAATAGGTCGGATGCGATAAAAGTCCATCTGCTGCGTTATGCTCTCCCTTCGTCGCTGCGACGTAGCGCTGCTACGCCTCACTCCTCTTGGTTCGCAAGCCTTGCATATGGAGCTTTTCTCGCATCCGACAGGTCGTCCGTCTGATTAACCTATAGCGGTTTCAAAGGAAATATTTGATGAGCGTTGATATACATTCGGAAAAGATTCTCATCCTCGACTTCGGGTCCCAGTACACCCAGCTGATCGCCCGGCGGGTGCGGGAAGCCCATGTCTACTGCGAGCTCCATCCCTTCGACCTGGAGCTGGCGGCGATTCGTTCCTTTGCCCCAAGCGGCATCATCCTTTCCGGAGGTCCCAAGTCGGTTTATGAGGAGGGGGCGCCGGCTGTGGCGGAGGAGCTGTTCGAGCTGGGGGTGCCGGTGCTGGGTATCTGCTACGGCATGCAGCTCATGAGCCGCCACTTTGGCGGAGAGGTGGTGCCGGCTGGCAAGCGCGAGTTCGGCCATGCTGAGCTGTTGGCGCAGGGAACACCGGGGCCGCTGTTCGACGGGTTCTTCCTCGACGGGAAGAGTCCGGTCTGGATGAGTCATGGCGACCATGTTTCGCAAGTGCCCGAGGGGTTCCAGGTGGCGGCCGGGACCGCCAATGCGCCGGTCTGTGCCATCCAGAATCTGGCCTGCAACCTCTATGGCGTGCAGTTCCACCCCGAAGTGAACCACACCCCACGGGGAGAACAGCTGATCGATACCTTTGTCCGAAAGATCTGTGGCTGTTCCGGCAAGTGGACACCGGGCCAGATCATCGAGGATGCGGTGGCCCGCATCAAACAGCAGGTGGGCAGCGATCGGGTCATTCTCGGCCTTTCCGGCGGAGTGGACTCGTCGGTGGCGGCCGCCCTGATCCACCGGGCAATCGGCGAACAGCTTACCTGCGTTTTTGTGGACAATGGCCTGCTCCGCCTCGGTGAAGGGGACCAGGTCATGGCAACCTTTGCCCAGAACCTGGGGGTCAAGGTGATTCGGGTGGACGCGGAGGATCGTTTCCTTTCCGCCCTGGCTGGGGTGAGCGACCCGGAAAAGAAGCGCAAGATTATCGGTGGCCTGTTCGTGGAGATCTTCGAGGAGGAGTCCAACAAGATCACTGATGCCCGCTGGCTGGCCCAGGGGACCATCTATCCGGACGTGATCGAGTCGGCCGGCGCCAAGACCGGCAAGGCCCATAACATCAAGAGCCATCACAATGTGGGGGGCCTGCCCGAGCACATGAAGCTGAAGCTCTTGGAGCCCCTCCGTGAACTGTTCAAGGACGAAGTGCGGGCAATCGGAGAAGAGCTGGGACTGCCGCACCAGATGGTCTGGCGCCATCCGTTTCCGGGGCCGGGCCTGGGGGTGAGGATTCTGGGCGAGGTGCGGAAGGATTATGCCGACATCTTGCGGCAAGCGGACGCCATCTACATAGAGGAGCTCTACGCCGCCGACCACTATCACAAGATCAGCCAGGCCTTTGCCGTCTTCCTGCCGGTGAAGAGCGTCGGCGTCATGGGGGACGGCCGTACCTACGAATACGTGGTGGCCCTGCGCGCCGTCGAGACCAAGGATTTCATGACCGCCGGCTGGTACCCGCTTCCCTACGAGGATCTGGCCCGCATCAGCAGCCGAATCATCAATGAGGTGAAGGGCATAAACCGGGTGGTCTACGATATCAGTTCCAAGCCACCGGCAACCATCGAGTGGGAATGACGGAAGGGCGCCTCGTGCGCCCTTTTTCGTGAAATGGGACATACATGAAAAAGCTCATCATTTTTGATCTTGACGGCACTCTCTGCGATTCCCTGGAAGATCTCACCGATGCGGTCAACCACATGCGCAACGACTTCGGCTTGAAGGCGCTGACAGCCGACCAGGTGCGGCAGCTGGTTGGGGAGGGTGCGGCGAATCTTGTCAAAGGGGCTTTGCCCGGCAAGTCGCCGGCCGAGTTGCGCCGGGGCCTGGATACCTTCATTGCCTACAACACCGCCCACATTGCCGACAAGACGACACTCTATCCCGGTGTCCGCGAGACTCTCTCTATCTTGCAGGAGCAGGGGCGGCAGATGGCTGTGGTGTCAAATAAGGCTGAAAGTTTGTGCCGAAGGCTCCTGACAGCACTCCAGCTGGATCATTACTTCATCGACATTGTCGGGGGAGACACGCTTCCCTTTCGCAAGCCGTACCCCGACCCGTTGTTGAAGGTCATCAACGGTGCCGGCATTCCGGTCGGGGAGACGGTCATGGTCGGGGACAGTATCCATGACCTGAAAGCCGGAAAGGCGGCTGCCGTAACCACCATCGCCTGCCTCTATGGCTATGGGAACGATAGTGAGATCAGGTCCGCCGATATGTTCATCGATTCCTTTTCCCGGTTGCTGGAGCTGCCGATCTGATTTTCAGTTCAATATTTTTCTAAAGTTTTATCAAATGGTGCCGAAAAGGACAAGAACAGCACTATAAACGGAGGTAATGGTTCATGAAAATCGAAGATAACAGCCCATCTACTGTGGTTGATCTTCTCAAGCATCAGAAGGTTGAGCAGAACCCATCAGGTGTCAATGGGGGGAAAGGCGCCGAGGCTGCTGCCAAAACTGACAAGGGTGGTGATAAGGTCGACATAAGCGTTGGGGCAGAGCGTGTCAACAAGACCAGCATCTCACTGAAAGGCCCTGAAAACTTCCGTGCCGACAAGGTGGCAGAGATACAATCAAAGATCGATGCGGGTACCTACCAGGTGAGTGGCCGCGATGTGGCTGAGAAACTGATTGCTGCCCTGTCGAAGACAAAATGATTTTTGCAAGAATAGATTCAAGGAAAGCCCGCGCATAGCGGGCTTTTTTATTGCCGGGAAAGAGCCGAATAAATTGGAGCCTGTGATTTTGGCCAATAGGAGGGCAGAAGCAGAGGCCTTTTTCAGCAAAAACCTGTTGACAAAAGAGAAGCCCATAGGCTAAATATAACTTTCGTTTTGCGGGAATAACTCAGTGGTAGAGTGTCAGCTTCCCAAGCTGAAGGTCGCGGGTTCGAATCCCGTTTCCCGCTCCAAAGAAAACTAAAAGGGCTGATCTCCACGATCAGCCCTTTTTTGTGCCTCTGCCATGCCTTTGGCTACAGTGTGTGATGGTTACCCGTTCTGACTGCTTAGCCTGAACCGTTCAATTATCTTTAGCCGGTAATCGACGATTTCTTTTCTCAAAGAGGCAAGCTGTGCCATTTTCTCGTCAACTTTATTAATGTGCTGATCAAGAATCTCAATCAGGCGCGGGATCATTTTGTCAGTTTGTTTCGCGTCGCCATATGCGGAATAGAGATCCTGCATTTCCCTTATGGTAAGCCCCAGCTCCTTCAACTTCAGGATGAATTTTATTCTCCTGACGTAGTAGGGGGTAAATCCCCTGGTGGCACCATCCTGTCGCTGGACCGATTCGATTATCCCCACTTCTTCCCAATAACGCAGGGTTCTGGTCGTCAGGCCAAATGTTTTTGCCAAGTCACCTATTGATTCTGTTTCTTCGCCTTCTTTAAGTTCGCTCATTTATCTTACCTTTACGTAAATGCATACCTTTTAGACCATGCGTCTGAATTTGTCAACTACTGGTTGGCTGAATTGATAATAAAGATAAATTTGATATTATATAAATGTGTTTTATTTATAGTTGACATAAACGTAAACGTAATATATTTTCGCTGCATTAGTCATCTCCCCAAGAGGTGATCTATGACGGGGGCAGGAACTTTGACTGAAAATCGCCGCTGCCGGGGGTTGTTTCTAAGAATTTATGGAGGGCAATATGGATTTCGAGTTGAGTCAGGACCACAAAGTATTGCAGAGCGCTGTTCGTGACTTCGTCGAGAAAGAGATAAAGCCGATCGCCATGCAGATCGACGAGGAGCACATGATTCCTGAAAGCCTGGTCAGGAAGATGGGGGTGATGGGTTTTCTCGGCAGCTATCTTCCCGATGAGTACGGCGGCGCCGGCCTTGACATGCTGTCCTACTCCATCCTCGTGGAAGAGGTGTCGAAGGCCTGCGGCTCCAGCGGTGTTCTCATCTCGGCTCATACTTCTCTTGCCTGCGGCCCGATTTTTACCTTTGGTACTGAGGAGCAGAAGAAGAAATGGCTGCCGGCCTTGAATATGGGGCAGGTCATTGGCTGTTTCCTTCTGACCGAGCCTGATGCGGGAAGCGATGCAGGCGCTATTGCCACTACCTATAAGCATGACGGGGACGACTTCGTCATCAACGGCTCAAAAATATTCATTACCAACGGGGGATACAAAGGAACCGGCGTTCTTTTTGCTACCTCGGACAAAAGCCTCAAGCACAAGGGCGTATCTGCCTTTATCATCGATCTCCAGTCCCCAGGGGTCGAGATCCTCAAGAATGAGAAGAAGCTTGGTATCCGCGGCAGCTATACAACTGCTTTCGCTCTGGATAATGTGCGAATACCGGCGGCGAACCTGCTCGGCCAGGAAGGGGAGGGGTTCAAGATAGCCATGGATACCCTGAATGGGGGCCGCATCGGCATTGCCTCCCAGGCACTGGGCATTGCTGAGGGCGCCTTCGAACGGGCACTTGCCTACTCCAAGGAGCGCAAGCAGTTTGGGGCTCCCATTTCTGATCTGCAGGCAATCCAGTTCAAGCTGGCCGACATGTATGCCCGGATCGAGACGAGTAAACTGATGACTTACAAGGCTGCCTGTCTCAAAGACAAGAAGAAGAACTACACAATGGAATCTGCCATGTGCAAGATGCTCGCTTCCGAGGCAGCCACGTACGTCACCAAGGAGGCGATCCAGATCCACGGCGGCTATGGTTTCATCGTTGATTATGAGGTGGAACGGATGTACAGGGATGCCAAGATCACCGAGATTTACGAGGGGACAAATGAGGTGCAGAGAGTGGTGATCTCAAAATTACTGCTTTCTTAGGGGGAACTTCCATAGGTGCGTAAGTGGGGACTCTGGCGGCCCACATATCTCCAATTTCATCGATTGGTCCGACTCCGGAATCTGCCGATTCAGAACCAGCAGTTTCCGTCTATGCCGGCAATAATCTCTCCCGGCGAGCGTTCGACCGTAAGCTTCCTGGCAGGAACATCCAGGTAATAGGTGAGATAATATGCAAGCCTTGCGTTGCTCAAGATAGATTCTTTGAAAACGACGATATTACTTCCCTCACATCGCGCAGATCTTGCCAGAAGGCCCGGGTGTCCCTCTTTCTGCAATCTCTTGCCAATCTGCCGGGTAAAAGCATAGTCATTGGCCAGCAGTTGCGGGTATTCTTCACATTTGCCGGTTAAGTCACACAGTACGGCGTTACACGATACCCAATATACCGCCCTTTCCCGAATAACCACCCCATCCTGACCCTCGATGGCCAGCTCCGTTTTCAACATGTGGTAAGCTGTTTCGTAAATGGTCGTTTCACTCTCCAGTGCCCCGTACCACGTGCCATAAGTACCATCTCCGAAGCGGGAGTGCATGAATGGCTGTGTTTCGAAAGGATATCCGATCGCCGTCGAATAGGAAAACCCGCGGTTGATGAATCCGGCAGGCAATGTTTTTTTAACATGAGCCTCAACATGAGCGGCTATGGCCGATAGCTCAGCATCTCCACCCGTCAGGTCGTCAAACAGGTCCTGGGATTCCCGCAGAGAGACAATGTTTCTGAATATGTCCTGGGCGATTTCACGGGCCACATCAAATAGCGGCATTACATTCCCCTGACAAGATCGAGATATCGGGATACCTTTGCAATACCTATGATTCCTTCATCGAGCATTAGATCGAGAGGCTTCATGTTGTTGAATGCCAGGTTACGCCGTGTCACCCAGGAATACCGCAGTTCCTCATTTTGCGGGTATAGAAGGCGCAAGGCCTTGTGAATCGCCAATAACCATCCCACTCGATCCTGCACATCCCGTGAAGGAGGCAATGGCTCCCCCCTGCGGTATTTGGACAGTAATGACCTGCTTGTTTCGCTCAACCCCAAGAGGTTTAGCTGGTCGGATGTTGAGATGTCCCAGAGATCGAACAGCCGGGTGATTAGCTTGGCCATCTTTCCCCTTGCTTCAGGAACCGATAAATCAACCCTATGGTTGTCCAGCGCAGCTTGTGGCATGCCGTCCCCCTTCGTCTTTTGTTTAAGTATAAACAAAATTTATTTATACTTCAACAAAAAGAGACGACTGCAAATTTCCATTACCCATGTGCAAGTAAAGACATCAATAAAATTGGATGAATTGCCGGATGGTCAAAAAAAGAGGGGGCCGGCGTTTAAGAGAGGATTCGTGGTTAAAAGTCTCAGGTCTCAGTCCATCCCCAGGCGGTTCATTTTTTTATAGAGAGCGGTGCGATGAATTCCGAGCATGCGGGCGGCGAGGGCTCGATTACCCCCGGCAGCCTGCAGGGCAGATTCAATCGCGATACGTTCAGCTTTATACAGCTGCTCTTCAAGCGTGCCAGAGACTGCTGCATTAAGCCCTTTGTGGAGGGTTGGCGGTAAATGGTGCGGCTCGATGGTCAATCCTTGAGCTTTCCAGACCATCTGGCGCATGAGGCTGCGCAACTCCCGCACATTGCCCGGCCAGTTGTGGGACATGAGCGCGTCGGTTGCTGCCGGGGAGAGCTTCGGCGTGGGGAGACGCTCGCGGCGGGATATTTCCGCGAGAAAGTGCCTGGCTAGAAAGGGGATATCTTCGGGGCGTGACCGCAGGGGCGGGAGCTCAA